>DATLPH010000001.1:0-5501 GCA_035535855.1 Gaiellaceae bacterium
GTCCGCAGCAGCTTCACGAACTGCGGGTTGATCGTCTGCGCGTGGAGATCGAGCGCCTCGGCGCCCCGCTGCTCGACGAGTTCGCTCAGCCAGCCCACGCCTGGATTATCGCCACGCACCGATGAGGACGCCGCCGGCCACGATCAGCACGGCGCCAGCGAGCAGCCGCCGGCCCACGAGCTCGCTGCGCCGCAGGAGCAGCACCGCGAAGGCAACTCCCCAGAGCGACTCGGTCGCGACAAGGGGCGCGACCACGCTGACGCGGCCGCGGTAGTAGGCCTCGAAGAGCGCCGCGTACGAGAGGCCGAAGAACACACCGGCCGGCAGGAAGGCGCGCAGGGCACTGCCGTAGCCGCGTGCCCACGAGCCACCGCGCGTGACCGCGAGGTAGAGAGCAACCGTCGCCGCGCCGGCCAGCAGCGAGACCGGAGCCGCCACGAGCGGGTGGACGTCCGTTCCCTTTGCGATCGAGCGCAGCACGTTGTCGCGCACCGCGAAGAGCACGGTCGCCGCGAGGGCGAAGAGGACGCCGAGCCGCCGGAAGTCCTCGGGCCTGACGCGCTCGTTCGCAAGCGCGACGCCGCCGGCGACGATCAGGGCGGCGCCGACCAGCAGCGGCACGCGCACCGGCTCGCCGAGAACGGTGAGCGCGATGGCCACGGCGACGAGCGGCGCCGTCCCCATCAGCACGGACGTTCTGGCCGCACCGGCCTCGCGCACCGCGCGCACGAACAGGATCTGCGAGAGGCCGGGCGCGATCGCGCCGGCGACCAAGAACGGCCAGAGCTCGCCCAGGTCGAAGCCGTCGGCCGCCGCGAGCCCGATCAGCCCGGTCACGGCGAGGGCGACCGAGGACATCGCGAGCGCGCCGACCTCGGCGTCGTCGAAGCGGCGCAGCGCGAACCGGACCGCGACCGCCATTGCGCCGAAGAGCGCGGCGGAGACGCACGCAAGGACGACCGCCGCCACGGGTCAGGCGGGGCGGCGCATCTCGACGAACTCCCAGTCGGCGCCGTTCGTGTGGTGCTGGTACCGCCGGGTCTCGGCGAAGCCGGCCCGCTCGTACACCGTGATCGCGCGGGTGTTGAAGGCCGCGACCGCGAGCGTGAACTCCTCGGGCTCGAGGCGCGCGCGCGCGTGCTCCAGACCGCCCTCGACGAACTCGAGGCCCAGACCGCGGCCGGTGTGGTCGGGCCGGAGGCCGAGCCCGATCTCGACCGCCCCTGGGCCTTTCGGCTTGAACGAGAAGAAGCCGACCAGCTCGCCGCTCGCGTCGTCGACGGCCGCGTACACGTCGCCGCGCTTGGCCGGGTCGAGCAGCTCGGCGAGGTCGTCTTGGTCTGCGACCCAGTCATAGAAGGCGTACGGCTCGGGGTAGTGCCAGCCGGCGATCGCCTCGGCGTCGGCCTGGGTCAGCGGCCTGAAACAGAACACGCTCAGGCGGGCGCGTGAATCGGGCCGCTGCGCTCGACGAGCCGCCCGCCCGATCGGCCGGCGCGGACCGCCAGCACCTCGGCGAGGATCGAGAGCGCGGTCTCCGCAGGCGAGTGCCCGCCGAGGTCGAGGCCGGCCGGGCCGGCCAGCCGCTCGAGCTCTTCTTCGCCGACTCCGGCCTCGAGCAGACGCTCACGGCGCTTGCCCTGCGTACGGCGCGAGCCGATCGCGCCGACGTAGAAGGCCTCGCTCGCCAGCGCCGAGACGAGCGCGGGCACGTCCAGCCGCTCCTCGTGCGTGAGCACGACGACCGCGGTGTCGGCGCCGGGCGCGAGCTGCTCCAGCGCCTCCGCGGGCCAGGCGACGACGAGCTCATCCGGGCTCGGCAGGCGCTCGCGGGTGACGAGACCAGGCCGCGGGTCGGCCACGGCCGTCCGCCACCCCAGGGCCTTCGCGGAGCGGCAGAGCTCCTCCGCGGTGTCGATTCCGCCGACGACGATCAGCCTCGGTGGCGGCCCGAGCACCTCGGCGAAGACCGTCTCGCCGTCGAGCTCGAGCACGCGGCTCGGCCCCGGCTCGACCTCGTCGCCCGGCAGGAGCCGGTGCTCGCCCGCGCGCTCGCCCGTCAGCACGGTCAGCGCCACGGCCGGCTCGGCCGAGTCGGGCAGCTCGCCCTCGAAGCGCTCGACGAAGACGTCGATCTCGCCGCCGCACGGCAGGCCGACCGACCAGGCCTGCTCGTCGTCGATCCCGTAGGTCAGCAGCCGCGGCGTCCCCTCGGCGATCACCTCGGCCGCGGTGACGGCAACGTCGCTCTCGACGCAGCCGCCGGAGACCGAGCCGAGCAGCTCGCCCCGTTCGGAGACGATCAGCTTGGAGCCAACGGGCCGCGGCGCCGAGCGGCGCGTCGCGACGACCGTCGCCAGCGCGACCCGGTCGCCCCGGGCACGCCAGCGCTCGATGCTGTCGGCGAGCTCGCGCACGCGCCCAGCGTACCGGGCACGTGCGCGTAGCTCGCTCAGGTCAGGCCGCGGCGCCCGGGACGGGCGGGGGCCCACCGCGGTCGAAGCCGAAGCCCCGGCCGTGGAAGCCGAACCCGCGATGCTCGCGGAAGCGGAACTGCAGCTTGCCGTTGACGAGCTCGTCGAGGCGGCTGTCGAGGCCCTTCAGCACGCGCTGCGCCTCGGCCTTCGACAGATGGCCTTCCTTGACCTCTTCGTCCAGCCTCGCCTTCGCGTCCTTGGCGAGCGCGGCCTTGAGGCCGTCGACCGACTTGCCCTCGGCCTTGGCGATCTCGGCGAGCGTCTTGCCGCCGTTCAGCCGGGTGCGGAGCTCCGCCTCGGTCAGGCCGAGATACGTCGCCGCGCCGTCGAGCCCGTGGAAGAACGGGTGCGGCGGGCCGAAGCCGGGCCCGAACGCGGGCGGACCGAAGAGCGGGAACTCGTCCGAGGCGATCCGCTGCTTCAGCTCCGCGCCCTGCGCCTTGGTCAGCCGTCCGTCCGCGACCGCCTTGTCGACTCGGTCGCTGAGCGCCTTCTTGATCGCCGCGCTCAGCTTGCTGGGCTGGACGCCGAGGTTCTTGGCCGCGTCGGCGACGATCGCCTTGCTCTCGGTGCTCGGGGAGCTCGCGAGCTTGGTCGCCGCGACTCCGGCCCCGGCTCCGCCGACCGCGAGAGCGGCCGCCGCGCCGGCGATCACGTTTCGTCTCATTGCCATTGCTTCTCCTTTCGCAGGGTAGTCGCTGCCGTGCCCCAGTCCAGAGACACGCGGTGCACGAGCAGCGCGAACACGAGCCAGGCGGAGCCCGCGTACAGGAGCAGCGCCCAGGTCGTCAGTGCGTCCGTTCCCGCCGTCAGGCCGTGAACGAGCGCGAGCGCCCAGACGGCGAAGTTGAGCATGTGCACCCGCCGCCACAGGTGGTGCGGCAGGCGCTTGTGGAAGAGGTTCGTCACCGCGAGGGCGGCGAGCAGCTCCGCCGCCACGACGCCGAGCGCGACCGCGAGTGGTCGGTAGGGCGCCGTGCCGGGGACGAGCAGCTGCCCGAGCGTGAAGGGGAGGAAGCCGTCGAGCAGCAACGCGCCCCCGTGCACGACGATGAAGGCCCCGGCGAGGATCCCGAGGAAGTGGTGCACGTCCTCGAGCGCGAACCGGGGCCAACGCTTCAGCTTTGCCCGGCCCGACATGAGCAGGCCGACGACGACCGAGGCGCTGACGAGCAGGTAGGCGAGCATCCCGCCCGACCGGGCTACGTACCACGTGGCAGAGGCCGCGATCGTCACGAGACGCTCGTCTGAGCTGAAGGAGTGGAGCCGCTGCTCTGTGTCAGCGAGCCCGGGTCGAGGCTGAAGTCGCCTTGCTCCTGCGAGCTGACGCTCGAGCCGGTGCTCGAGCCCGAGGTCGCCGGGCTCGCTTGGCCGGGGTGGCCGCCGCGGGCCAGCAGCGCGATCGCCAGGAAGCCCGCCGCGGCCGCCGTGGCGGCTGTGCGCTTTGCGCCGACGGCTCGACGGCGGGCTGCCTGGGTTCGGGAGGTCGGCGGGGTCACGCCACTCAGAGAAGCGGTCGCGCCTGAGAGACGGCTGAAAAGGCCGTAAGAAGTGGCTAAGAGCTGTTCCGGCCGTTCAGCCGCAGCCGCATCAGCGTGCCGCCGCCTTCAGGCCGCTCGGCGACCACCGAGCCGCCGTGCGACTCGGCCACCTGCTTCACGATCGCCAGGCCGAGCCCGGAGCCGGGCATGCCGCGGGCCGCGCGCGAGCGGTAGAAGCGGTCGAAGACGTACGGGAGGTCCTCCGCGTCGATCCCGGGCCCGTGGTCGCGCACGGAGACCTCGCCCTCGCGCACCGAGACCTCCACCGTCCCGCCCGGCGGGCTCCACTTGGCCGCGTTGTCGAGCAGGTTCGCAACCGCGCGCTCGATCGTGGACGGGGCGCCGTGCACGAGCGACTCGTCGAGCTCGGTCTGGAACTCGACCCCCGGCCGGTTGCGCCTCGCGCGGTCGACGGCAACGGCCGTGACCAGATCGAGCCGCACGTCCTCCGGCGGCCGCGAGACGTCGGTTGCGGTCTCGCGCGCGAGCTCGATCAGCTCGCCGATCAGCGCGGTCATCTCGCCGATCTGCTCGACCACGTCGTCGAGCAGCCGCTCGCGGTCCTCGGGTGCGAGCTCGTTCGCCCGCGCGAGCACCTCGATGTTCGTGCGCAGGCTCGTGAGCGGCGTGCGCAGCTCGTGCGAGGCGTCGGCGACGAGCTGCCGCTGCGCCCGGCTCGAGTCCTCGAGCGCCGCGAGCATCGTGTTGAAGCTCATCGCGAGCCGGCCGAGCTCGTCCTGTCCGGTCAGCTCGATCCGCTGCGAGAGGTCGCGCGTCTCCGTGACGGCCTCGGTGGTCTCGGTCAGCCGCTTCACGGGGGTCAGCGCGGCGCGCGAGACGAGCAGGCCGAGCGCGGCGGCGACGCCCATGCCGCCGACCGAGATCAGGATCAGAAACAGCGTCACCCGGTGCAGCGTGTGGTTGACCTCGGTGAGCGGCCGGAAGATCTGCAGCGCGTAGGTCCCGCCGGGCATCGTGAGCACGCGGAACTCGACGTCGTGCCCGCCGAGCGACACCTTCTTCTGGCTGAAGTGCAGGCCCGTCCCGCCGTGCGCTGCGTCGCGGTCGCGCTGGCTGACCGGCAGCGAGAAGGTCACACCGCGCTGGACTACGGGTGGGCCGTGCTGCGGAACCGCCTGGACGAAGTCGCGGTCGAGGCCGAACGGCGGCCCGGGGATCAGCAGGTTGCCTTGCTCGTCGAGGTTGACGACCCGCAGGTCCTCGAGCTCCCGCTCGCGGCTCAGCAGCGCCCGGTCGACCTGCCCCAGGAGCTGCTGGCGAACTACCACGTAGACCGCAGCCGACGCCGCGATGACGGCGAGGCCCACCGCGATCGCGGCGACCAGCGCCAGACGGGTGCGAAAGCTCATTCCTCGCGGAGCGCGTAGCCGACGCCGCGGACCGTGTGGATCAGGCGCGGCCTGCCGCCCGCCTCGGTCTTGCGACGCAGGTAGCCGATGTAGACGTCGAGCGAGTTCGACGC
>DATLPH010000002.1:0-48046 GCA_035535855.1 Gaiellaceae bacterium
TGTCCTCGTAGGCGATTGGGACGACGATCTCGGAGCGCGTCGAAGGAAAGCAGGCGAGGTAGCGCGGGTCGGCGTTGACGTCGTCGACGACCTCCGTCTGCCCGCTCGCTGCGGCTGCGCCGCAGACTCCCTGGCCGACCGGGATCCGCACGTGCTCGGTCGCCTCCGGCCCGTTCCACGGCCCGAGGACGAGGTCGTGTCCCTCGACGAGGTAGATCCCGACCCACGAGTAGTGATCGATGCGGTCGTGTAGGACGTCGACGACCGCCTGCAGCACCTCCTCCGCATCGCCGCCGCGGTTGCTGATCCGCTCGATCGCCTCGAGTGCGCCCTCGCTCACTGGTCGAGATCCTCGCCCTCGAAGGCCGCGATCGGCTCGCGGTAGGAATCGGGGATCGGGCACGCGCGGCGCTCGGCAAGGTCGACGAGCACCAGCGTCTGGGTCGCGGTCACCATCAGCACGTCGTCCTCCTCGCGGTAGGCGGCGCACTCGTAGGTGAGGCTCGTGCGACCGATCTTCGCCACGCGGATGAAGACCTCGATCAGGTCGTCGAACCGTGCGGGCGCCTGGTACTCGATCGTGTTCGCGCGCATAACGAGCTCGTGCTCGCGCGGTCGGGTCTCGAGCAAGTCGAGGTGGCGGTGGTACTCGACGCGCGCGCTGTCGAAGTAGGGGAGGTAGCGCCCGTAGTAGACGATGCCCTGCGCGTCGGTGTCGGAGAAGCCGACCCGGGTCAGGGCGGAGTACTTGAACGGAGGCTTGCGGTCGCTGACGCGGCCGAGCTCGAGCGCCATGCGGTAAATCTAAGCGCCGCTGCGCGGGAGGGGAGGCAGCGAGCCGCTGCCGGGGCCCTGGAGCTTGCGGTTCCGAAGGGCGCGGGTGACTCCCCAGCAGGCGAGGCCGAGCAGCGCGCCGCCGATCAGGGCGACCGGCAGGATCAGGTAGAGGCTGCTCAGCTGGCCCGGGCCGGAGTTGCCGAGCGCGACGCCGCCCGCCGCCTGGGGCGCGAAGTCGCGGATCGACCTCACCTTCGTCTTCTTCGCGTCGAGCGGGGCGAGAGTCGCGACAGGCATGAAGGAGTCGACGAGCCAGCGGCCGTGCGCCGGCCGCAGGTAGATGTGGAAGATGATCGGGCCGACGTCGCTGTGCGCGCGTGGGATCAGCTGGAGCTCGAGCCCGACCTCCTCGCGCGTGACGTAGAGGATGTTCCAGGGGTGCGTCAGCCCCCGCGCGGGGAACGGGTAGACCGGGATGTCGCCGCCTGCCCATTCCCGGCGGCTAATGCCGGGCCGGAGCTCGGGTGCGACGACGTCGTAGGCCGCCACCGTGTCGGACCGCTTGACCGCGTGGTTGACGAAGACGTCGATCGCCCTCGTGATCTGGGCGCGGTCGGACTGGCTCAGCTTCGGGGCGGCCGAGGCGGGCGCGGCGAGCGCGAGCGCGACGGCTGCTGCGACGACGAGCTTCATGGACAAACGGTAGCGCCGCATCTCACACCGGATGACGCACGTTTCCGATCACGCTGATCGGGAGCGCCGAACGAGGGGGCGGACGGTGCCGTCGAGCTCGGCCGTGAGCTGCGTGCAGACCTCACGCGCTGCCTCGACGAACCCGACCGAGGCCGGCGAGCGATAGCGGTCACGGTGCCAGAAGAGCGAGATCACGCGCGGCTGCACGGGGACGCCTTCGTCGAGCTGCACGACTGCCGTGCGCGTGTCCGAGAGGTCGATGCCGAGGCGCGGAATGATCGCGCTCCCGACGCCCGCCCCGACGAGCGCTTGCACCGTGCTGAGGATGTCGGAGCGGAAGACGAAGTTCGGCTCGACTCCCTGCGCGCGCAGCTCGGCTTCGACCCGCGGCAGCACCCGGCACGTCCAGTGGCCGATCAGCGGGAGCTCGGCGATGTCGTCGAGCCCGACCGGGCCTCCTTCCAGCGCGAGCGGGGAGTCGGCTGCGACGAGGAGCACGTAGGGGTCGCGCAGCAGCTCGACCGATTCGAAAGGGCCGGGGTGGAGCGGCAGGTCGGCGAAGCTGAGCTCGAGCTCGCCGCGCTCGACGAACTCGAACAGCCCCGCGTCGGTCGGCGCCTCGCGCGGGAGGACCCGTACATCCGGCCAGTCGCGAGCGTAGCGCGGCAGCAGGCGCGGGATCACCCGCGCGCCCACGCTCTGGTAGATGCCGAGCCGCAGCGAGCCGGCCGAGCCGTCGGCAAGCGCTCCGAGGTCGGCCTCTGCTGCCTTCACGCGTCCGACGATCGCCGTCGCGTGTGCGAGCAGGATCTCGCCCGCCTCGGTCAGCTCGAGCGCGCCCGCGCCGCGCGAGCGCTCGACCAGCCGCTGGCCGACGATTCGCTCCAGGGCTGCGATCTGCTCGCTGATCGCCGACTGCACATAGCCGAGCCGCGTGGCGGCGCGCCTGAACGAACCCTCTTCCGCGACTGCTTCCAGAGCGGTCAGATGCCGGATCTCGATTCCCGATGGGTGATCGGCAGCCACGGTCATCCGAAGCGTAGCCGATCGTTGATCGCGATTACGGCTCGCGGATGGTCGCGAGCACCTCGTCGCGCTTGCTTTCCATCAGTTCGCGCGTGCGCGCCTCGAGGTTGAGGCGCAGGAGCGGCTCGGTGTTCGAGGGCCGGACGTTCATGTGCCAGTCCTCGGCGTCGACGGAAACGCCGTCCAGGTGGCTGACCCGACCCTCGGCGCCGAAGCGCTGCTCGAGCCCCTGCAGCTTCGCGGCGACGTCGGGGACGGGGGTGTTCAGCTCGCCGGTGATGAAGTAGCGCTCCCGGAAGGGCCGCAGGATCTCGGAGAGCTTCTTCCCGCGCTTCGAGACGAGCTCGAGCATGAGCAGGAACGGGACGACTCCCGAGTCCGCCTGCGAGAAGTCGCGGAAGTAGTAGTGGCCGGAGACCTCGCCGCCGAAGGCGGCGTCCACCTCGCGCATGCGGTGCTTGATGTAGGCGTGGCCGACGCGGTTGACGAGCGGAACTCCGCCCGAGCGCTCGATCATCTCGGGCACCGCCCAGCTCGCACGCACGTCGTAGATGATCTTCGCCCCCGGTTCCTTTTCGAGCACGGCCTCCGCCAGCAGGGCCGTGATGAAGTCGCCGGGCACGAACTCCCCCGAGTCGTCCACGAAGAAGCAGCGGTCGGCGTCGCCGTCGAAGGCCACGCCGAAGTCGGCCTGCTCCTCGAGTGTCTTCGCGACGATGAACTCGCGGTTCTCCGGCAGCAGCGGGTTGGGCTCGTGGTTCGGGAAGGTGCCGTCGGGCTCGAAGAAGCAGCGGACGACCTCGAGCTCCGGCAGCTGCTCGAGCACCGGCGGGAGCATCACGCCGGCCATCCCGTTGGCCGCATCGATCACGATCGTGAGCGGCGCGATCGCACCCGGGTCAACGAACGAGAGCACGCGCTCGACGTAGAGGTCCCAGATGTCGTGGCGCTCGACCTTCCCCGGCGAGCCGGCGGCTTTCGGCTCGCCCAGGGCGCGGTCGCGGACCTCCAGCAGGCCGGACTCGCCGCCGACGGGCAGCGCGCCCTCGCGAACGATCTTCATGCCGGTGTACTCCTTCGGGTTGTGCGAGGCCGTCACGGCGATGCCGCCGTCGAGGCCGAGCTCGCCGACCGCGAAATAGACCATCTCGGTACCGACCAGCCCCAGGTCGAGCACCTCGGCGCCCGCCTCCGACGCGCCGCGGATCGCTGCCTCCGCCATCGCCGGCGAGGAGACGCGCATGTCGTGCCCGACGGCGACCCGCTTCGGCTCGAAGACCTCGACGAAAGCCCGGCCGATCGCCTGCGCGCCCTCCTCGTCGAGCTCCGAGGGGTGGATCCCGCGTACGTCGTACGCCTTGAAAACACTGGGATCGAGCACGTTCGGATGCTACTCGGGGCGGAAGGATTCAGCTTTCTAGGTCGTTCTACACTGCAGGCATGGAACGCAAGCTCGCCACGGTCCTGTTCGTCGACCTCGTCGATTCGACCGCGCTCGTAGCGGGCGCGGATCCCGAGGTCGTGCGCCGCCGCGTCCAGACGTACTTCGAGCGGGTCTCGCACTGCGTGACCACGCACGGCGGGATTGTCGAGAAGTTCGCGGGCGACGCGGTGATGGCGGCCTTCGGGATCCCACAGGCGCACGAGGACGACGCCGAACGCGCGGTGCGCGCCGGCCTCGGGATCCTCGAGTCGGTGCATGAGCTCGAGCTCGAGGCGCGCATCGGAGTCGAGTCCGGCGAGGTCGTTGCGGACGACAGCGACTCGACCTTCGCTACCGGCGAGGCCGTCAACGTGGCGGCGAGGCTGCAGCAGGCCGCCGAGCCGGGACAGCTGCTGATGGGCCCGGGGGCGCACCGCCTCAGTCTCGGCCGGATCGAGGTGGACGACGTCGGCCCGGTTGACCTCAAGGGTCTCGAGCAGCAGGTCTGGGCCTGGCGCGCGCTGAGCGCGAGCGGGTCGTCCGGAGCTCGCCCGCACGTCCGGCGGGCGCCGCTCGTCGGCCGCGACCAGGAGCTCGAGCTGCTGCAGAACACCTATGACCGAGCGCTGCGCGACAAGCGCGCGCACCTGTTCACGATCTACGGCGAGCCGGGTGTCGGCAAGAGCCGTCTCGCGCACGAGTTCAGCGAGGCGATCGACGGCGCCACCGTGCTCTCCGGCCGCAGCCTCCCCTACGGCGAGGGCGTCACGTACTGGCCGCTCGCCGAGATGGTCAAGTGCGCCGCCGGGATCGGCGACGACGATCCGCTCGACGTCGCGATCGAGAAGCTGCGCTCCTTCTGCGAGGATGAGGTCGTCGCCGACTTGCTCGGCCTCGCCTCCGGCGTGCTCGAGGCGGTGCAGGCCGAGCGGAGCCAGCAGGAGATCGCCTGGGCGGCTCGCGAGTGGGCGCAGCGCGTCGCGCAGGAGCAGCCGCTCGTCCTGATCTTCGAGGACATCCACTGGGCCGAGGAGCCGCTGCTCGAGCTGATCGAGCATCTGGCGACCTGGGTCCGCGAGGCCCCGCTGCTGCTGGTCTCGCTCGCGCGGCCGGAGCTGCTCGACATCCGTCCGGGCTGGGGCGGGGGGCGCGTGCGGGCGACGGCGATCGAGCTCGAGCCGCTCGGGGAGAGCGACAGCGAGGAGCTGGTGGACGCTCTTGCCGACGGAGGCCTGACCCTCGAAGAGCGGCAGGAGGTGCTTGCCAAGACCGAAGGCAACCCGCTGTATCTCGAGGAGACGGTGCGGATGCTCTCCGAGGACGGCGCAGAGGGGATCGGGCGGATCCCGGACACGCTCCAGGCGCTGATCGCGGCCCGGATCGACCGGCTCGCGCCGGAGGCGAAGGCGCTGCTCCAGCGTGCCGCGGTGATCGGCCGGACCTTCTGGGAAGGAGCGCTCGAGCGTCTCTCGCCTGAGCTGGAGTCGCTCGAGGAGCCGCTCGACGACCTGCGGCTGCGTGAGTTCGTGCTCGACGAGGAGCGCTCGTCGATTCGGGGCGAGACCGCGTACAAGTTCAAGCACGTGCTGATCCGCGAGGTCGCCTACGGAGGGCTCTCGAAGAGCGCCCGGGCCGAGCACCATGCGCGCTTCGCCGAGTGGCTGAAGGAGCGCGCAGGCGAAGAGCTGCTCGAGATCCGCGCGTTCCATCTCGACCGTGCGACGGCCCTGCTCACGGAGCTCGACGGGGCTGCGCCGGCCGAGCTGCAGCGCGAGGCAGCCGAGGCTCTCACAGAGGCCGGTCTGCGCGCGTTCGCGCGTGAGGCGAACCGTGCCGCACGCCAGCACTTCGTCCGGGCGGTCGAGCTCGAGCCGACGACACGCCGCCGCTACCTGGCGGCACGTGCGGCCGACCGGCTCAGCGATCTGCCTGCCGTCTCCCGCGAGATGGAGGAGGTGCTTGCCGCCGCGATCCAGGAGGGTGACGGCTGGACGCAGGGCCGGGCGCTCGTGACGCTCGCCGAGGCGGCCGTGCTGCGCGAGGCCGACGTGACCGCCGCGGAGGAGATGATCGATAACGCCCTCGAGGTGCTGGAGCCAGACGACCATTCCGGCCGTTATCGCGCACTGCGGGCGCGCGCGACGATCGCCTGGATGCGCGGGGATCTCGCCAAGGAGGAGCAGGTGATGCTCGAGGCACTCGAGCTCGCGCGGGCCTCAGAGCACAAGGGCTTTGAGAGCGAGGCCGCCGACGAGCTCGCAAGCGTGTACCTCGCCCGGCTCGAGTTCGACCGCGCCGAGCCGCTGATCGAGCAAGCGATCCTGCTCGCCGAGGAGAGCGGCAGCGCTATGTCCCGGGGGAGGGCGCTTCGCTTCGCCGGCCAGCTGCATCTGTACCGGCGCGAGCTCGACGACGCCGAGGCCGCGCTCGAGGCGGCCCGCGAGCACCTCGCCGAGGCTGGTGCCGCGTGGATGCTTGGCCGCACACTCAACTTCGCCGCGTGGACCGCACGGCACAAGGGCGACATCGCTCGCTCCGAGCGTCTCTTCCGCGAGTCGATCCGGATCCTCACCCCACTGGAGGACCGCGCGACGCTGTGCGAGACGCAGCGCTCGCTCGCGGAGCTCCTGCTCGTGCAGGGTCGGGTCGACGAGGCGGAGCGCTTCGCCCTCGCCGCGCGGGAGACGGTCGGGCCGCACGACGTTACGTCGCTGGCCACGACGACGATGTCGCTCGGCCTCGTGCGCGCCGCGCAGGGCCGGGACGAGGAGGCCGAGGAGCTACTCCGCCAGGCGTACGACACGCTCGCTGCGACCGACCACCGGAAGCACCAGTGCGAGCTGCTGCAGGCGCTCGTTCAGTTCCTGCGCGAGCGCGGCCGAGACGACGAGGCGGACGAGCTCGACGCACGCCGCGACGGCGTCCTCGCCGCAGCGGCCAGCACCGCCTGAATCGCCTGCGTCGACTCGAGATCCGGCGACTCCGAGATGACGGTCGCCGGCCGCCTGAACTTCCGGAGCGCCTCCTTCAGCGGCTCGGCTCGGAGCGTGCCCTGGCCGTAGGGCAGGTGCTTGGTCTCGTTGCGGTTGGCGTAGGCGATGTCGGAGAAGTGGATGTGGAACGGCGCTTTCGGCTCGAGCACCTCGTCGGCGGCCTCGAGCGCTGCGGCAAACGGCTCGGCGTCGGTGAACGCGCCGTCGCTCGTCGCGTGCATGTGCGCGAAGTCGAGCACGGGGCGGACCCAGCCGCAGCGGCGGGAGATCTCGATCACGTCGTCGAGGCTGCCGATCTCGCGTACGCGGCCCATCACCTCGACCCCGAAGGGCACCGCGCGGTCCTTGCCCTCGAGCCGCTCGCGCAGCTCCGTCAGCTGCTCGCAGATCGACTTGATCGCCGCGGCGCGCGTACGGCCGAGGAGGAACCCGGGGTGGAAGACGACGAGCTCCGCGCCCGCAGCCTTGGCGATCCCGGCCGAGTGGTCGAGCATCCCGACTGCCATCCGCTGCTTCTTGTCGCGCTCGACGTGGCCCATGAAGCCTGCGATCGGCGCGTGCACCGAGAGGGCGATCTTCGCCTCGCGCGCAAGCTCTCCGAACCGTCCGGCCCAGTCGTAATCCATCCAGAAACCGCCCTCGAAGTCGATCTCGCAGGCGTCGAAGCCACGCCGTTGCAGCATCGAGATCGCCGTCTTCGGCGTATGGCGCGACGGTACGCGCGCAGGGCCGAAATGGAGCTTTCCCATTCGTGGATCGTATGCCGTCCGAGGCGGTCGGTACCTTCGCCGCATGGCCAAGCGTCCTTCCCGCATCGACCTGCTCGAGCTCGATATCGACCTCCGTCTCGCCGACCTCTGGCGCGAGGCCGCGGACATCGGCGAGTGGAACCTCGAGGTGGTAGCCGCGTTCATGCGCGCGGCCTACGGCAAGGGCTACTGCGACGCGCTCACCGAGGACAATCCGGGCAGCCTCTGCGAGGAGCACGGCTATCGGATCCCGACGCGGCGCACCGAACCGGCGCGCGAGCTCTAGCCCTCTCTACAATCACGGGGTGGTCCGGAACCCGCGTTCCGTCCGACTCGTGCTCGCCCTCTCGGTCGCCGGCGTGCTCGCGGTTTTCCTGCTCTACGTCTCGATTGCCGGCGGACGCACAGCGCAGCTGAAGCCGAGCGAGCTGGCGGGCCACGCCGGCACGGTCTCGCTCGTGGGCGAAGTCACCGGCCCGGTCCACGGAGCCGGCTACGACACGGGCGGGCTGCGCTTCCATGTCGCCGACATCGGCGGCAGCGCCTCGGTGCCGGTCGTCTACCGCGGCAGCGTCCCCGACCAGTTCAAGCTCGGACGGCACGTGGTCGTCAGCGGCCGCTACGCCCACGGCGTCTTCGTCGCCAAGCGCGACACGCTCGTGACGAAGTGCCCTTCGAAGTACGTCAACAAGAAAGCCTGACTGCCCGCCACGGGATCCGGCTGCTCGTCGCGTGCTTCGCGGCCGCGGCGCTCGCGGGGTGCGGCGGCGGAAGCTCCGGCTGGAGCGACGCCCAGTGCCGCCGGCAGGCCGACGCGATCGCCGCGCACGGCCGTTCCATCCTCGTGCACTACCAGGGCAGCACTGTCTATCCGGCCGACGTGGCCTTGCTCTTGCTCAAGAACAGCCTCAAGCGGTACGACGAAGGCGGTTGCCCGGACCCGACGCTCGGCGAGACCCTGCGGCGCCAGCTGCCGCCACGCAAGCAGGCTACGCTGCTGGCGCTGCTGCCGCGCCCCACCGAGAACCGCTTCCGGGCCGCGCTCGCAGCCGCCCCGGAGTAGCCTGCATGCCGATGTGGCTCGCCGTCGGTGCGCTTCTCGCCATCGCCTGCGTCCTGCTCGTGGCGCGGCCGTTCCTGCGCGACCCCTCGCCCGTTGACGACCGCCTCGACGAGCCCGCGGAGGGCGTGCGCGAGCGAATCGCGCTCGCCGAGGAGCGGGACCGGGCGCTCGCGGCCCTGAAGGAGCTCGAATTCGACCACCGCACAGGGAAGGTCTCGGACGACGACTACCGCGCGCAGGTCGGCCCGCTGCGGCGCCGGGCGGCCGAGGCGCTGCGGGCGCTCGACCCGAAGCCGCAGAAGGAGCAGGCCCGTGCCGGCCGCTAGCGGCTGCGCCAACTGCGGCGCGCGGCTGCCGAAGCGCGGCCGCTTCTGCCCCGAGTGCGGCACGCGGGTCGGCGCCTCGGCCGGCGAGACCGCGGTCGAGGAGCTGCCGCTGCAGGAGACCGGGCCCGTGCCGGTCGAGCTCGCGACCGCGACGCCGCACTTCTTCGGCGTCACGCCGCCGGGGGCCGTGCTCGCCTTGGCGGCAGCCTTCCTCGGCGTGGGGATCGCGCTGCTCGCCACGAGCCATCCCGTCGTCGGCGGCGCGCTACTCGGGGTCGCGGTCGTGCTCTTCGCTTTCTTCGTGAGCCTCGCCCGGAAGCTCCCCGACGTCGCCGTCTCGCGCGTCTCAAGCGGGGCGATGCACGCGCTGCGGGAGCGCGCCGGCTACGCGGTCGAGACGCTCGCGGTCCACTCCGGCGCACGCGTCGAGCTGTTCCGGCAACGGCGCGAATTGGCCGAGCTCTTCGCACAAAGAGGCCAATGTGCACGGGTTTTTGGCGAAGCGGTGTACGCTGGTGACGAGGAAGGGACGCAATCCGCCCGTGCGCAGATGGAAGAGCTCGACGGGCTGATCACCAAGAAGGAGGAAGAGATGGAGCAGACAACCGCAGGCGCGATCGAGCGGATCCAGCGGGCGCAGCTCCAGGTGCAGCCCACCGCGATCGAGCCGCCCCAGCCGGTCCCTGAGCCGTTTCCGGAGCCGAGCCCGCCGCCCCAGCCGGTGCCCGTTCCCGAGCCGACTCCCGAGCCCTCCGAGCCACCGGGCCCCGCGCACGTTCCCGAGCCCGGGCCGGTCCCGAGCCCGCCGCCGCAGGCCGAATAGCCTCCGCGGGCAGGGACGCCCGCCGCACCGCCGAAGTCACGCGAAGATGCGCGCTCGCCTACTCATTCCGCTCGTCCTGGTGCTGCTGGCCGTCCTGGCCGCGCCTGCAAGCGGCGATGTCTCCAGCCGCAAGCAGGCGATCGACACGCGGCTCGAGAGGGTGCAGGCGAAGCTCGCCTGGGCGGAGCGGCGCGAGCGCGAGCTGGCGGGCGAGATCACGTCGGTCAACCAGGAGATCCGCGGTCTCGCCTCGCAGGTGGGAGCCGTTTCGACGCGCCTGGAGCCGCTGGAGCGCGACCTCGACCTCCATCGTCAGAAGCTCGATCACCTGAACGAGCTCTTCCGCCTCCAGACGGGCCGCTACGAGCTCTACCGGCACGAGTACGAGGCGCTGATGGCGCAGCTCGGGAACCGCCTCGTCGACCTCTACGAGGGCGGCGATCCCAGCACACTCGAGGTGCTGCTGGGCTCGAAGAGCGTCGGTGACCTGATCACGAAGGCGCAGCTCGTCGACTCGATCGGGATCCAGGACAAGAAGATCTCCGAGGAGGTCGGCAGCGCGAAGGAGCGCGTTCGCGTCCAGCGCGCGCATACGAAGCGCTTCCGGTCCCTGGTCGCGGCCGAGACGCGGACGATTGCGATCCGTGCGGGCCAGGTGCGGGCGCTGCGCGACCAGCTGCTGGCGAGCAGGGACCGCCTGGCGGCCGCGCGGTCGGCCAAGCGCGAGTCGCTGCAGAACGTCAAGGAGTCGAAGGCCGAGTACCTGCACGAGGTCGCCGGCCTGCAGGCGGCAAGTGCCGCGCTGGCCGGCCAGATCCGCACCGCGCAATCGACCTCCTCGTACTCGCCGGGCGACGCGACGCCCTCGGCCGCGGGCTTCATCTGGCCCGTCAACGGCCCGGTCACGAGCCCGTTCGGCTGGCGCTGGGGCCGGATGCACGAGGGGATCGACATCGGCGCCGCCTACGGCACGCCGATCCATGCCGCCGCCTCGGGCCGAGTCATCTACGCGGGCTGGATGTCGGGCTACGGGAACCTGGTCGCGATCGACCACGGCCGCGGCATCTCGACCGCGTACGGCCACCAGTCCAGCATCGCGGTCTCGAACGGGCAGATCGTCTCGCAGGGACAGACGATCGGCTACGTCGGCTGCACCGGCCACTGCTTCGGGCCACACCTGCATTTCGAGGTGCGCATCAACGGGTCTCCGGTCGACCCGCTCGGCTACCTGTAGCCGGTTTTGCGCCCGACCGGGCGCTAGGCGATCCCGAATGTCTGGGCCAGCAGGAAGATGTTCAGTGCCGAGATCAGGGCGGCGACGACCGCTGCCAGCGCCGTCGTCGCCCGCCGGTTCACGAGCGTTCCCATCAGCTCCTTGCGGCTCGTGAACCAGACCAGCGGGATCAGCGCGAACGGGATCCCGAACGAGAGGATCACCTGACTGATCACGAGCGTCTTCGTCGGATTCACCCCGATCGCCGCCACGATCAGCGCCGGCACCATTGTCACCAGGCGGCGAACGAAGATCGGGATCTGTCGCCTGATGAACCCCTGCATCACGACCTGGCCGGCGAGGGTGCCCACGGTCGAGCTCGAGAGGCCTGACGCGAGGAGAGCCAGCGCGAAGAGCGTGCTCGAGGCGCCCCCGAGGATCGGCTCGAGCGTCCGGTGGGCGGTCTCGAGCGAGTCGACGTTCAGCAGGCCGGACTTGTAGAAGACGCTCGCGGCCACCACCAGCATCGCCATGTTGATCAGGCCGGCGATCGACATCGCGATCACAACGTCGATCTTCGTGTAGCCGTACAGGCGCCGGGCCTCGACGTCGTTGCGCGGGACGACGCGATTCTGCGTCAGCGCCGAGTGGAGGTAGATCACGTGCGGCATCACCGTCGCGCCGAGGATCCCGACCGCGAGCAGCAGCGAGTCGCCGCCGGCAAAACCCGGCTTGACCGCGTGGAAGGCGACCGTCCCGAGCGGGGGATGGGCGAAGTAGAGCTCGGCGAGGTAACAGGCGCCGATCGCCGCCACGAAGGCCACGATCACCGCCTCGAAGGCGCGTAGCCCGAAGCGCTGAAGGCCGAGGATCCCGAAGGTGACGAACCCGGTGAGGACGGCGGCGGGGAAGAGATCCATCCCGAACAGCAGGTGGAAACCGAGTGCGGCGCCGAGGAACTCGGCGAGGTCGGTTGCCATCGCGATCAGCTCGGCCTGGATCCAGAGGCCGACCGAGGTGCGGCGGGAGAACTGCTCGCGGCAGACCTCGGGCAGGTTGCGGCCCGTGGCGATACCGAGCTTGGCCGACAGCGTCTGGATCAGCATCGCCATCAGGTTCGCGGCGAGGATCACCCAGCAGAGCGTGTAGCCGTACTTCGCTCCGCCGGCGATGTTGGTGGCGAAGTTGCCCGGGTCGATGTACGCGACGCAGGCCACGAAGGCGGGGCCGAGGAACGGCAGGATCCGCCAGCCCTTGCTCGGGCCGCCCAATGCCCGCTGCGCCGCCTGGACCGAGCCGGTGGCGACCGCGCCTGACCGTGTCGCCATCACGGCCTCAGTGTAGCCCAAAGTTTAGTCTTGACTAAACTTTGGCGAGGCGCAGGTCGGGCAGGTTTCGCCAGCGGCCGTCAACGTCGAAGCCGTAGCCGACGAAGAACTCGTCAGGCACGGTGAAGCCGACGTAGTCGACGGGCAGGTCGTCGACGAGGCGCCGGTAAGGACGGTCGAGCAGCGCCACGACGCCGAGGCTCGCCGGCTTGCGCAGGTCGAAGAGCTTGCGCAGGTAGTTGAGCGTCAGCCCGGTGTCGACGACGTCTTCGACGAGGAGGACGTCGAGCCCGGTGACGGGTATCACCGTGTCCTTCAGCAGCCGAACGCGCGAGTGGCCGCCGGTATCCGCGCCGTTGTAGCCGGCGAGCTCGACGAAGTCGATCTGATGCGAGATCGGGATGGCGCGCGAGAGGTCGGTGAGGAAGACGACGCTCGCCTTCAGCAGCGAGACGAGCAGCAGCTCCCGGCCTGCGAAGTCCGCCGCGATCTGCGCGCCGAGCTCGTCGACTCGTGTCCCCAGCTCCTCGGCGGTGAGGAAGACCTCGCCGATGCGGGGGTCGGTCCCTATGACGCCAGGTCGAGCCGGTACCGCTGGGCCAGCCGCTCGATGTCGCGTTTGTAGAAAAGCTTCACGTTGACTTCGGGGTGGAGCTCACGGAGCTTGCGGAGCTTGCGGTTCTTGCGCGTCACGAGCCGCTGCTTCATGACCGTGATCTCGAGGTAGAGGTTCTGCTCGGGAAGGAAGAAATCAGGTGTGAACGCCTGGACGGTGCGGCCGTCCTCGCCCTGCTCGAGCACGAACGTGTGCGGCTCGTACTCCCAGGGGACGCGGTAGAAGTCCAGCACCTTGGCGCATTCGCGCTCGGCCTCGTTGGCGAACCGCGGCGGCTCGGCCCCGCGATATGCCTGGAAATCCGCTATTTCTCCCACCCAGCAGGCAGGGTAGCAGTGGGTGCGGACGCGGCCTCTCGCTCGAACCCTCGCCCGAACCTGATAGAAGCCGCTCGCGCGATGCCCCGATTCCGGCTGACACCGCAGAAGCACGAGTTCTTCGAGCTCTACGCTCAGGCCTCGGCGAACACGATCGAGATCGCCCGGCTGCTGGTCGAGCTGCTCAACCGCTTCCCCGAGGACGGTGACGCGCTCGTCTCCCGCATCAAGGAGCGCGAGCACGAGGGCGACCGCCTCACCCACGAGGTCGTGCTGCTCCTGAACAAGTCCTTCGTGACGCCGTTCGACCGCGACGACATGTACAGGCTCGCGAGCGCGCTCGACGACATCTGCGACCACGTCGACGAGGCGGCTGACAACCTCGGCTCGTGGGGGGTCGAGCGCGTACCGGAGAAGGCGCGGAGCCAGGCCGACGTGATCTTGCGCGCGGCGACGAAGCTCGACGAGGCGGTGCGGCGGCTCGACGGCTTCCGCGACTCGAGCGACCAGCTCGGCGAGCTGCGGGAGCTCGAGGACGAGGGTGACACGCTCGTCCGCGATGCGGTAGCCGAGCTCTTCCGCTCGACGGACGACGCGAAGGTGATCATCCGCTGGAAAGACATCCACGAGCGGCTCGAGGAAGCGGTGGACGCGCTCGAGAACGCCGCCGACGTCCTCGAGGCGATCGTCGTGAAGAACCGCTAGGCCATGGAAAACGTCCTGGTCGTGGTCGTCGTGTTGGTCGCGCTCGGCTTCGACTTCACCAACGGCTTCCACGACACGGCCAACGCCGTCGCGACCTCGATCTCGACGCGCGCCCTCTCACCGCGCCTAGCGGTGCTGATCGCGGCGATCGCCAACCTCGCCGGCGCCTTCGTCACGACCGCGGTCGCGAAGACGGTAGGGAAGGGGATCATCGACACCGGGCTGGCGACCGAGCAGACCATCCTCGCGGCCCTGTTCGGAGCAATCGCCTGGAACCTGATCACCTGGCGGCTGGGGCTGCCGTCGAGCTCCTCGCACGCGCTCATCGGCGGGCTCGTCGGGGCAGCGCTTGCGCAGTCCGGCACCTCGGGGGTCCAGTGGCACGGGCTCGTCCACAACGTCGCGATCCCGGGTGTGGTGGCCCCCGTGATCGCGTTCGCCGGCGCCTTCGTGTTGCTGCTGCTCATCTTCTGGGCCCTGCTCCGGCTGACGCCGGGCTTCGCCAACCGCACGTTCCGGTTGGGCCAGCTCGTGTCGGGAACCTGGGTCGCGTTCACCCACGGCGCCAACGACGCGCAGAAGACGATGGGCGTGATCGCGCTCGCGCTCTTCGAGAGCGGCCACATCTCGCACTTCTACATCCCGACCTGGGTGATCGTCTCGTCCGGCCTCGCGATCGCCCTCGGCACCTACTCGGGCGGCTGGCGAATCATGCGCACTCTCGGGCAGCGGGTGATCAGCATGGAGCCGGCGAGCGGCTTCGCCGCGCAGATGACCGCGGGGGCGACGATCTACTTCGCGACCAAGCTCGGGTACCCGCTGTCCACGACGCACGTCATCTCGGGGTCGGTCCTTGGCGCCGGCGCGACGAAGCGTCTCTCGGCGGTGCGCTGGGGCGTCGCCGGAAACATCGTCGTCGCCTGGCTCTTGACGATCCCGGCCGCCGGCCTCGTTGCGGCTGCGCTGTACTGGCCCGTCCAGGCGATCTTCTAGGCCGCTCTACACTTCGGGACATGGCGCAGGGCCAGAACGGCGGGGCGTTCACGATCGCGCAGATCTCCGACATCCATTGCGGAGGACCCGACTTCGTGCCCAACCTGATGGAGCGGGCCGTCAGCGAGATCAACGACCTCGATCCCGACCTCGTCATCTGCTCGGGCGACCTCACGACCTTCGGCTTCAAGCACGAGTACGCGATGGCGAAGGCCTACCTCGACCGGATCAACTGCGACTCGATGGTGGTCATCCCGGGGAACCACGACTCGCGCAACGTCGGCTACGTCCACTTCGAGGACATGTTCGGCGAGCGCAACTCGGTGATGAAGCTCGGCGGCGTGACCGTGGTCGCCGTGGACTCGACGGAGCCGGACCTCGACCACGGCCAGATCGGCCGCGGGCGCTACCGCTGGATCGAGGAGCAGTTCACCGGCGACGCCGACCTGCGCATCTTCGTCCTGCACCACCACCTGCTGCCGGTCCCTGGCACGGGGCGCGAGCGCAACGTCGTCTACGACGCGGGCGACTGCATCGAGTGCCTGCAGCGAGCGGGCGTCGACCTGGTGCTCTCTGGCCACAAACACGTGCCGTACGCGTGGCGGCTCGAGAACCTGTTCGTCGTCAACGCGGGCACGGTCTCCTCGCAGCGCCTCCGCGGCAAGACGAGGCCCTGTTACAACGTGATCGAGGTCAGCGACCGCCATGTCGACGTCTGGCGCAAGTACCCGTTCCACGGGCAGGAGCGGATCATCCAGTTCTCGACGGAGACCCGCGCGTTCGAGAAGTACACGACGCGGATCGAGGACGAGGTCACGGCGAGGACCTGATGCGCGCCTTGGTGATCTCGGACGGTGAGCACTACGCGCCCGTGGTGCGGGACGCACTGGCGGCGCTGCCCTACGAGGTCGCGGCCGTGTGGCTCGCGGGTGGCACCGAGAAGCTGCGCGGCGGCGAGGACTACGGCGTGCCCGTGGTCGACGACCTCGCCGTGGCGATCTCGGAGCTCGAGCCGGAGGTCGTGGTCGACCTCTCGGACGAGCCGGTGCTGGGGCCGCGCGAGCGCTTTCGGGTCGCGAGCACGGTGCTCGCGCTGGGGCTGCCCTACGTCGGGCCCGACTTTCGCTTCGATCCGCCCGACTTCGCTCCCTTCCCGCTGCCCGCGCTCTCGGTGATCGGGACGGGCAAGCGCGTGGGGAAGACCGCCGTCACCGGGCACGTTGCCCGCCTGCTCGCCGGCGACCGCGACGTGGTCGTCGTCGCGATGGGCCGCGGCGGCCCTCCGGAGCCGGAGGTGGCCGAGGTGCAGCCGACGCTCGAGCGCCTGCTCGAGCTCTCGCGCGAGGGCCGGCACGCGGCCTCCGACTACCTCGAGACCGCTGCCCTCGCGGGCGTGGTGACGATCGGCTGCAGGCGTTGCGGAGGAGGCCTGGCCGGCTCGCCTGGGCAGTCGAACGTGCTCGCCGGTGCCGCGCTCGCCGCGGAGCGCGAGCCAGACCTGGTGATCTTCGACGGCAGCGGCGCTGCGATCCCGCCGGTGGAGACCGGCGCGCGCGTCCTGGTCACGAGCACCGCTCAGCCTCGCGAGATCGTGACCGGCTACCTGAACGCCTACCGGATCCTCATCTCCGACCTGGTGGTCGTCACCGGCGGGCTCGACGACGAGCTCGTGCGGGCGATCCACGACGTCAAGGAGCTGCCGGTGATCGCGGTCGAGCTCAGGCCGCGGCCCGCGGTGCCCGTCCTGGGCAAGCGCGTCGCCTACTTCTCGACCGCGCCTGCACACGCGCACGAGGCGATCGAGCGGCACCTGCACGAGGAGCTCGGAGCGGAGGTGGTGCTGGTGTCGGGCAACCTCGCCCGCCGGGACGAGCTGCGCGCGGACCTGGCCAGGGCGGACGATGCCGAGCTCTACCTGGTGGAGATCAAGGCGGCCGCGATCGACGTCGTCGCCGAGGCTGCGCTCGAGCGCGGCGTCGAGGTGGTCTTCGCCGACAACGAGCTCGTGCCGGCCGGCGTGCACGACCTCGACACCGAGCTGATCCGGCTTGCCGACGAGGCAGTCGCTCGAGAGACGGTCGCCCGGTGACCGACCGCCGTTTCCGCCAGCCGCTGCCGCTCGGCGGCGAGGACGGGCTGCCCTTCTCGAAGGGCCTGATGGCGCGCGCGCTGATCGCGGCCGGGCTCTCGGCCGATCGCGCCTACGAGCTCTCGCTGGCGGTGGAGGCCGACATCGTGGGCAGCGGCAGGGAGTCGATCTCGCTCGAGCGTCTCGAGGAGCTCGCCGTCGAGGCCCTCGGGCCGGAGGACGGCGCGACCGCGATGCGGAGCCTGCGGCGCTACCAGGATCTGTACGAGCTCGACTTGCCGATCATCCTGCTCGTGGGCGGCGCGACCGGCACCGGGAAGTCCACGGTCGCCACAGACGTCGCCTACCGCCTCGGGGTAACGCGCGTGACCTCGACCGACTTCGTGCGCCAGACGATGCGCGCTTTCTTCTCGCGGGAGTTCATGCCCGCGATCCATTTCTCGAGCTTCGAGGCCGGCCGCGCGACCGCGGACGAGGACGCCGAGGGCAGCGAGGCGGTGCTGGACGGCTTCCTCGAGCAGACGCGCGACGTGCTCGTCGGCGTCCAGGCCGCGATCGACCGCGCACTCGAGGAGGGCTGGTCGGTCGTGATCGAGGGCGTGCACCTCGTGCCCGGGATGCTCCCGCGCACGATCGAGGGCGCGCTCGTCGTGCAGTGCGTGCTCGCGATCTCCGATGCGGAGGCGCACGCGAGCCACTTCTGGATTCGAGACAACGACTCCGAAGGCGTGCGGCCCTACGAGAAGTACCTCGAGGCGTTCGACGACATCCGGCTCGTCCAGGCGTACATCCTGGGTCGCGCGCAAAAGCACGACGTGCCGGTGATCGAGAACGGCGACATCGAGGACGCGATCGGCAAGGTGATGGAGCTCGTGCTCCAGGCCGCCGAGCCGCTGCAGGTGAGCCCGTGACCCAGACGCAGCCCGAGAAGCCGCAGGCAGGCACGGCGCCCGAGGCGCGCTTTTGCCTCTGCGAGAGCTACGCGCGGGTGACCGAGCGGTCGGCAATGGCCGGAGCGCGGTGGCTCGGCCGGGCCGACCAGGAAACCGCAGAGGAGGACGCCTCAACCGCGATGCGCCTCGCGCTGGAGCAGCTGCCGATCGACGGGCAGATCGTGATCGGTGCGGGCGGCGAGGGCGGCCAGCTCGCAGGTGGCACGAAGGTCGGCGCCGGGGGAACGGAGGTCGATCTCGCGCTCGACCCGCTCGAAGGGCGCGGCGTCGTCGCGCGAGGCGGCTACGGGGCGATGGCCATGGTGGCGATCGGCGACCCCGGCTCGTTCCAGCGGCTTCCGGACATGTACATGCGCAAGATGGCGGTCGGGCCCAAGGCGCGAGGCGCGATCGACCTCGGCAAGCCGGTGGGCGACAATATCCGCGCGATTGCCGACGCCTTCGGGCGGATGGTCAACGACGTGACGACGATCGTGCTCGACCGGCCGCGGCACCACGACCTAATCGAGGAGATTCGGGCCGCGGGCGCGCGCATCAAGCTGATCCAGGATGGTGACGTGACGGCCTCGATCTCGGCCGCGATCCGCGGGACGAACGACCACCTCTCGGTCGGGATCGGCGGCACGCGCCAGGCGGTGCTGACGGCCGCGGCGCTCCGCTGCCTGGGCGGCGAGCTGCAGGCGCAGCTCTGGCCGACCTCGCGCAGCGAGGTCGAGGCGGCGAAGGAGGCGGGCGTCGAGGACCTGGAGCGGCTCTTCACGATCGAGGACCTGGCACCCGGCGAGGTGATCATGGTCGCGACCGGCGTCTCGAACGGCGACCTGCTGCGCGGCGTGCGCTTCCTTGCCGACAGCGCGCGAACGCACTCGCTCGTGATGTGCACGCGCTGCAACTGGGTCCGCTTCGTCGACGGCATCCATTTCTTCGCCCGCGAACGGCGCGAGGAAGTGCGCCTGCTCGGCTACTGATGGCGGAGGTCGTCAAGGGGAGCTGCCTCTGCGAGGGTGTGCGGTACGAGGTCGAGCTGCCGTTCCTGCGCGCGAACCACTGTCACTGCTCGCTCTGCCGCAAGCAGTCCGGCACGTTCGGGCTCTCCCAGGGACGCGTTCCGCGCGAGCAGTTCCGCCTGCTCGAGGGCGAAGAGCTGCTGCGCGTCTACCGCCCGGAGACCGGCACGGTCGTGAAGGTCTTCTGCTCCGTGTGCGGCTCGAGCCTCTTCGGCGGTCACTGGCCCGAGGGCGACGAGGTCTCGATCCGGCTGGGCTCGCTCGACGGCGATCCCGGCATCCGGCCACAGTGGCACCAATTCGTCGACTCGCGCGCGGTGTGGGACGAGCTCCCCGACGACGGCCTGCCGCGATACCCTGACGCTCCATGACACGCGATGACGTAATCGAGGCGCTCCGCTCCGTCGAGGATCCCGAGCTCGGGATGGACATCGTCGAGCTCGGCCTGGTCTACGACGCGGAGGTACAGGGTCCGAAGGTGAAGGTGATGTACAGCCTCACCTCGATGGGCTGCCCGGCCGGTCCGCTGATCCAGCAGAACATCGAAGAGGTCGTGCGGGCCCTGCCCGAGGTCGAGGACGTCGAGACGGAGCTCACGTGGGATCCCCCGTGGACGCCGGAGAAGATGTCCGACGACGCGAAGTTCATCCTCGGCTTCGGCTAGTGCTGCGCGACGTCGTCGCGTCCGACCTCGAAGTCTTCTACGAGCACCAGCTCGATCCCGAGGCGACCGCGATGGCGCTCTTTCCCGCGCGCGACCGCGACGCTTTCGATGCGCACTGGCAGCGGGTGCTCGCCGACGACGCGGCCATCAAGAAGACGATCGAGCACGATGGCCGCGTCGTCGGGAATGTCCTCTCGTGGCGGCAAGACGGGCGCCAGCTCGTCGGCTACTGGGTCGGCCGCGAGTTCTGGGGCCAGGGCCTGGCGACGGCCGCGCTGGCGGAGCTGACGGAGGAGCTGACTACCCGCCCGCTGTACGCGTGGGTGGCGCGCAGCAACCCCGCGTCGATCCGCGTGCTCGAGAAGTGTGGCTTCGTCGAGGTGGATTCGCGCGCGGAGCACGACGAGCGTCTGGGCGTCGTCGTCGAGGAGGTCCTGCTCGAGCTCGAGTGAGCGGGCGTTGGCCGGAGGCGGCGAACGTGGTATGACCCGCGTGATGACATTTTTCGCTCGGCTGTTCGGCTGGCTCAGGCGCACGCCTCAGCAGCCGGTGCTGGGCGAGGAGGACGCCTACAAGCGCTGCCACGGCGAGCGCGTGACTGAGATCGTCGTGATCCCGGTGCCGCCGCCCATGCCGAGGGTGCTGCCGAAGCTGCGGGGTGACTACCTGCAGCGCTGCTTCGAGGAGCGTCTCGAAGCCCGTCGCGCGCTGCACCACTAGCCCTACGGGATCGAGAGCACGATCTTGCCGAACTGCTCTCCGGCTTCCATCCGCTCGTGCGCGGCGCGGGCCTCCTCCAGCGGGTAGACCGAGTCCACCACCGGCTTCGCGCGGCCGCTCTTGACCAGCTCGTAGGCAGCCTCGAAGTCCTCTCGCGTGCCCATCGTCGAGCCGAGGATCGACAGCTGCTTCCACCAGATGCGATGCAGCGCCGCGGGCGGGTTCGGTCCGGAGGTCGCGCCGCAGACGGCGATGCGCCCGCCCGAGCGCGCCGCCTGGATCGAGGTCTGCCAGGTCGCCTCGCCGACGTGCTCGAGCACCACCTCGACACCGGCGCCGCCGGTGGCCTCCTTCACGGCCTCGCGCACCTCGCCCGTCGCGTGGTTCACCGTCGCGTCCGCGCCGAGCGCCGTCGCCCGCTCGAGCTTCTCGTCGCTCGAGGAGGTGACGAGCGCCTTCGCCCCGAGCGCCTTCGCGATCGCCAGGCCGGCGGTGGCTACGCCGCTGCCGATCCCCCAGAGCAGGACCCACTCGCCCTCGCGCAGCCGGGCGCGGGTGACCAGCAGGCGGTACGCGGTCTCGAAGACGAGCGGGAACGCCGCCGCGTCCTCGAACGAGATCTCGTCCGGAAGCGGGTAGACGTTCGTCTCCGGGACTGCGACGAGCTCCGCGTGCGTGCCGTCCATGTGCTCGCCGACGACGCTGATCTGTTCGCCGTGCTCGATGCCCGGGTTGATCACGACACGCTCGCCGGTGTCCTCCCGGATGCCTGCCCCGTCCGCGCCGAGGATCCGCGGCTTGGGCACCGAAGGAAGGCCCTTGCGGACCCAGAGGTCGAGGTGATTGAGCGAGGCGGCGCGCAGACGGACGAGCACCTCACCCGGGCCGGGCTCGGGATCGGGAGCGTCCTCGTAGCGCAGAACATCGGGCCCGCCGTCCTCGTGGATCCGAATTGCCTTCATCCGGGCACAATCTCCCACATGCAGGCCGGAGACCTTGCGCTGCTGGCCGAGGAGCTCGGCCTCGACGCCGTCGGGGCGGCTCCGGTCGCGCCATACGACGAGACGGAGCGGCACATCCGCGAGCGCCGCGCCCGGGGGCTGTTCGCGGACATGCGCTTCACGATGGCGCGGCCCGAGGTGTCGTGTCATCCGGAGACGCTGCTCGAGGGCGCGCGCACGGTCGTGTCGGCGGCGCTCTGCTACTGGGCCGACGGCGACGAGCCGCCGCCGGGCCACGGACGGCTCCCGCGCTACACCTGGTGGGACGCCTACTCGGCGCTGCGGGAGCGCCTCGACGAGCTCGGCCGGCGGCTGGGCGGCCGCTATCGCGTATTGGTCGACGCGAACCAGCACGTCGACCGCGAAGCCGCTGCCCGGTCCGGAGTCGGCTTCTACGGCAAGAACACGATGCTGATCACCCGGCGCTTCGGCTCCTGGGTCGTGCTCGGCACGCTCGTCACGACCGCCGAGCTCGAGGCGACGCCTCCGCTCGACGCGGGCTGCGGCTCCTGCACGCTCTGCATCGACGCGTGCCCGACCGACGCGCTAGCGGAGGCGGGAGTGCTCGACGCGACGAGGTGCCTCTCGTACTGGACGCAATCCGCGGATCCGTTTCCGGAGGAGTACCGCGAGGCCCTCGGCGACCGCGTCTACGGCTGCGACATCTGCCAGGACGTCTGTCCCTGGAACCGCGGAGTGGAGAAGCGGCGGGCGGGGCAGCCGCCCCCACCGGGTGCGGAACCGCACGTCTCGCTCGTGGACTGGCTCGAGGCGGACGACGAGGAGCTCGCGAGCCGCTACGACAGGCTGTTCGTCCCGCACAACGACCCGCGCTACCTGCGCAGGAACGCGCTCGTCGCGCTCGAGAACATCCTGCGAGAACACGCCGAGTGGGCGCTCGCGCAAGTCGGAGACCCGGCGTGAACGGCGAGCTCAAGCGCCTGCGCGACGTCGAGCGCTGGATCGGCTGGGTCCGTCTCGGCGCAGTGCCCTTCGCGATCTTCCAGGTCGCGATCGGCCGCAACTATCCCGGCGACTACCGCCTCTGGGCATGGGTCACGACGGGTCTCCTCGCGGTCGGCACTCTGCTCATCTTCTGGCTCTCGCGCCGCGACTGGCCCAAGGCGTCGCTGAAGCGGCTCGGCTTTGCAGCGCTGACCTTCGACTTCGCGATCGTCTCCGCGTACACGCTGATCTACAGCTTCGAGCCGAGCTCGCCCATCCGGCAGCTGATGTACCTGCCGCTCGTCGAGGCGGCGCTGCGCTACGGAATTCGTGGCGCCCTCGTCGTGGTGGTCGCGAGCGCGCCGGTGATGGTTGCCTTCGAGTGGCTGCGTGAGCGGCGCCTCGCACCCCGGAGCTACCACCTCGACTACGTCACATTGCAACTCGGGCTCGAGGTGCTGCTGGGCCTGATCGTCGGCTGGCTGATGCTGCGCCTGCTGGGCCAGACGACGGTCGCCGAGTCGCGCGCGGCCGAGTCCGAGCGCTTACGCGACCAGCTCGGCCGCCGAGCGGACGTGCTCGAGGCCGCGAACCGCTGCGCGCGGGCGCTCAGCTCCTCGCTCGAGCTCGACCAGGCCTTCGACGCGTTCATCCGCGAGGTGCGCGGCCTGATGCCCTTCGACCGCATCGCGATCGTGCTGAGCGAGAACGGCATCGCGCAAGTGATGGCCGTCGCAGGGGCCGGCGCCGAGGATGTCCTGCCGCCGGGCTCGGGCCGGCCGATCCACGGGACGCTGCTGGAGGAGCTGCTGCGGACGAACCACACGGTCTACCGCAAGGACATGGCCGCGGCCGACTACCCGGAGGAAGACGAGTTCCTCGCACTAGGCCTGCGCTGCCGCCTCGCGACATCGCTCCTCCAGGGTGCGAGGTCGATCGGCATGCTCTCGCTCGTCAGGCGCGAGCCCGACTCGTTCACCGTCGAGGAGATCGAGCTCGCCGGACTCCTCGGGCGGCTCGTGGCCAGCGCGGTCCAGAACATCAGCGCCTACGAGGCCGAGCGCAAGACCGTCGAGGAGCTCCGCCGGCTCTCAGCACTGCGCGCCGACTTCGTCTCGCTCGTCTCGCACGAGCTGCGCACGCCGATGGCGGCGGTGATCGGCGCGGCGCGCACCCTCCAGCAACGCTGGCGCGAGCTGTCCGCCGACCAGCGCGAGTCGTTCCTCGAGCTGATCGCGAGCGAAACCGGAAGGCTGGCGGACCTGATCACGGACGTCCTCGACACCTCGCGGATCGAGGCCGGCACGTTCAGCTTCCGCTTCGCCGACGTCGACATCGGCCAGCTCGTGCGCGACGCCGTTGCCACCGCGCAGGTGGGCCAGGACGAGGTGCGGCTGCTGGCGCAGGTACAGGACCCGCTGCCGGACGTGCGCGGCGACGCCGAGCGCCTGCGCCAGGTCCTGACGAACCTGATCGACAACGCGATCAAGTACTCGACGGCCGGCGGAGACGTCGAGGTGCGCGCGTATCCCGAGGACGGCCGCGTCTACATCGACGTCCGCGACCACGGGCCCGGGATCGCCAAGGAAGACCAGCGGCTGATCTTCGAGAAGTTCGGCCGGGTCACGAGCACCGGCACGACGCTGCCGGGAACCGGTCTCGGCCTGTTCATCGCCCGCTCGATCGCCGAGGCCCACGGAGGCGGGCTAGAGGTCGACTCCGCGCCCAACCAGGGCGCGACCTTCACCCTCGAGATCCCGATCGGCGGCTAGCCCACTTTGACGCGTGAAAGGCCGAGCTCACGCTGGACAGCCTTGGCACGCTCGGCGATCTCGCGACGCAGCTCCGGCGGCTCGAGCACGACTGCCTCGCCACGGTAGGAGAGCACCTCGCCCATCAGCCACTCCGGGCTGCCGACCGGTCGCTCGGCCGCGGCCGAGCCGTCCTTCAGCATGCGCGCGCCCTTCTCGAGCTCCCAGCGCGCAATCACCTTCGAGTACCAGATGCGCGCCGTGCGCGCGTCCCGGAACTCATGCGGGTCGAAGCCCTCGCGCGGCTCGAAGTGCGCGCGCTGGATTCGGGCGCTGCGCATCCGGTCGAGCCGGAAGGAGCGCTCGGCGTCGCGGGTGCGGTCCCACGTGTGGATGTACCAGTACGGCAACCGCCGCTCGAGCGAGTACGGCTCGACGAGGTGCGTCGAGACCTCGTCCTCGCCACCCTTGAGGTAGTCGATCTCGACCAGGCGGCGCTCGCGCAGGCCGTGGCTGAGCGTGCCGACGAGGTCCTCTTCGGCGCGCTGCACGTGCGGCTCGGGGGTCTGGGCGAGCTCGAACTCGCCGAAGGTCTCCTCGAGCTTCGCGCGCACGCGGTCGAGGGCGGAGCCTGCGTCGGCTGCGATCATCGGGCCGACGAACTCGAGCGCGAGGCGGATCGCGCGCGCCTCGAGCGGGGTCAGTCGCGGCGGGGCACGGAAGGTGTCGCCGAACAGCTCCTTGTCGACGCGGATCGTGTCGCCGTCGAGCTCGGCGTAGACGGCGTAGCAGCCACCGCCGAAGTTGACGAGGTTGAGCAGCGAGAGGTGCTCCTCGAGCGCCTCGAACGGGATGTTGAAGCGGTCCACCAGCTCCTGAGCCGGGAACTCCGCCTGCGAGTCCTCGCCGCAGCGGTCGAGCAGGTAGGCCAGCAGCGCCTGCAGCACGGCGAAGCGCTCGGGCGCCACCGGCGCGGCCGGGCGCTCGGCGATCACCTCCACGAGCCCGTCGGTCTCGGCCGCGAGCCGCTTGGGAGCGCCCTCGTGACGCTCGCGCACGAGCTTCAGCGCGCGGGCGACCTCGCGCCGCAGATCCTCGGGCGCCTGCGGCACCGCGCGTCCGTCCTGGCGCAGCACCCACGAGGCGAGCAGCGGCAGGCTCGAGTATTCGGTCACGAAGACGCCGTCCTCGACCTTCGTCCCGAAGGTGCGCTCGACCCACCAGGCCGTGTCCCCGCCGACTTCGATGCGCGCCTCGCCGACCGGCTCGCCGATCTGCCAGGGCGGGCGGCCGCGGTATTGGTCGACGTCGAACTCGGCCGGGAGGCGGAAGTCGCGTTCGCGGCGCGTGGCGAAGCGGATCTCGCCGCGGATGCGCGAGACGCGGAACGTGCGCTCCGCCTCCGCCTCGAGGTCCTGCCCGACCACGTACCAGGCTCCCGCGTCCTGGAAGAGCGCGTACGGGTTGACCGTCCGCTCGCGCTCCTCGTCGCGGGAGATCGACCAGTACGGGAACTTGACCGTGCGCTGCTTGGAGATCGCCGCCTCGAGCTTGCTCAGCCGCCCCTGCATCTCGGCGGAGTACTCCGGGTCGAGCACCTCGACGCGCATCGCGGTGTCCGTGGGCGCTTCGGCGAAGCCGGGCCTCCCGAGCGCGAGGTTCTGGAGCGCGAGCCGCAACGGCTCCGCGTAGGCGAATTTGCCCTCCAGCAGGTAGAGGCAGGTCTGCAGGGCCGCGAGCTCCTCGTCGGTGAGCTCGAGCGGCGGCAGGAAGTAGCGCTCGGAGCGCATGGTGTAGAGCTCCTCGCCCGTGTACTCGTCCCGCTGCGAGTGGAGCGGGACGCCCAGCGCGATCAGCTCGGCGCGGTCGGAGTAGAAGCGCCGGGCGAACGCCTCGTCCGACATCTCCTGGTAGCCCTCGACCTGGCCTTTGATGTCGCGCGCGGTCACCGCCCGCCGCTCCGCCATCAGAAAGGCGACGAGCGAGAGCTGACGGATCAGCTTGTCCGTGTCATGCGACACCTCGGGCGAGACTATCGCCTAGCGGCGGCGCGGGCTACGCCGCGACCTTCGAGCGCTCGAGGTGCTGGTGCGACGGGCAGTAGTCGCGATCCGGCAACGGCGTGCGCTGGCACGGCTTGCCCTTGCGTGTGGTGGCGCGGCAGCGGGCGATCCCGCCGTCGAAGGCGCCGGCCTCGATCTGGCTCTCGATGAAGGCGACCGCCGCGGCGACGCCCTCGCGCACCGCCCAGGCGACCTGGGCCTGGCACGTGATCGGGAAGTAGCGGCGCAGGTCCTGGAAGAGGGCGCGGTCGGGCTTGGCGAAGTAGAGCGGGTCCTTGGCGAGGCGTTCCATCGTCTGCTCGCAGGCCTCGAGCACCTCGCGCCGGTACTGCACCCGCGTCTCGGGGGTGACGTAGGGGTCGATGAGATCCTTGATCGACCGGTAGATCGCGCGTGAGTACTGATACATGCAGGCTTGAATCTGAAGCGTCCGCTCGTCCATCAATCAGTATCTCCGGCTCCTATTAATCTCCGGCAAAGCTTTGTTAATGGCGGGTTAATCTCTCCTGGCGGCTTGGCCGCGAGGCCGAGTCTAACGAACCAGGGCCGTGTTACAAAGTCCGCTTCCCCGTCGCCTTCTGGGTAAACGTCACGGAGTGATTCGGCGGGGGTACGGATTGCGGAAGCCGTGACGGTGCGCATCGATGATGTGGCTCTGGGCGTCCGCCTCCGTGTCGTAGATCCCGAAGAAGACGACGAAGTAGCCGGGGTGGAGGCTTGAGAAGCGCGCCGAGTCGAGGACGCCGACCGGCTTCATGCCGAGCTGCAGGGCCTGCCGCGCCTCAGCGAGGGCGGCGCTGCGGCCGTTCACGGTCGGCACCGAGTCGAGCACGATCGTCCAGCCGCTCTTTCCTGCCGGCCAGGCAACGACTGCCGGGCGCGGGGGCGGAGGAGGTGGCGGCGTGGGGGTCCTGCCCGTGGTGGCCGTCGTCGGCGTGGTCGTGGTCGGCTCGGGCGGCGTTTCCGTGGACTCGCCGGTCGAAGGCTTGCCCTGCGTCAGGACGAGCGTGTCGTTCGCGGAGCTCGACTGGTCGGCGAGCCAGACCGCCGAGACGACGCCGGCGGCCACGGCGACCAGGAGCGCGAGCAGAGCGGGCCAGACCCAGTCGCCCGGGTACCAGCCGAGGTGGCGCCGCCACCTGGAGCCGAGCGCCGCCACGAGGCCGGAGCCGGCAGGCAGGCGCTGGCCGCACTCCAGGCAGTACTCCTGGCCCTCCCCGTACGGCGTGCCACAGCGGGGGCAGCGCCGCTCATCCTCGGGGTGCGCCACTAGCGCTCCCAGGGATCGGCTGCGCGCAGGAACGTCTCGTCCGCGGCCTGCTCGGGCTCGGGCTCCGGCTCCGGCGTCGCGTCGGCATAGGCCTCGGCTTCAGCCTCCGCCTGGCTCGCCTCGACCGCGCGGCCGCAGTGGGCGCAGAAGGTCGCGTCTGCGGGGAGCGGATGGCCGCAGCCCTCGCAAGCGACCACGGGCTCCCCGCCGACTGGCCGGCCGCAGTTGGCGCAGAAGTGCGAGCCCCAGGGAACGGGCGCGCCGCACTCGCAGGTCGTCGGCGCACGCCGCGCAGTCGCGACGGCCTGCAGCATCGAGTCGAGCTCGTGGATCCGCTCCTCGAGCGCGATGATCTCGCGGCAATGCTCGACCAGGAGCTCGTCGCGGAAGCTCGAGCGCCGGTACATCTCGAGCGTGAGGCCTCCCAGGTGGCGGATCCGCTCCTCGCGGGCCTTCACGATCGCCCGCCGCTCACGCCGTAGCGCGCCCGGTGACGGGGCGCGCCGGAGCACCCGCGGCGAGGTGGTCGCAGGACCGCCGCCAGATCGACTGCGAATGCGGTTTAGCAGGGAAAAACGCGCCACGAGCGGCGCGAGTCTAGCATCGGGGGAGGAGGCCTTTAGTGCCCCGGCTCGTTGGCGGCACGGCGCCCGAAGCCCGCCACGAGGGCGATGAACAGGAGCAGCCCGACGAGGCCGATAGTGACCCCGACCCACGGGATCACGAACCCGAAGACGATGCCGATCACCATCAGTGCGATTGCGAAGCCGATCATGTGCCCGGAACCTAGAGGTCGATGACGACGAGCCGCTCCTCGGTCAGCTCGCGCACGGCATAGGCGGGCCCCTCGCGCGTGTTGCCCGAGTCCTTCACGCCGCCGTACGGCATCTGATCGGAGCGGAAGGTCGGCGCCTCGTTGACGATCACGCCGCCGAACTCGAGCTCCTGCGCGGCGCGCATGGCGGAGTCGAGGCGGCTCGTGAAGATCCCTGCCTGCAGGCCATAGCGCGTGGAGTTCGCCAGCTCGATCGCCTCGTCGAGCGAGTCCACCGCGTTGATGGTGACGACCGGGCCGAAGACCTCGTCGCAGCTGACCTTCAGCTCGGGCGAGGCGTTCGCGATCACCGTCGGCGCGATCAGGCCGTCCTGCTCCTCGCCTCCGCTCAAGATCTCGGCGCCGGCAGAGCGCGCCTCTTCGATCCACTCGAGAATCCGCTCGCGGGCATCAGCGTCGATCACGGGTCCGACGTCGGTCTCCTCGTCGGCCGGGTCGCCGAGCTTCAGCGCCTGCACGCGCGGGAGGAAGCTCTCGACGAAGGTCTCGTACGCGGGTCGCTCGACGTACAGCCGCTGCACCGAGATGCAGCTCTGGCCGGCGAAGGCGAAGGCGTTTGCGGCCATCGCCGTGGCGGCGGCCTCGACGTCGGCATCCGCCGTGACGATCACCGGGGTCGCGTTGCCGAGCTCGAGGCTGACCTTCTTGTGCGGCGCGCGCTCCTTCAGGCCCCAGCCGACGCCCCCCGACCCGGTGAAGGTGATCGCCTTCACGCGCTCGTCCTCGACCAGCACGTCGCCGATCTCGGAGGACGGCCCGACGACGACGCTGAGCCAGCCCGGCGGCAGCCCCGCCTCCTCCTCGAGCTCCGCGAGCAGGAGGGCCGAGAGGGGAGTCTGGCTCGCGGGCTTGAGCACGACCGGGCAGCCGGCCGCCAGCGCAGGCGCCAGCTTGTGCGCGACGAGGTTCAGCGGGAAGTTGAACGGCGAGATCGCGCCGACGATCCCGATCGGCCGGCGCAGCGTGAAGCCGAGCTTGCCCTCGCCGGCCTGGGCCGCGTCCATCGGCACCATCTCTCCCGCGAGCTTGCGCGCCTCGACCGCGGCGAAGGTGTACGTGGACATCGCGCGCTTGGCCTCGACCCGCGCCGCCTTCATCGGCTTGCCCGCCTCGTCGGAGATCTGCCGCGCGACTTCGTCCTGCCTCCGGGCGAGGCCGGCGACCACCTTCACGAGGATCTCGGCCCGCCTGTGCGCCGGGAGCGGCTCGCGCAGCGCCTGCTCGGCCGCGTCGATTGCGCGCCTCGTCTCGTCCGCTTCGCCCTTGGCGACTCGTCCGACGACGTCGCCGGAGTACGGAGAGCGCACCTCGAGCCAGTCGCCCGTCTCGACCCACTCGCCGGCGACGAAGAGCTTGCGCTCGGTGGTCGTCGTGGCCACGCGGGCTAGTCTAGAGCGGCGATGGCGCGTGCCGATGCTCTGATCGTCGACGCCGTCCGCTCACCGATCGGCCGGCGGAACGGCACGCTGGCCAGCCTTCGTGCGGACGAGCTCGCTGGGCAGGTGCTGAACGGCCTCGCCGAGCGGAACGGGCTCGACCCAGCCGAGGTCGAGGACGTGCAGATGGGCTGCGTCTCCCAGGTCGGCGAGCAGGGCTGGAACATCGCGCGCATGGCTGCGCTCGTCGCCGGCTGGCCCGAGTCGGTTCCCGGGTCGACCGTCGACCGGCAGTGCGGCTCTTCGCTGCAGGCGAACTTCAACGCGGCGGCCGCGGTGTGGTCGGGACAGCTCGACGTCGTCGTCGCGGCGGGCGTCGAGTCGATGTCGCGCGTGCCGATGGGCTCCAGCGGCGGCGATCTCTCGAACACGTTGCTCGAGCGATGGGAGATCGTGCCGCAGGGGATCGCGGCGGAGCTGATCGCCGAGGAGTGGGGACTGTCGCGCGAGGAGCTCGACGCGTTCTCCTACGAGTCGCACCGGCGGGCGCTGAGCGCGATCGAGGAGGGGCGCTTCGAGCGCGAGATCGTTCCGGTCGAGGTCTCGAACCCTCACGCGGGCGTGCTCTTCGCGGTCGACGAGACACCGCGTGCTGACACCTCGCCGGAAGCGCTCGCCGCGCTCGAGCCGGCCTTCCTGCCCGAGGGGAAGGTGACGGCGGGGAACTCGAGCCAGATCTGCGACGGGGCGGCCGCCGTGCTCGTTGTGAGCGACGCGGCCTGCACGCGCCTGGGGCTCGAGCCTCGGGCGCGGTTCGTGTCGTTCGGCCTCGCCGGCGTCGACCCGCGGCTGATGCTGCACGGCAATCCGCAGGCGTGCGAGCGCGCCCTGGCCCGAGCGGGGCTCGGCTGGGACGACATCGCGGTCGTCGAGGTGAACGAGGCGTTCGCGTCGGTCGCGCTCCAGTTCATGCGCGATACAGGCCTCGAGGAGCGGTGGGCAGATGTGAACCCGAACGGCGGCGGCATCTCGCTCGGCCATCCACTCGGCGCGACGGGCGCGCGGGTGACGGCGACGCTCCTGAACGAGCTCGAACGGCGAGACGCGCGCTACGGCATGGCGACGATGTGCATCGGCTTCGGCCAGGCGATCGCCGCGGTCATCGAGCGTCTCTAGGCTCGGAGCAGAGGACACACTTCCGGCACGAAGCCGTCACAGACACGTGACGATTTCGCCGCTACCCTCAAAAGCGGGGGCTAGGGGCCGAAGGCCCCCGGGGGGAAGAGGTTCACGCGTGCCCGTGAACTCGGAGCGCGGAGCGCGGAGCGCATAGGATCGCGCGCCGTGGAGATCTCCCGGGTCGGCGTGGTCGGGCTCGGCACCATGGGTGCCGGGATCGCACAGGTCTGCCTTCAGGCCGGCCTCGAGGTCGTCGGGCGCGATGTTTCCGAGGAACTCGGCGAGCGCGCGCGCGGGACGATTGACCACTACCTCTCCCGGGGCGTCGAAAAGGGGCGCCTGACCCAAGAGGAGAAGCACGCCGCACTCGGCCGGCTCACGCTGACGACCGAGCTCCCCGACCTGGGCTCGTGCCAGCTCGTGATCGAGGCCGCCTTCGAGGACATCGAGGTCAAGCGAGAGCTCTTCGGCGAGCTGGACCGCGTAGTCCCCGCACCCGCCATCCTCGCCACGAACACCTCGGCCCTCTCCGTGACCCAGATCGCCCACGCGACGAGCAGTCCCGAGCGGATCGTCGGCTTGCACTTCTTCAACCCGGCGCCGGTGCTGCCACTCGTCGAGGTCGTCCGCACCGCGCAGACGAGCGACGAGGTGTTCGACGCCGGCTACGCGTTCGCCCAGCGCATCGGCAAGGAGCCCGTCGCCTGCAACGACACACCGGGCTTCATCGTCAACCGGATCCTGATCCCGCTGCTCAACGACTGCGTGCGCGTGCTCGACGAGGCGCGCGTCAGCCCGGAGGACGTCGACCGCGCGATGCGCTTCGGCGCCAACTGGCCGATCGGGCCCTGCGCGCTGATCGACCTGATCGGCGTCGACGTCCACGTCCACGCGTCGGAGGCACTCCACGGCGCGCTCGGCGAGGGGCGAATGGCTCCGCCCGAGCGGCTGCTCGAGATGCAGAGCGACGGGCGGCTCGGCCGCAAGAGCGGCCGCGGCTTCTACGAGTACGACGCTCCGCGCGGCTAGCGGGTCAGCCGGTCCCAGAGGTTCTCGACGAGCCGCGAGACGGCCGGGTCGTTGATCGACGCCGCGAAGTTGACGACCCCAGCCGCGAAGACGCGCGCGCCGGCCCCGGTCTCGTAGTAGGTCATCTCCGCGTCGTGCGTGCCGATCAGGCCCGGGCTCCGGGCGAGCAGGCGCGTGCCCGGAGGCGAGCTCGGCGCCCGGGCGTCGATCTCGATTCCGTAGCGGCCGAAGGTCGAGCCGTTTCGAAGGCCGGTGCCCGCGAAGGCCCACGGCGTCGAGCCCGCTCCCTGCACGGTGTAGAGCCCCTGCACCGAGCCGTAGTTGCTCGCGACCCACTGGGTCCCGACGAGCGCTGCCTCCGGCCGGCCGAGCGCTCTCCACATCTGCACGCGGCGGATCAGAGACCCCTCTCGCCGCACCTTCCAGAAGAAGTTGTTCGCCGAGAGGAACATCAGCCGCCCGCCGAGGTCGCGGTAGCGGGTGACGATGTCGTAGACGTGGTCGCTCACGTACTCCTCGTGGCCGGGGAACACGACCAGGTCGTAGTTGCGCCGCAGCGTGTCGCCGGTGCGGATGCGCTGGAGGTCGTCGTCCGAGATGTAGTCCACCTGCTTGCCCGTCCGCCGCAGCCACGAGATGAAGCTGAGGTCCCAGTCGCGGAAGCGAAACGGAACGCCGAAGTCGAGGAACGGGCGGCGGAGGTCGACGACGCGGGTGGCGCCGCTCACGTACCAGCTGTCGCCCCAGCCGTCGCCGTTTGCGTCGAGGAAGTTGTAGGCCTGCCAGGTGTTGGTCGAGAGGACGACCGCGACCCGGTGCTCGCCGAGCTTGCGGGGACGCAGGATCAGCGGCGCGTAGCCCACGCGGCGGTCTCCCGAAGTGACACGCAGGAAGTAGAGGCCGCTCTCGGGAACGCCCGCGTGGCTGATCTGCACGAATCGTGGCGCGCTCCCGCGGTGCTGCAGGTCGAGGCGCACCGCGGGCGCGACCGCCACGCCTCCCGTTCGAAGGTCGCGAACGGTCGGCCGCGGCAGCGTGGCGAACGAGAAGAGCTGCAGCCGGATCCGCCGCGCGTCCGTCGAGATCGCCACCGTCGCGTCGCCGCCCACGGGGTAGCTGCGGGCCAGGAAGCCGGCGTCGATCCCCTGCACCCGCACGACGAGGCCGCTGGTGAAGCGCCCCCGCCGCGGCGGCTCGAAGCCGTACACGCGCCGGCCGCCTGTGCGGCCCTCGACGAGGAACCGGACCAGATAGGTCCGGTCCGGCGTCGTGCGCGCAGGTCTCCAGCCGATCGTGTGCGGGCCGGCGGCGAGGCGTCTCCTCGTCGTCCAGATCGTTTTCACCGGCCGGCGCACCTCGTCGGTGGCGACGACGCGGACCTCAACGGACGCTGAACGGTCGAGCTTGAAGCGGATCAAGGCGCGGTCGCGGAAGCCGTCCCCGTTCGGGCTCACGGTCGCGAGCAGCGGCGTGTCGCCGGCAAACGGAGTGCCGCCGTTCGAGATCCGGAGCCCGAGCAGGCGAGGAGGACCGGCTCCGGCCGGCGCCGAGCCCGCGATCAAGGCTGCGACGACGGCTCCGATTGCCGCTGAAATAGTGGCCTGGGCGCCGCGTTTACGCATTCCTTACAACCCGTTTATCCCCAACTCACCAGGGGTGCCGATACTGTCGTTCTATGGGCCGGACACTGATCCTCATTGCGCTGCTCGCAGCCCTCACGGTACCCGCCGCGCTCGCGGGCGACCGGGCCACCGACGGCACGCTCTCGGTCAAGCGAGGCAAGGGCGCGATCACACTCAAGATCAAAGGCACGGTCATCGGCCGCGTCCAGAACGGCCGCGTGCAGGTGAGGGACTTCCGACCGTACGACGGCAACGAGGCCCACTTCACCGGCTGCAAGGCCAGGCACCCGAGCTTCGGCGTCTCCATCTGCAAAGGCCGCGTCGTGGGCTACCGCGTCGACGACGGCCGCTTCAACGTGAACGTCCGAGGCCGCGCAATCTCAATCACGGCGGTCGGCCGCGGCTCCGTGATCGTCGATGGGGCAGGTCTCAGCGACGGCGTGATGTCCATGGACGGCGCGCCGTACTCGTCCTTGCCGGACGACCCCACGACCTTCGCCCTCGGCATCACCGTAGCCGGGCGCTGACGGACGTCTCTGGCATCCTGAGGCCATGGGAGCCCAGGCGCAGTCGATTCTGGTTGTCGAGGATGAGTCCTCGATCGCCTCGTTCGTCGCGCTCTACCTGAAGAACGCCGGCTACTCCGTGAGCATCGTCGCCACCGGCAAGGAGGCGCTTTCGCACGTGGAGGGCGAGCGGCCCGACCTGATCGTGCTCGACCTGATGCTGCCCGACGTCGACGGCATAGAAGTCTGCCGCCGCATCCGCCAGGACTCCGACGTGCCGATCCTGATGCTGACCGCGCGCGACGAGGACGTGGACAAGATCATCGGGCTCGAGGTCGGCGCCGACGACTACCTGACCAAGCCGTTCAACCCGCGCGAGCTGGTCGCGCGCGTGAAGTCGATCCTGCGCCGCTCGGTCTCCGACCGGCGCGAGAGCGAGACGAAGCAGATCAAGCACGGCGACCTCGAGATCGACGCGGGCCGCCGCGAGGCGCGCGTCGCGGGGACGGAGATCCAGCTCGCGCCGAAGGAGTTCGACTTGCTCTGGGAGCTGCTCGACCACCACGGGATCGTGCTCACCCGCGATCAGCTGCTCGAGCGGGTGTGGGGCTACACCTTCGCGGGCGACACGCGCACCGTCGACGTCCACGTGCGGCAGCTGCGGCGGAAGCTCGGTGAGGCCTCGCCGATCGTCACGGTCTGGGGGGTCGGCTACAAGGTCGCTCCCTCGCGGGACGCGGCGGTGAGCGCCTAGGAACCGGAGCCGATGCTCCGGTCGCTGCGCTTTCAGCTTCCCGCGCTCTTCCTGCTCGGAGTGGTCGTCGCCGGGCTCGTCTCGGCCGCGATCGCGCTGCGGCTCTTCCGGCAGTACGCGCAGGACCGCGCGCGCGAGCAGGCGTACAGCGAGTTGGTACGCGAAGCGAACGGTCTGACGCAGCTGTACGCGGACCAGGCGGGGTTCAAGCTGCTCTCGGCGAAGCGGCTCGAGCGCGCGACCGGCGACAAGATCTTCTACGAGGGCCTTGATCTCTTCCCGGGCCAAAAGGGCAAGGCCTTCACGGCGCTGCCGAAGGGCGTCGTCGAAGAACGGCTCGTGCGAGGGGGCCGGACGGTGCGCTTCGTCTTTCGCCCACCGGGTGCCCGCCACGACTACCTCGCGGTCGCAACCCCGGTGCGCGTCGGCAAGACCTTCATCGGGACGATCGCGGTCGCCAAGCCTCAGACCGTCCTCGCACAACACTGGCTCGCGCTGATCGAGCGCCTGCTGCTGGCCTTCGCAGGCGGTGTTCTCGTCGCCGGCGCCTTCGCCTGGTATTTGACGCGGCGGATCACGACCCCGGTGCTGAAGCTCTCGCACGCGGCAGACGAGGTCGCTCGAGGCAACTACGACGTCGACGTGCCGAGCGGCAGCGGCGAGATCGGCATGCTCGCCGACCGCTTCGGCGAGATGGCCTCCCGTCTGGCCGAGGCCGAGGAGCTCGAGCGGAACTTCCTGATGACGGTCACGCACGAGCTGCGCACGCCGTTGACCGCGATCCGCGGCCACGTCGAGGCACTGCGCGAGGGCGTCGTCACCGACGAGGAGCTGCGGGTCGCATCGCTGACGGTGATCGCCGCCGAGGCGACGCGGCTCGAGCGGCTCGTCGGCGACGTGCTCGACCTCGCCAAGCTCGATGCGCACCGGTTCACCGTCCTCCAGGAGGAAGTCGACATGGGCCGGCTGGTCGACGAGGCTTTCGCCGCCTTCACCGAGGAGGCGCGCCGCCGCGGGATCGACTACCGCTGCGACGTCGACGGCAAGCCCGTGATCGTCACCGACGGCGACCGCGTGCTCCAGGTGATCTCGAACCTGCTCTCGAACGCGTTTCGGTGGACCCCCGACGGGGGCCGCGTCGCGCTCGAGCTGACGTCGTCGAACGGGACGGTGCGCGTGGCCGTGGACGACAACGGGCCGGGAATCCCGCCCGGCGAGGAGGACCGGATCTTCCGGCCGTTCTGGTCGCGGGGCGGGGGCGGGACCGGGCTCGGGCTGGCGATCGCGAGCGAGCTCGCGGCCGCTCTCGGCGGGCGGCTCCGGCTGGCGAGCTCCGCCGAGGACGGCAGCCGCTTCGAGCTGGTGCTGCCGGCACGGCTCAGCTAAGCGCAGTCAGAATCCCCAGGTGGTCGCCGCTCCCGAGCTGCTCGAGCTTCCGCGCCGCCGCTCCCTACCGCGCGCGACACTCGTCGCGCTGCGGCCGCGGCAGTGGTCGAAGAACCTGCTCGTCTTCGCGGGGCTCGTCTTCGCGGCGAAGCTCGGCGACGCGGGTCGTTGGGCCGAGGCGCTGGCCTGCTTCGCGGCCTACTGCGCGGTCTCGAGCGCCGCGTACCTGGCGAACGACGTGCGCGACCGCGAGGCCGACCGCGCGCATCCGGTCAAGCGTGCGCGCCCGATCGCCCGCGGTGAGCTCTCGCCGCGGGCGGCGCTCATGCTCTCGGCGGCCCTGACGCTCGCGGCCGGGGCGATCTGCGCGGTCCTCGGCCCGCTCTCGCTCGCACTCGTGGCGGGCTTCGCGGCGCTGCAGGCCGCGTACACGCTCGGACTCAAGCACGTCGTGCTGATCGACGTGCTCGCGATCGCGGGGCTGTTCGTGATCCGAGCCGCGGCCGGCGCGGCAGCGGTCGACGTGCGCATCTCGCCCTGGCTGCTGCTCTGCACTGCGCTGCTCGCGCTCTTCCTCGCGCTCGCCAAGCGGCGCGGAGAGCTCGTGCTCGTCGGTGCCGAGCGCACCCCCGGCCGCCGCGTGCTCGAGGGGTACTCGCTGGAGCTCGTCGACCAGCTCGTGGCGATCGTCGCGTCCTCGACCGTGATCGCCTACGCCGTCTACACGCTCACGGCGCCGCACTCGCGCGCCCTGCTGGCGACGGTGCCGTTCGTCGTCTTCGGCGTCTTCCGCTACCTGCTCCTCATGCACCGCGACGACATCGGCGAGGAGCCGGAGCAGGTGCTGCTGACCGACGTGCCGATCCTGCTCGCCGTCGCCGGCTGGATCGCGACCGCGGCTGCGATCCTCGCGCTCACCTGAAACGCGCACTCGTCCTCGGAGCCGCCCTCTCGGCGGCGGTCCTGCTTGGGCTCGGCCTGTACGCCGACTTCGGTCAGCTCGGCGACGAGCTGGCGAGCTTCCGCTGGGAGCTCTTCCCGCTCGCGCTGGCCCTGACGGCTCTCAACTACCTGCTCCGCTTCTGGCGCTGGCAGCGCTACCTGGTGCGAGTCGACATCGATGTGCCGACGAGCCGCAGCTTCACGATCTTCGTCGCCGGGCTGACGATGACGATCACGCCGGCGAAGCTCGGGGAGCTCCTGAAATGCGGGCTGCTGAAACGATCGTTCGACGTGCCCGTCCGCCGCTCGGCGCCGGTCGTCCTCGCGGAGCGGATCACCGACGCGACCGGGGTGGTGGTGCTCGCGGTCGTCGGCGGGGCGGGGGTGCACAACTGGCCGCTGCTCGTCGCCGCCGTCGTCGCCGTGGTCGCGGTGGTCGTTCTCGTGCGGAGCCCCCTGCTCGAGCGGTTCACGCGGCTGGGCGAGGCACCGGAGGCCGCTCGCGCCTTGCTGGGGACGAAGCTGCTCGTGGGCATGACGCTGCTGTCCGCGGTTTCGTGGCTGTGCGAGTGCCTGGCCGCCTACGTGTGCGTGCGCGGGCTGCGGCTCGACCTCTCGTTCGCCGACACGATCGTCGTCTTCACGCTCGGCAGCCTCGCGGGCGCGCTCTCGTTCCTGCCCGGCGGCATCGGCGTCGCCGAGACGAGCATGACCGGACTGATGCGCGCGCTCGGCGACGTCTCGAAGGCCGGCGCGGCCGCGGCGACCGTGCTGATCAGGCTCGCGACGCTCTGGTTCGCGGTCGCGCTGGGGTTGATCGGGCTGGCGGTGGAGGAACGGCTCGCCCGGACTCAGCGCCGGTGATGGTGGCACAAGCGCTTCGGGTCAGCGGCGCAGACGGACGCACGAGCGAAGCTCGTCCGTCCTGATTGGCGGCACCGACGAGCGGCGCCTCAGCCGGTGCGGCGCTCTTCCATGCGGTAGACGATCGCGCCGTCGCCCGTCTCGAGCTTGCGCTCGAGCGTCGAGAGCCGGCGCTCGACCGACTTCCAGCTCGACGTGATCAGGTCGACGAGCAGGCCGAGGTCGTCCACGCGGGCGTGCCGCTCGGAGAGCAGGTCGCCCTCGACGCGTTCGAGCCGCCGGATCACCTGGTTCATCAGCCCGCGGATCTCCGCGAGGTTCCGGCCGACCGGCCGGACCTGCTCGCGCAGCCCGTCGCTGACGGCGTTCTCGACCTTCGCGGGGATGGTCGCCTCGAACTCGGCGGCGGTCTGCGCCAGCTCCTCGACCTGCGCCCGCGCGCGCTCGAGCGCGGCGTCGACCGCGGCGGCGTCGGGACGTCCCTCGGCGGCCTCGCGCAGCCGCTCTCGAGCTTTCTCGATCGCGTCGTCGGTCATCGGCGCCAACGGTAGCGTTCGCATCGGATGAAGTCTTCTGAGCTGGACTACTCCCTTCCGCCGGAGCTGATCGCGCAACACCCGCTCGAGCGGCGCGACGGGTCGCGGCTCCTCGTACACGACCGTGCGGCCGGCGAGACGCGGCATCGCCGCTTCGACGAGCTGCAGGACGAGCTCGCCGACGACACGCTGGTCGTCGTCAATGACACACGCGTGCTGCCGGCGCGGCTGCGGCTGCAGCGCCCCGGCGGAGGCGAGGCCGAGGTGCTCTTGCTCGAGCGCCTGGGCGAGAACGGCACCTGGGAGGGGCTCGCTCGTCCCTCGCGCAAGTTGAAGGCGGGCCAGCGACTGGGGCCGGTGGAGCTGCTCGAGCCGCTCGGCGAGGGGCGCTGGCGGTTGCGGCTGGAGGGCGAGCCCGCCGGCGAGGCGCCGCTGCCGCCGTACATCCACGAGCGGCTCGACGATCCCGAGCGCTACCAGACGGTCTACGCGGAGCGCGAGGGCTCGGCGGCGGCGCCGACCGCGGGGCTGCACTTCACGCCGGAGCTCCTGGCGCGGCTCGACGTCGAGCGCGTGACGCTGCACGTCGGCCTCGACACGTTCCGGCCGGTCGCCGCAGAAGACCTGGCCGAGCACGCGCTGCGCAGCGAGCGTTACGAGGTCACGGCCGAGTCCTGGGCGCGGATCGAATCCGCCGAACGAGTGCTCGCGATCGGAACGACGACGGTGCGCGTGCTCGAGTCGCTCGCTCGCGGCGCGCCGCTCGCGGGACGGACGGAGCTGTTCGTGACGCCCGGCTTCGAGTTCCGCCGGGTCGACGCTTTGCTGACGAACTTCCATCTCCCGCGCTCGACGTTGCTCGCGCTCGTGATGGCCTTCGCCGGAGTGGAGGAGACACGGCGCCTCTACCGGGTCGCGATCGAGGAGGGGTACCGCTTCTACTCGTTCGGCGACGCGATGCTGGTGCTGTGAGCGGGCAGCGGCCACAGCGCGCTGGAACGATCGGCACGGCATCGGCACGATCGCGTCACGGACATGCGCGAGTCTCGGCGATACGCTCGCAGCGGGAGCGAGGGTGGTCCAACAACCCCACCCAATTGAAGGGCGGGGGCTGCCTCGTGGTCAATCCATGGCCGTGATGACCGCGGAGGACTGGCGGCGGTTCTGGGAGGAGCGCGGGATGCGGGAGCTGCGTCTCCTGCTCGCGGAGTGCTGGGACCCGCTCGGGGCCGGGACGCCGCGGCAGCGGGAGGCATGCGCCTTTCGGATCGCGTCGCTGCTCGGCAGCCGCGCGGCGAGCCCGGCAATCACGGAGGAGCTCGGCCGCATCCGTGGCGAGCTCAGGCTCGGCGAGGCGCCCGAGGAGGACGCGCGGGCTGCCGCGACGGTCGCCGCCTGGTTCGAAGCGGTGGCCGCCGAATGAGCACCTTCGAGCTGGAAGCGGCCGACGGCGCCGCGCGCACGGGCTTCCTCCGCACCGCTCACGGCGAGCTCCGCACGCCGGCCTTCATGCCCGTCGGCACCAAGGCCACGGTCAAGGCTGTCGACCCGGACGAGCTCGAGCAGCTCGGCGCCGAGATTCTGCTCTGCAACACCTACCACCTGCACTTCCGCCCCGGCGCCGACCTGATCGCCGAGCTCGGCGGTCTGCACCGGTTCATGGCCTGGAACGGCCCGATCCTCACCGACTCCGGCGGCTTCCAGGTCTTCTCGCTCCGGCACACGATCCTGCGGCAGGACGACGAGGGCGTCACCTTCCGCTCGGTCTACGACGGCGACGAGGCGCGCTTCACGCCCGAGCACGCGGCGCAGGTCCAGGCGCAGCTCGGCTCGGACATTGCGATGTGCCTGGACGTCGTTCCGCCGCCGGAGGTCCCGCGCGCCGAGCTCGCCGAGGCCGTCCGCCGCACGACGCTCTGGGCCAAGCGCCAGCATCAGGCCAAGCGCGCGCCCAGCCAGCTCCTGTTCGGAATCGCCCAGGGCGGCACCGACCGCGAGCTGCGCCGTCGCAGCGTCGAGGAGATCGGCCAGATCGGCTTCGACGGCCACGCCCTCGGCGGCCTGGCGATCGGCGAGTCGCGCGAGGAGATGCTCGACACGACCGCCTGGGCGACCGAGCTCCTGCCCGGGAACCGGCCGCGCTACTTCATGGGCATCGGCGACCCCGTCGGCATCCTCGAAGTGATCGAGCGCGGGATCGACATGTTCGACTGCGTGCTCCCGACCCGCAACGCGCGCACCGGCTCCGCCCTGACCTGGGAGGGTCAGCTCAACATCAAGGGCGCACGCTTCGCCCGCGACCCGCGCCCGCTCGACGAGGACTGCGCTTGTCCCGCCTGCACGCGCTTCTCGCGCGCGTACGTGCGGCACCTCCTCAACCAGCAGGAGATCCTGGGGCTGCGCCTCCTGAGCCTGCATAATTTGCGCTTCCTGCTCGACCTCGTCGCCGGCGCGCGTGCCGCGATCGAGCGAGGCGAGCTCGGATCGTTCAAGGAGCAGGCGCTGGCGCGGTTGCGGCGCTCCGAGGAGGCAACGTGGGCTATGTGATCGCTCTTATCGCGCTGTTCGGGCTGATGTACCTCCTGCTCATCCGGCCCCAGCGCCGGCGGCAGCACGAGCAGAGCCAGATGCAGGAGACCCTCACGCCGGGCACCGAGATCCTCACCGCCGGTGGCATCCACGGGACGGTCCAGTCGATCGAGGACGAGATCGTGCTCCTGGAGATCGCGCCCGGCACGATCGTCCGCCTCGACCGCCGCGCGGTCGCCGGGATCGCGGAGGAATCCGAGCCCGAAGGAGAAACCGAGGCGGAGAGCCCGGTCTCGACCGGCGAAAGCTAATCTGTCCCGACTCTCGGCGTGTCGAACCGACGTTCTCATCTGATCCTGGTTGGCCTGATCGTGGCCGCGCTCGTGGGCGTGATGGCCATGGCCGTGCCCAGCTCGCCCGTGCACAAGAAGGTCGTCCTCGGCCTCGATCTGCAGGGCGGGCTCGAGGTCGTGCTGAAGGCGGTCCCGCCGAAGGGGAAGAGCTGCGACGACGCCTGCATGGAGCGCTCGATCTCGATCATGCGCAGCCGCATCGACAAGCTCGGCGTCTCGGAGCCCGAGATCCGCAAGCAGGGCAAGAACCAGATCGTGATCCAGCTCGCCGGGGTCCACGACGCCAACAAGGCGGCACAGATCATCGGCAGCACCGCCCAGCTGCAGTTCTACGACCTCGAGAACGACGTCGTCGGCCCCTCGAACGACGGCAGCGGCAACCCCGTCGCCACGGCCAACCTCTTCCAGCTGCTGACGAAGGTCCAGGGCGACGCGAAGAAGGGGACGCCTTCCGCCTACTACCTCTTCAACCCGAAGAAGAAGCTCGTCAACGGCCCCGCGGACACGCAGAAGAAGCTGCTCGACACGCCCAGGCTGAAGGGCAAGCTGCCCAAGGGCTACACCGTCCTCGCCGTGCCGGAGAAGATGACCGTGATCACGTGCGAGACGGCCACGGGCTGTGTCGGCGCCCCGCAGACCGTGACGTCTCCGACGGTCTACTACCTCTTCAGGTTCGACCCACCCCGGGTGCCGGAGGCGACCGGCAAGGACCTGAAGCTCTCGGGCATCCAGGCCGACATCAGCACCCAGGGCCAGGGCAACGTCGTGCGGCTCGACTTCACCGGTGAGGGCAGGAGCAAGTTCCACGCCATCACGCGCGCGGAGGCGCAGCGTGGCCAGATCGCGGCAAACGCCGCGGGCCAGACCGGAAGCGACCTGAACACGGTCCTCCAGTTCGCCCAGCACTTCGCGATCGTGCTCGACGGCGACCTCAAGTCGACGCCGTACATCGACTACAAGCAGAACCCGGACGGAATCGACCCCGTCGGCGGCGGCGGCGCCGAGATCTCGAACATCGGGAGCTTCGGCGAGGCGAAGGACCTGGCGCTCGTCCTCCAGACCGGTGCGCTACCGGTCGACTTCACGCCGCTCGAGCGCACCGACGTCTCCGCCACGCTCGGCAAGGACTCGCTCAAGGAGGCGAAGCTCGCCGCGCTGATCGGCCTGCTGCTCGTGGCCGTGTTCCTGCTCGTGCTCTACCGCTTCCTCGGCGTCGTCGCTGTGATCGGGCTCGGCATCTACGCCGCCTTCCTCTACGCGGCGATCCTCCTCTTCAACGTCACGATGACGCTGCCGGGCTTCGCCGGCCTGATCCTCACGATCGGAGTCGCGGCCGACGCGAACGTCGTCGTCTTCGAACGGATCAAGGAAGAAGTGCGGTCCGGGAAGTCCGTGCGCGCCGCCATCCAGGCCGGCTACGCCAAGGGCTTCCACACGATCATCGACGCCAACGTCGTGACCGTGATCACGGCGATGGTGCTCTTCGCCGTCGCGACCGCCGGCGTGAAGGGCTTCGCGCTGATGCTGATGATCGGAACGGTGATCTCGCTGGTCACCGCGGTCGCGGCCACGCGCGCGATGCTCGGCCTGCTCGCCGGCTTCCGCTGGTTCGAGAACCCGCGCTTCATGGGCGCGGCCGGCCAGCAGGGCGCGAAGTGGCTGCAGATCGACTTCATGCGCCGGCGCTACCTCTGGTTCGCGATCTCGGGCGCGATCGTCGTGATCGCGATCGGCGCCCTCGCGATCAGGGGCCTCAACCTCGGCATCGACTTCGAGGGCGGCACGCAGGTGACGTTCACGACGCCGAAGCCGGTCTCGCTCGCGTCCGTTCGCACGCAGGCAACGAAGTTCGCCGCAGAGCCGGTCGTCCAGGGCCGCGGCAAGAGCTTCAACAGCGACCAGTACCGGAGCTTCCAGATTCGTCTGCGCTCGCTGAACGGGCCGGAAACAAGCGCGCTCAAGAGCGACATCCAGACGGAATTCAGCAGCGCCTCGCTCCAGATCCAGACCGTCTCGGCGAGCTTCGGGAGGCAGATCGCGCGAGGGGCGATCATCGCGATCCTCTTCTCGCTGCTCCTGATCATCCTCTACATCGCGATCCGGTTCGACTTCAAGTTCGCGGTACCGGTGATCGTCGCGCTGGTCCACGACATCGTGATCACGATCGGCGTCTATGCGTTGCTCGGGCGGGAGGTCTCGAACTCCACCGTCGCCGCGGTCCTGACCGTGCTCGGCTACTCGATCTACGACACGATCATCATCTTCGACCGCATCAGGGAGAACATCCCGCTGATGCGGCGCGCGCCGTTCGCCACGATCGCGAACGTCTCGCTCTGGGAGACGATCCGCCGCTCGCTGGCGACGACCTTCATCACGCTGCTGCCGGTCATGTCGCTGCTGATCTTTGGCGGCGCGACGCTGCAGGACTTCGCGTTCGCGCTGCTCGTCGGGATCGCCTCGGGAGCGTACTCCTCGATCTTCATCGCGGCGCCGCTGCTCACGATCTCGAAGGAGCGCGAGCCTGAGTACGCGCGGCGAATCGGCCAGGAGCCGAGCGGCGATAGCCAGGCGATGCTCGATGCCGCCGAGGAGGCTGCGGCCGCAGAGCCGACGCCCGAGCTCTCGCCGGTCGGAGCCGTCGAGCGCGTCGCCGACCAGGCAAAGCGGGAACGGCGCCGCCAGCGTCGGCGTGCACGCCCTCATGGCCGCGCCCGCTGAGCTCCGAGAGATCGCGGAGAAGCTCGTCCTCGCGGGCGTCGGCGCGGTCGCGCTGACCGCCGAACGGGCGGATGCGCTTGCGGAGGAGCTCTCCGCGCGCGGCGGCATCGGCCGCGAGGAGGCCCGGGCGGTCGTCGAGGAGCTGGTCGGCCGCTGGCGCAGCGAGACGGTGCGTCTCGGCGAGCGGACCGGCGCGGGGCTCGCCGGGGTCTTCCACGAGCTGGGCCTCGTCACGCGGGACGAGCTCGAGGAGATCGAGCTCCGGCTCGCCCAGCTCGAGCACCGGCTGCGGCTGCTCGAGAGCCCGTGAACCCGCTCGCGCGGCTGAAGACTGCGGAGGGCGGCTGGGCGATCGGCCGCCTGTTCGTCCCGCGGATCGCGGTGCTGCTTGCGCCCGCGGCCGGCTACGGCGTCGAGCGGATCCCGCTGGAGGGCGGCGGCGTGGTGGCGGCGAACCACTTCTCCGGCATCGACCACCCGCTGATCGGTGGCTTCTGCCCGCGGATCATCTACTTCCTCGCCAAGGCCGAGCTGATGGCGGTTCCCGTGGTCGGCGCGGCGCTCGGGTGGCTCGGCGTCTTCGGCGTCCGCCGTGGGGAGGGCGATCGCGACGCGCTGCGCCGGGCGCGCGAGCTCGCCCGCGACGGGAATCTGGTCGGCGTTCACCTCGAGGGCACGCGGCAGCGCTTCGGCCACCCGGGCGTGATGCAGCCCGGCGGCCTGATGATCGCGATGCAAGAAGGCGTGCCGGTGATCCCGTGCGGGCTCGACACCTTCGGCTGGTCGCCGCTGAACCGGCGCAAATGCGCCGTCGTCTGGGGCGAGCCGATGAGGCTCGACGACCTGCCGCGCAATCGCAAGGGCTACGCGCAGGCAGCCGAGCGCGTAGGCGCCGAGATCGTCCGCTTGTGGCGGCTGGCGGTGGAAGCCTCGGCCGCGGGACTGCCGCCGGCGCTACCGGACGGCTCTCGCCGCAGCGGGATCAACCCGAAGCCCTGACGGCCGCTGCTGTCACACTGAGCCCATGGCGAGCACGGCCAGCCGGAACCTCGGGCGGATCTCCGAGATCGCCCAGGTCGCGGTCAAGCACGGCTTCGGCTACTTCTTCGAGACCCACCGCCTGACCGATCTCCTCCCGGGCCGGCCGAAGCTCGACGAGAGCGTTACGCCGTCCCAGCGTGGTCAGCACCTGCGCGAGATGCTGGACGAGCTCGGTCCGACCTTCGTCAAGTTCGGGCAGCTCCTCTCGACCCGTCCCGACGTCGTCCCGCCCGACATCGTCGTCGAGCTGCAGGGTCTGCAGGACGCGGTCCGGCCGTTCCCCTACGAGGACGTCGAGCGCGTGATCCGCGAAGACCTCGAGCTCTCCATCGAGCAGCTCTTCACCGAGTTCGACCCGACCCCGGTCGCGGCCGCGTCGATCGGCCAGGTGCACCGCGCGACCCTGCCGAACGGCCGGCGCGTGGCCGTCAAGGTGCAAAGGCCCAACGCGCCGCGCCAGATCGAGGCCGATCTCTCGCTCCTCTACCAGGCCGCGCGCCTGATCAAGGAACGCGTCAGGGCCCTCGAGTTCATCGACCCGCGGCAGCTGGTCGACGAGTTCGCGCGCTCGATCCGCCAGGAGCTCGACTACCGCCTCGAAGCGCGTAACGCCGAGTCCTTCCACCACCGCTTCTCGGGCCACCCACACGTGCGCATTCCAAGCGTCTACTGGAGCTACACGCGTACGCGCGTGCTCACGCTCGAGCTGCTCGAGGGGATCCAGCTGGCCGACCTGCCGCTCGACGCGTGGGAGATGGAGGAACGCCGCCGCCTCGCGTACCTGATGGCCGACACCTGGATGACCATGATCTTCCGGCACGGGCTCTTCCACGGCGACCCGCACCCGGCGAACATCTTCGTCCTCGGCGACGCGGAGCACATCGGGATCGTCGACTTCGGCCAGGTCGGGAAGCTGACCGACGAGGACCACTCGAAGCTGACCCGGCTTTTCATCGATGCCGCCAACGAGCGCATCGACGCGCTGCCGCGCCGGCTCGCGGAGCTCGGTGTCCGCTACCCGAAGGAGCGCGAGGACGAATTCGTCCACGAGCTGCAGGAGATGTACTCGCGCTACTACGGGGCGAGCCTGTCGGAGATCGACCCGCTGCAGGTGATCCGCGAGGCGTTCCAGCTGATCTACCGGCTCAACCTGCGTCTGCCCACGCGCTTCGTGATGCTCGACAAGGCGATCGCGACGCTCGGCTCGGTCGGCGTCGAGCTCTATCCGGACTTCAACGTCTTCGAGGTCGCGAAGCCGTACGCGCGCAGCCTGATGCTCGAGCGCTACACCCCGCAGCGCGTGCTCAAGCGGGCGCGGGTCGAAGGGATCGAGCTCGCCCGCATCGCGCGCGACATGCCCTACCAGGTGAGCGACTTCCTCGAGCAGGCCCGCGACGGCCAGATCGAGGTCGGCTTCGTCCACAAGGGCCTCGACGAGTTCATGCGGAAGCTCGACGTCGCCTTCAACCGGCTGGTGATCGCGCTCGTCGTCGTCGGCGGCCTGATCGGCTCGAGCCTGATCGGGATCTTCTCGACGCAGGGCCCGCAGATTGCCGGCGTGAACTTCATCTCGTTCATCGGGTTCGTCCTCTCGGTCGTGCTTGGCCTCTGGCTGCTGTGGGGCGTGCTCCGCTCCGGGCGGCTGTAGAAATCTCGACGCAGTTCCGCGCGAAAGGACATCTGGCGGGGCTGGAGAGGCACCGCTAGCTTCGTCTCCATGTCGCAGGCGCTGCTCCTCGCCGAGGCCGAGCCGGGAACGCGGGAGTTCCTTGAGCGGCACCTGGCGAGCGACGGCTTCTCGGTTTTGGGGACGGACGCGGGGCGCGAGGCGCTCGAGTTGGTCGAGCGCGAGCGTCCCGACCTCGTGCTCGTCGGCGGCCTCTCGGACGCACCCGCGCTCGAGGTGTGCCGCGTCCTGCGCGAAGGCGAGCCGGGGCGCTCCTGGGACCGCGACGTGCCCTTGATCGTCCTCGGCGAGGCGCGCTCGTCGGATCCGGTGGATCGCGTGCACGCCTTCGAGCGCGGCTGCGACGACTTCGTCCCGCGGCCGTTCCACTACGAGGAGCTTGTCGCGCGCATCCACGCGGTCCTGCGACGGGCGCAACCGGGCGTGCGGGAACGGCTGGCCGCCGGACCGGTGGCGATCGACCGCGCGACGCGGCGAGTCACCGTCCACGGCTTCGCGGTTGCGCTGGCGGCGAAGGAGTACGAGCTGCTGGTCAAGCTCGCGACCGAGCCGACGCGCGTCTTCACGAAGGAGGAGCTGTTGCGCGACGTCTGGGGCTTCAGATCGCTTGGGCGAACGCGCACGCTCGACTCGCACGCCTCGCGCCTGCGACGCAAGCTCGGCCAGGCCGGCGCTTCCGACTGCGTGCTCAACGTCTGGGGCGTGGGTTACTCCCTGCTAGGTAGTGGGACGAGCACCGATCCGCTGCCCCGGCTGTACGTCGGTACTGATCGCCCACGAGGCGAAGGTGTGTCGGCACGCATAGACGCTGCGATGCTCGATCCCGGCCCGCTCGCAGCGCAGGCGTCCAAACAGGCACGCTAGCTCAGGAGGCCGTTCTGCCTGAGATGTTTATGTGTTGTAGATATGGACAGACCGGTCTGACTACACGGACCGCGTTCGGAGCAGTGCTTCCCAGTTCTGCCTGTATCGGGTCACGGTGGTTTGCGAGGGGATGGGTCTGAGTCCTCCGCCGTAATCGATCCACGAGGAGGCTCCACATGGCAGCAACCGAAGCCGCTGAGCGGCGGCGCATGCATGCGTCGTCCAGCGAGACTCGTCGGACGACCGACGAGACCAAGCACGCGCTCAAGACGACCGAGTTCTTTGCGATGGTCGGCGTTATCGGGGCGATCCTGATC
>DATLPH010000003.1:0-8185 GCA_035535855.1 Gaiellaceae bacterium
ACTTTGATCAGCGCTAGGTAGTTCCCGCTTTGATCTCTCACACTCAACCCGTCTCCACCTCAAGCTTCACTAGACAGTACGTCTTCAGCGCACGGCAGGGTACGCCTCCCGGCGTGGCTTGTCAACGGCCTTCGGCGGCCCAAACTCTAAGGCTCAGGCTGAGAGTCGAGACTCGTTCCCGCGACCGGACGCTCCGGGACGCTGACGTCTAGGTAGACGTAACCTCCCTGGGCAAGCAGGCTTGGCAGCACCCGCGAGGCGATCGTGAGCTTCAGCGGAACGGCACGGAGATCGCCCAGGCGGAGCTCGAGCCCGGACGCCAGCAGGAAGGTGAGATCGCGCTCTCGGGCCCGCACCATCCGGATCCGTCCCTCGAAGTGCGCCAGCCTTGCCAGCGCGAGCGCGCGAACCGCGCGGAGGCCGAAGCGATCACTGATGGGCTCCCCCACCTTGGGCTCCCCGGAGTGCGCGAGCCAGATCCGCGGCAGGCCGGTTCGGGCATGAACCGGCACCGCCGCGATCGCGCGCGTGCTGGCGGAGACGAGCCAAGCCTTGGGTCCACGCCTGGCGACCGTGACCGGATGCTCGGGCCGCACGACCACGCGCAGCGTGTGCGGAAAGTCGCGGTCGTAGTGCGCGGCGGCCACTTCGGGCAGCGCGGCAAGCCTGCGCTCGACCTCGGCCGAGTCCAGCACGAGCAGGCTCTCGCCCTGGAGCGGCGAGAGCGCGGCTCTCACGTGGGCGGCCACCGAGGGAGGCGCACCCTCCACTTCGACCTCGCGCAGGGCGAACATCGGCGTCGCACGCGCGAGCATGTAGAGGCCCACCGCACCGAACACGATCGCAAAGCCGATCAGCAGCGAGCGGCCCGACGGGAGCAGCCGCAGGATCGGCGCGCGCTCGGCGCTCGGCAGGTGGACGACGGCGGCTCGACTCCGAGCGCCTCTCGGGGCACGCTGAGACACGGCGCGGCTTTCGCCGCCGCGGGCGGCGCTCCTACTCGAGCGGCGGCAGTTCGAGCGGCCCGAGGAACTCGACCTCGTGCCGCAACTCCACGCCGAACTGCTTATGTGCTCGCCGCCGGCCCTCCGCCATCAGCGCGATCGCGTCCTCCGCCAGGGCGCCGTTGGCGTTCTCGATGAAATTGGCGTGCCGCGGCGAGATCTGCGCACCGCCGATCCGGTGCCCCTTCAGGCCGCACGCCTCGAGCATCCGGCCGGCGCTCAACTCGTGCTCGGGGTTCTTGAAGACGCTCCCGAAGGTGCGCTTGTTCGTCGGCTGGGCGGCCTTGCGCAGCGCCTGCAGGCGCGCGACGTTTGCCTTGATCTGCTCCTCGGGAAGCGGGGCGAGCGTGAACTCGGCGCGCGCGACCACCTGCCCGTGACGGAGATCCGAGTGCCGGTAGCGGAGGCCGAGCTCTGCGGGCGAGAGCCATCGCGGCCCGCCATCGTCGACGACGAGCACACGATCGAGAATCGTCGCCCAGTCACTGCCGTACGCGCCAGCGTTCATCCAGACGCCTCCGCCGATCGTCCCCGGGATCGCGCAGGCGAACTCGAACCCGCCCAGCCCGGCCGCCCGGACGCGGTGCAGGCAGGCGGCGTTGACCGCACCACCGCCCGCAAGCAACCGCTCGCCCTCGACGCCCGCCTCGGCCAGGTCGCCGCCAAGCTTGAGCACGAGCCCGTCGAAGCCCTCGTCCGCGACGAGGACGTTCGAGCCGAGCCCGATCGTGGCGACCGGAAGGTCGCGGTCGCGCGCCCACGCGAGAGCCTCCTCGAGCTCCTCGACCGACTCCGGTCGTGCGAATGCCTTCGCCGCGCCGCCGGCGCCGAGCGTGGTGAACCGCGAGAGGGAGACGCCCTCCTCGACGTTCACGCCAGCTGCTCCAGCAGCAAGGGCCCCGCTCGCTCGACGTCGCCCGCGCCGATCGTCAGCACCACGTCACCCGGCCGCGCACGGCGCACGAGAAAGCGGACGGCGTCCTCGAGCTCGGGCGTCCACCCGATCGGCATCCCGGGCCGCTCGGCGGCCAGCGCGTCGACGACCAGCTTGCCCTCCACTCCCGGGACGGGCTCCTCGCGGGCGGCATAGATGCTCGTCACGGCGACGGTGTCCGCGGCCGCGAGCGAGTGCCCCAGCTCCTGCGCGAGGTAACGCGTACGCGAGTACAGGTGCGGCTGGAACACGACGAGCAGCCTCCCTCCGTCGAGGCCGGCTCGGGCGGCCGCGAGCGTGACCGCGATCTCGCGGGGATGGTGCGCGTAGTCGTCGTAGACCGTCACGCCGCCCGCCTCGCCGCGCAGCTCGAACCGCCGGCCCGCGCCGGTGAACTCCGCAAGCACGCGCTCGGCCTCGGCGCGCGGCACGTCGGCGAGCTCGAGTGAGGCGAGCGCAGTTGCGGCGTTGCGGCGGTTGTGCTCGCCCGGAACCGCCAGCTCGAACGCGACTGGCTCCAGCTCCTCGCCACGCACGTGCGCGGGCGCCCGCTCGAGCCAGGCCTCGAACAGCGCGCGCACCTCCGCCTCGGAGGCGAAGGTCGCATGGTGGTCGAGCTCCACGTTCGTGAGGACGGCGACCTGCGGGCGCAACAACTCGAGCGAGCGATCCGACTCGTCGCCCTCGGCCACGAGCCAGCCTTCTCCCGCGCGCGCGTTGCCGCCGAGCTGAGGGATCTCGCCACCGATCAGGAATGTGGGGTCGCGGCCGAGCCGCTCGAGAACGAAGGCGATCATCGCCGTCGTCGTCGTCTTGCCGTGCGCCCCCGCGACCACGATCGAGGGTCGCAGTTCGACGAGCTCGGCGAGGAAGTCGGCTCTCTTCTTCACGCGCGCGCGTGTGACTTCAGGGTTCTCGGACGAGATCGCGCTCGAGACGATGACTTCGGCGCCGTCGGGCACGTTGCCCGCGTCGTGGCCGATCACCACGGGGATCCCGGCCGCCTCGAGCCGCTCGGCGTACGAGGAGTGGGCACGGTCGGATCCGCCGACCTCCGCTCCCCACTCCTTCGCCACGAGTGCGAGCGCGCTCATCCCGGCGCCTCCGATCCCGACGAACCAGAGCCGCCTACCCTCGAGCGGTCGCAAGCGCCATCAGCTCCTCGGCGATCTCCTCGGCTGCATCTGGCTTCGCGACGCCCTTCATCGCCGCGCTCATCGCGGCAAGCCGCGGCGGGTCGTCCAGCAGTGACCGCACCGTCTCTGGGACGCGACCCAGATCGCTCTCGGGGATGAGGATCGCGCCTCCCGCCTCCTGGAAGTAGCGCGCGTTCTTCGTCTGGTGGTCGGCGGTTCCGAACGGGTACGGGACGAGCACCGCGGGGATACCGGCGGCCGCGAGCTCCCAGACCCCGCCCCCGGCCCGCGTGAGCGCAAGGTCGACCGCGCCGAGTACCTCGCCGTAGTCGTCGACGAACGGCAGCAGCCGATAGTCCGGCCGCGACACCCGGCCACGCAGGCGCTCGTGCTCGCGCTCGCCGCTCAAGTGGATGAGGGCCGGGCCGGCAGCGCCGAAACTCTCGACCGCGAGGTCGTTCAGGGTCCGCGCGCCCTGGCTCCCTCCGGCAACCAGCAGCACAGGCCCCTCGGCCGGCAGCTCGAGCACGCGCCTGGCCTCGTCGCGTGGCAACGGCCGCGAGCGCGAGGGAATCGGCCGGCCGGTGACGCGGTACTTCGGCGGCTCGCGTCCGGCGATCGGGAACGAGAGGAACACGCGCTTGGCGAACGGGGCGGCGAGCCGGTTGGCCAGACCGAGGTGCGCGTCGGCCTCGGTCAGAGCTGAGGGGATACGTCTCCGCGCAGCCGCCACAACCATCGGGCCGGCGACGTAGCCCCCGCCGCCGAGCACCGCGTCGGGCTTGCGCCGGGCGAGGATCCGGTCACACGCAGCGGGCGCCGCCAGCGACCGGAGCGCGGCGCGCACCTGCGCGACACCCGGCTTCCGCGGCAGGCCGCTCACGCGAAAGGTGTCGAGCTCGAAGCCCGCGTCAGGAACCAGCCGCGCCTCGGCGCGATCCGGCGACCCGGCGAACGTCACGTGTGCCCCGCGGTCGCGAAGCACCTCTCCGACCGCGAGTGCGGGCAGCACGTGGCCTGCCGTCCCCCCGGCTGCGATCAGAAACGCTGGCGCTCTTGGCTTCGGCATTGCCCGCGATGTTAAGGAGGATCCCAACCGAGGCGAGCGCGACGACGAGGCTCGAGCCTCCGTAGGAGACGAACGGCAGCGGAATCCCGGTCAGCGGCGCGAGACCCATCACGGCCGCGAGGTTGATCGCCGCCTGGCCGCAGACGAGTGCGGTGAGGCCTGCCGCGAGACGTTTGCCGAACGGGTCCTTGCAGGCGAGCGCGATCCTCAGGCCCGCGTAGGCGAAGGCGCAGTACGCGGCGATCACGGCGGCGGCGCCGACGAGCCCGAGCTCCTCGCCGATGATCGCGAAGATCATGTCGGTGTGAGCCTCGGGCAGGAAGTTGAGCTTCGCGACGCTCTGACCGAGGCCCCGGCCGAAGACACCCCCTGAGGCGAAACCGGTGATCGCCTGCACGATCTGGTAGCCCGACCCCTGGGCGTCCTGCCACGGATTCAGGAAGCTGAACAACCGCGCTCGGCGGTACGGCTCGAGCCAGATCGCCGCGAGCCCGAGGGCCGCCGCGATGCCGAGGCCCATGCACAGCGTGCGCGCCGGCGTGCCGGCGACGAGCAGCATCGCCGCGAGCATCACGACGATCGCGATCGCGGTGCCAAGATCGGGCTCGAGCAGCAGTAGCGCGCAGAAGACGACCGTCAACAGCCCAACCGGCCGCCAGAGCTCGCCGAGCGTTCGAGGCGGCTTGCGTCGCGCGAGGTAGGCGGCTGCCCAGATCGCCAGCGAAAGCTTCGCCAGCTCCGAGGGCTGGAACACCGCGGGGCCGAACGTCAGCCAGCGGCGCGCGCCGTTGACCGACTGGCCCAGCACGAGGACGGCGAGCAGGAGCCCGATCCCGCTGACGACGAGGATCGGTGCGATCCGGCGCAGGAGGTGGAAATCGCTGCGCGCAGCGAGCACCATCAGCGCCAGCCCGATGCCGGCGTAGATCGCCTGCCGCTTGAGGTAGTAGGCGGGGTCGCCGTTCGCCAGCGCGGCCGAACCGGACGACGCGCTGTAGACCATCACGAGCCCGAACGCGACCAATCCCAGGGTCACCAGGATGAGCACGCTCGATTCGAGGCCGCGCTTCACGCGGACAGGTTCTGCACCAGCCTCCTGAACTCCTCGCCGCGCTCCTCGAAGTCGCGGAACTGGTCGTAGCTCGCGCAGGCCGGCGAGAGCATGACGACGTCGCCCGGCTGCGCGTCGATCGCGTCGAGCGCGCCGGCGAGATCACCGTCGCGCTGCGCCTGCGGGATCACGACTGCGAGCTCGTCCGCGGTCTCCCCGATCAGGTGGACACTGCGCACGTTCGGACCGAGCGCGGCGGCGAGCGGCCCGAAGTCCTCGCCCTTGCGTGAGCCGCCAAGGATCAGGTGCACGGGCTCGTCCTCGTACGCTGCGAGCGCACGCAGCGCGGCCGCGACGTTCGTCGCCTTGGAGTCGTTCACGTAGCGGACGCCGCCTATCTCCGCGACCGCCTCCAGGCGATGCGGGACGCCGGGGAACGTGCGCAGGGCTTCCGCGATCTGTTGGTCGAGAATGCCAAGCGCCCGGGCCGCCGCCGTCGCCGCGGCGGCGTTCTCGCGGTTGTGGGCGCCGCGGATCAGCGGCTCGGCCGGGAGCGGATCGTCGGCGGCGAACTCGATCCCTTCGAGGCCGCTGCCCTTCGGGACGATCTTCGCGCGCGCCCGCTCGAAGATCCGCAGCTTGGCGTCGCGGTAGGCCTCGAAGGACCCGTGCCGGTCGAGATGGTCGGGCTCGAGGTTCAGCAGCACCGCCACCTCGCACGCGAGCTCGTGCACGTCCTCGAGCTGGAAGCTCGAGAGCTCGCAGACGACGAGCGCGCCCGGGTCGACCTCGCCGTCGAGGTCGGTCAGCGCGCGGCCGACGTTGCCGGCAACCGGTGCCTCCAGGATGGCACCAAGGAGCTCGGCGGTCGTCGTCTTGCCGTTGGTGCCCGTGACCCCAACGAGCCGCGGCTCGAGCAGCCGGTAGCCGAGCTCGACCTCGCTCCAGATCGGAATCCCGCGGCGCCCCGCCTCCACCACGAGCGGCGCCTCGCGCGGGACCCCGGGGCTTTTCACGATCAGCTCGACGCCGTCGAGCAGCGCCGGGTCACCGTCGTTCCCGAGCTCGCGGTCGGCCGCGACGACCGCCACCCCGCGCCGCTCGAGCGCCTCGACCGCCGCCTTTCCGGAGCGCGCGAGCCCGAGCACGAGCATCTGCTGCGGCAGCTCGCTCAGCGGAACCCGGTGAAGTAGCGGTAGTACAGGGCGAAGCCGATCGAGCACAGGATTCCGGTCACGATCCAGAAGCGCACCATGATCTTCGTCTCCGACCAAGCCTTCAACTCGAAGTGGTGCTGGATCGGCGCCATCAAGAACACGCGCCGCTTGAAGTACTTGAAGCTGAAGACCTGGATGATCACCGACAGCGCCGCAACCGCAAAGATCCCGCCAATCAGCAGCAGCAGGAAGATCGTCTTCGTGAAGATCGCGAACGACGCGAGCGCTCCGCCGAGCGCCATCGAGCCGGTGTCGCCCATGAACACCTCGGCCGGCCACGCGTTGTACCAGAGGAACCCGATCGCCCCGCCGATCAGCGCCGCCGCAATGATTGCCAGGTCGAGCTTCGTATCGAAACGATGCCCCGGCGCCCCGGAGCGGATCCACGAGATCACGACCATCGAGGCGAATGTGAAGAGCGCGATGATCACCGTCCCGGCCGCGAGCCCGTCCACCCCGTCTGTCAGGTTGACGCCGTTCGCGGCGCCCGCGATCACGAGGAAGAGCAGGCCGTACCAGGCGTACGAGAGCTCGAGGTCGCCGATCCCGGGGATGTAGACGCTCGTCGGCAGGTGCTGGTGCTGCGCCGCGATGCCGACGCCCACCGTGATCGCGCCGAGCAGGATCAGCTTCCAGCGGCCGTTGAGGCCGAGCGAGCGCCGGTGGGTGAGCTTGATGAAGTCGTCGAGGAAGCCGATCGCACCGCACGCGAGCGTGACGAAGAAGACCGTGAGCGCGGGCACGGTGTAGCGGCTGAGCGCGAGGAAGCCCACGCTGGCGGAGAGCAGGATCAGCAGACCCCCCATCGTCGGCGTGCCCTGTTTGGAGACGTGGTGCTCGGGGCCTTCTTCGCGGATGTGCTGGCCGAGCTCCTTCCGGCGCAGGAACGCGATGAACTTCGGGCCGGCGAAGATGCAAATCAGGAGGGCGATCACGCCCGCCAGCAGGACGCGGCTCAAGCGCTCACCGCCGCGAGTGCTTCCGCGACGCGCTCGAGCCCGACTGCGCGCGAGGCCTTTACGAGCACGCAGTCCCCGGGCCGGACGACCTCTGCGGCTTCGACCGCCGCGGACTCGGCGTCGCGTGCCCAGCGGGTGACTGGAACTCCGGCTGCGCCCTCGAGGTAGCCGCGCGCGAGCTCGCCGACCGCGACCAGTGCCTCCACCCCGTGCCGCTCAACCTCGCGGCCGATCTCCTCGTGGAAGGCCGGGGCCCCCGGCCCGAGCTCGGCCATGTCGCCGAGGATGGCGACGCGGCGGCGGTCGCCGGCGGTAACCGCGAGCTGCGCCAGCGCTGCGCGCATCGAGACCGGGTTCGCGTTGTAGGCATCGTTGATCAGCAGCCCGCCGCCCGGCAGCGGTAGCTCCTCGCCCCGCCAGCGAGAGAACTCGACGTCGACTCGCTTCGGCCGTGGCAGGCCGAGCGCGTCGAGCGCGGCGAGCGCCGCCGCCGCGTTTCCGGCCTGATGGAACGCCGTGAAGTTGAAGCTCACACCGCCGACCATGGTGCGACCATCGGCCGCCTCGGCTACCGGCTCCGTCAGGCGCACGACCTCGATGTCGTCACGCTCGACCGGAAACGCCTCGGGCACGATCGCCGTCCCGCCCGGAGGCAGGGCCGCGACGAGCTCGCTCTTCGCCCGCAGCACGCCCTCCAGCGAGCCGACGAGCTCGAGATGGACCGGCCCGACGTTCGTGACGACCGCGATGTGCGGCCGGGCGATCCGGCACAGGTCGGCGATCTGGCCGAAGCCGCGCATCGCGAGCTCCAGGAT
>DATLPH010000004.1:0-3087 GCA_035535855.1 Gaiellaceae bacterium
AAGCGCTCGACGAACGCCTCCCAGGCGGCGTAGGAGTCGAACACGGGAGGAGCCGAGGCTCGCGGCAGCATGGCGAGCACCTCGGCGCGCGTGGAGGCGAGTCCCGTCTCGTCGCCCGTGAGGTAGGGCGAGTTCGCGGACAGTGCGAGCAGGAGCGGGAGCCAGGGCAGGACGCCCTCGAGCGCCTGCATGCACTCCTCGGCGCTCGGCATGGCGACGTGGACGTGGACGCCGCAGACCGCCTGTCGCCTCGCCGAGACACCGGCGTACTTCACGAACTCGAGGTAGCGAGGGTCGGGAGCGATGTGCTGGGCCTCCGGGATGCTGAACGGGTGCGTGCCCGCGGCGGCCACGAGCAGCCCGTTCTCACGGGCGCCCTCGGCGGCGGCGGCTCGCAGCTCACGCAGTGCGGCGAGCGCCTCCTTCGGTGTCGCGCAGACGTCGGTCGCGAGCTCGACCATCGAAGCAAGCAGCTCCATCTTCAGCACGCCGGGGAGCTTCTGGCCCTCGGCGGCTGCGAGGAGATCCTCGACGCGCGGCGAGAGCGCGTGGTTGCGCGCGTTGAGGATCATCACCTCCTCCTCGACGCCGAGCGACCAGGGGCTGCTGCTGCCGAACGCCTGCTCGATCACGATCGCCGTACGCTAGCCGGGAGGGCGTCTACCGCGGCCAGCTGCCGCGCGCGAGGCGCGTGGCGTACACGATGAAGGCCGCGCCGGCGAGGCCGAGCACGAGATAGGCAGCGAGCGCGAGCAGGCTGATCGACCAGCCGTCGCCTCCGCCTGCGAAGGGCAGCGGCAGCCTCGGCGGCAGGAATGCCGACCTGTGTTCAGGCGGCTGCAAGCGCTCGGGCGTGCTCGCCCCGGCCACGCCGAACGACGAGGCGGCGCCGGCGAGACCCACCGGGAGCGGAGGCGCCGCGCGCGCCGACTCGCAGCGGGCGGGGGCAACGGGCGCTGCGCGCTGGGCTCGCGTGAGGCGTCGAGACGAGGGCACGACCTCGACGGCCACGGTGCCGACGCGCGTGCGCTTGCCCGCACGTGTGGCAACCACCGTGATCGTGTACCTGCCCGGCCGCAGCGGCCGTCCGTGCAGACGTCCGTCGAACCGGACCCTGTTGAGCCCCTGGTGACCACGGATGCGCTTGCGGCCGACTATGGCGCAGTACTCCGCTCGAACGACGAGCTCGACGCGTCCGCTCTTGCGGAGCCGGAACCTGATCACTGTGCCGCGCTGCTTTGCCGGCCCTCCCATCGAAAAACGCGTTCGCGTCGCCCGCACCGACCGCGTCTGTCCGGACGGGGACGAGGAGCTCGCGCCCCCGGCGACTGGCGCCGTTGAGGGGGATGCCGGCGCCGTCACGCCAGGCGCGCTCGGAAGGACGCCGGGTGCGGGCGAACCCCCGGGCGGCCGAACCGGCAGCGAAGGCGGAGGCGGCAGAAGTGGAGGCGGCGGCGGAAGTGGCGGCGGCGGTGGAAGCGGAGGCGGTGGCGGAAGTGGAGGGGGCGGCAGCGGAGGCGGCGGCGGGAGCGGCGGAACGACCGTCGTGATCGGCAACGACGGCAGGGTCGGCAGCAGGTCGCCGTGCGCCGGGCCGGTGAGGGCGACAGCCGACACGAGCCCAGCCGCACCTGTGCATGCAAACAGGACGAATCGCCGCAGTTCTTACACCTCCGAGGACATAACGCTCGAGAGCCGCGATCGGTTACGCGGTCAAGCGGTGCGCCAGCCCCGGAAGGCCTCGAGCAGGGCCTGCTCGGCTTCCGGCGAGAGCTGGTCGGCCCGAAGGTGCCCGGTGAGCTCGATCGTCTGGCGTATCTGCTCCAGGTAGATCGTGCAGGCAGCACAGCGGCCGATGTGCCCCTCGAAGCGGGCCCGCTCCTCGTCCCCGAGGGCTCCCTCGAGGTACTCGGTCACGAGCTCCACGAGCTCCTGGCAACTGAGCTGTTCGACGTCGACGGTCATGGTTGATCCAGGTACGACTCCAGCGCGGCCCGCACCTTCGAGCGGGCGCGGTGCAGCAGCACGCGTTGATTGGTCTCGCTCAGGTCGAGAGCGTTACGGACCTCCTCGCTCGTCCAGCCCTCGACGTCGCGCAGCGAGATGACCGCGCGCTGCGTCGCGGGCAGCGCCTCGATCGCCTCGGCCAGGCGCTCCCGCGTCTCGCCCGCGACCAGCGCCTCCTCGGGCCAGGGCTCCGGCTTCAGGGCCCAATGCCCCGGCCAGCGTGGGTGCTCCGGGTCGAGGAACCGGTCGGCGTCGACGGCGGCCTCGGGAACCCGGGCCGGGTCTTGCAGCGCCGAGAACGGAAGCGTGCGACCGTCGCGCACCGCCCTGGTCTTCGCGATGTTGGTCAGGATCCGGAAGATCCAGGTCTTGAGCGAGGAGCGGCTCTCGAAGCGCGAGAGGCCGTTGAGCACGGCGAGCCACGTCTCCTGCGCGACCTCCTCGGCGGCGGCCAGCGTCAAGACGTACATCCGCGCGACCCGCACCAGCGAGGCGTGGTACTCGCGCACGAGCGTCGCGAACGCTTCCTCGTCGCCGGCTCGCAGCGCGTCGAGCCGCTCCGCCTCGCTCGCCACGCGGCGACTGTAACGAAAGGCTCCAGACGCGAGACAATGGCCCGATGCTCGACCGTTTCGACCTCGTCGTGCTCGGCGCCGGCTCCGCGGCGCGGGACGCCGCCAACACCGCGTCGCGCAAGTACGGCGCGCGCGTCGCGCTCGTCGAGAGGGAGCGCTGGGGCGGCAGCTGCCCAAACGTCGCCTGCACGCCGACCAAGGCCTACCTCGTCGCGGCCGAGCTGGCGCACGACGTCGACGAGCTCGCCGAGCGGATCGGGATCGAGGCGGGCCCCGCGCGCGTCAACCTCGCCCGCGTCCGGGCCTGGAAGGAATCGCTGAAGAAACCGCAGGAGAAATGGGTCGAGGATCTCCAGAGCCAGGGCTTCACCACGTACGCCGAGGAGGCCTCGCTCGTCGACGCACACACGGTTCGGGTCGGGGAGCACGTGCTCGAGACCGACCGGATCCTGATCGCGACCGGCTCGCGCACCGCGGTGCCGCCGATCGAGGGGATCGACGAGGT
>DATLPH010000005.1:0-8516 GCA_035535855.1 Gaiellaceae bacterium
GTCGAGATCGCGGTGCGCGCCAGCCGGTTCGGCGAGAAGAGCTTCGATCTCGACTACGTGCTGCGCGTCGACGGCGTGGTCGTGGCGGAGGCGAAGAGCGTGCTCGTCGGCTACGACTACGGCAAGGGCGAAGCGATCGTGATCCCGGCCGAGTGGCGCGAGAAGCTGGCGGCTTGAGCGTCTTCCAGCGACACACGCTCGACAACGGGCTTCGCGTCCTCACCGTGGACATGCCACAGGTGCAGTCGGTCACCTGCATGATCATGCTCGCGGCCGGCTCGCGTTACGAGAACCCGGACACCAACGGGATCGCGCACTTCGCCGAGCACATGTTCTTCAAGGGAACCGAGCGGCGGCCCACCGCGCGCGACATCGGCATGGAGGTCGACTCCCTCGGCGGCGAGTTCAACGCCTTCACGAGCAAGGAGTACACGGGCTACTACGTCAAGTGCGCGGCCGACTACCGCGACCGGGCGCTCGACGTGCTCGTCGACATGCTGCGCAACTCGAAGTTCGAGAGCGAGGAGATCGAGCGCGAGAAGGGCGTGATCGTCGAGGAGATGAACATGTACTACGACACGCCGCGCGACTTCATCGGCGGCGTGTACGACAACCTCCTCTACGGCGACCAGCCCCTCGGCTGGGACATCATCGGCAAGAAGGAGACGGTGCGCGCGGCCACGCGCGAGACCTTCCTCGGCTACGTCAACCGCTGGTACAAGCCCGAGCGAATGGTCGTCGGCCTCGGCGGCCACCTCGACGGCGACCCGCTCGAGACCGTCCAGCGCCTGCTCGGCGACCTCGAGCCCGAGGAGACGGGCGCACCGCCCGCGGTCGAGACCAACGGTGACGGCGGCGCACAGGTGCGCGTCCACCACAAGGAATCCGACCAGGCCCATCTCTGCCTCGGCGTGCGCAGTTACCCGCTCGCGCACCCGGACCGCTACGCGCTGCAGCTGCTCTCGACCGTCCTCGGGACGGGGATGTCGTCACGGCTCTTCACCGAGGTGCGCGAGCGGCGCGGCCTCGCCTACTACGTCTTCGCGCACAACCAGAGCTACACCGACGCGGGCTCGCTCTACTCGCAGTCGGGCGTGGACATCAACCGGGCCGACGAGGCCGTCGAGACGATCGCGCGCGAGTTCCGACTGATCGCCGACGAGCCCGTGCCCGCCGAGGAGCTCGAAAAGGCGCGCGCGCTCGCCAAGGGCCGCTTCGTGCTGCGCCTCGAGAACCCTCAGGGCATGACGATGTTCGGCCTCAGCCGCGAGGTGCTCGAGGGGCAGGCTGTCGAGCCGGACGAGGTCGTCGCCGGGCTCGACGCCGTCACCGCCGAGGACATCCAGCGGGTGGCACAGGACGTGATTTCCTCGCAGGGGCTCAATCTCGCGCTGATCGGGCCTTTTGAGGACGCCGAGCGCTTCAAGTCCCTGCTCGCCGGCGCCTGAGCTACGACGGCAGCGTCGCCAGGTCTTCGTCGAGGTGCTCGCGGTCTTCGGCGTCGGCCACGCCGGCAGCGAGCTCCCGCGCACGTGCGGCCCAGCGCTTCGCCTCGTCGGGCTCACCCGCGACCACGCTGGCCCGCGCCAGCGCTTCGTACGCGAACGGGAGGTCCCAGTCCTCCAGCTCGTCGGGGTGCGCCGCCTCGCAATACGCGAGGCAGCGGCGCGCGTGGTGCAGCGCCGGCTCGGCGCGGCCGAGCGTCGCGTACACGCGTGAGAGTTGCCACTCGCCGCGAGCCAGGTTGGCGGCCGTGCCGACCTGCGCCCAATGGTGGCGCGAGGCGTGCGCGGTGTGGACCAGCTCGTCGTCCTGCTCCGGCGTGCGCTCTCCCTGGCGGAGCAGCGCCCAGGCGCGGTTGAAGAGGTCGACGGCAAGCTGCCGTTCCTCCTCGGGAGTCAGCAGTGCCCCTTCAGGCGATGTTGCGAAGTCTCTGGGTCGCGAGCACCAAGCCAGGGACCGCATTCGTCCGCGGGCAAGGCTGGTTGCCTTGGCAAGGACGAGGGCGGTTCGTGGCGCCGCGTGATCGCGGGCCAGGGGCACGCGAGCATCGCCTGAGGGGGCACTAGTCCTCCTTGCCCTGTTCAGCGGTGGCGCGCTCCTGGAGCTCGTCCACGACCGCGGGGTCGGCGAGCGTGGTCGTGTCGCCGAGCTCACGGTTCTCGGCCACGTCGCGCAGCAGGCGCCGCATGATCTTGCCGCTGCGCGTCTTCGGCAGCTCGGGCGTGAAGACGATGTTCGCCGGCTTGGCGATCGGGCCGATCTTGGTCGCCACGTGGCCGCGGAGCTCCTCGAGCATCTCGATCGAGCCCTCCTCGCCGCCCTTCAGCGTCACGTAGGCGACGATCGCCTGACCGGTTCGCTCGTCCTTGCGGCCACACACCGCGGCCTCGGCCACCTTCGGGTGGTCGACCAGCGCGCTCTCGACCTCGATCGTCGAGATCCGGTGGCCGGAGACGTTCATCACGTCGTCCACGCGGCCGAGAAGCCAGAAGTCGCCGTCCTCGTCGATCCGCGCGCCGTCGCCGGCGAAGTAGACGTCGGGGTACTTCGACCAGTACGTCTCGCGGTAGCGCTCGTCCTCCTTGTAGATCCCGCGCAGCATCGCCGGCCAAGGGCGCCGCAGCACCAGGTAACCCCCTCCGCCCGGCCCGACCTCGTTCCCCTGCTCGTCGTAGACCGCGGCGTCGACCCCCGGGAACGGCTTCGTCGCCGAGCCCGGCTTCAACGTCGTCACCCCGGGAAGCGGCGTGATCATGATCATCCCGGTCTCGGTCTGCCACCACGTGTCGACGACCGGCGTGCGGCCGCCGCCGATGTGCTCGCGGTACCAGACCCAGGCCTCGGGGTTGATCGGCTCGCCGACCGAGCCGAGCAGCCGCAGCGACGAGAGGTCGTGCTTCGCCGCGTGCTCGGGGCCCCACTTCATGTGGGTCCGGATCGCCGTCGGCGCCGTGTAGAGGATGTCGACCTTGTAGCGCTCGACGATCTCCCACCAGCGGTCCTTGTCCGGGAAGTTCGGGACGCCTTCGTAGATGACTCCCGTCGTGCCGTTGCAGAGCGGGCCGTAGACGATGTAGCTGTGCCCGGTCACCCAGCCGATGTCGGCCGCGCACCAGTACACCGAGTCGGGCTTGACGTCGAAGATGTAGTAGTGGGTCGTGGCCACCCCGACGAGGTAGCCGGCGGTCGTGTGCGCGATCCCCTTCGGCTTCGCGGTCGTGCCGCTCGTGTAGAGCAGGTAGAGCAGGTCCTCCGCGCCCATCGGCTCGCACGGGCACGACTCCGCGTCGGAGGGCTCGTCCGCGACGAGCTCGTCCCACCAGAGGTCACGACCCTCCGTCCAGTCGACGTCGCCGCCGGTGCGCCGGTGGACGATCGCGCGCTTCACGCCCGGTGACTCGGCGAGCGCCGCGTCGGCGTTGCGCTTCAGCGGCACCGTGCTGCCGTTGCGCAGCCCCTCGTCCTGCGTGATCAGGACCTCGCAACCCATGTCGTTCAACCGGTCGGCGAGCGCGTCGGAGGAGAACCCGCCGAAGACGATCGTGTGCGGCGCGCCTAGCCGGGCACAGGCGAGCATCGCCACCGGCGTCTCGGGGACCATCCCCATGTAGATCCCGACCGGCGTCCCCTTCTTGACGCCGAGCCGCTTGAGCGCGTTCGCGAGCCGCACGACCTCGGCCTGCAGGTCGGCGAAGGTCAGCGTCCGCCGCTCGTCCTCGGGCTCGCCTTCCCAGTAGTAGGCGACCTTGTCGCCGTTCCCGGCCTCTACGTGCCGGTCAACGCAGTTGTAGGTGACGCTGAGCTTGCCGCCGAGATACCACTTCGCGTACGGCGGCTCCCAGTCGCAGAGGCCGGTGAAGTCCTCGAACCAGGAGACCCGCTCGCGGGCCTCCGTCTCCCAAAACTCCTCGAAGTCGCGCTCGTAGATCTCCGGCTGCGCGTTCGCCTGGGCCGCGAACTCGGGCGGCGGCGGATACCGACGCTCCTCCGCGAGGATCGTCTCGATCGTGTGCGCCACTAGGGCTCGAGGTCGTACGGATAGTCCGTCAGCACCTCGCCGCCGTTCTCGGTGACGAGCACGAGGTCCTCGAGCCGGCAGCCGCCGTAGCCGTTGCGGTAGAGGCCCGGCTCGACGGCGATCACGTCGCCGGCGACGAGCTCGCCAGGGCCGCGTCCGAGCGACGGCTCCTCGTGCACCTCGAGCCCGACTCCGTGGCCGAGCGAGTGGTAGAAGCCGTCCTGGAGCACCTCACCCGGCTGCTTCGAGCGCAGCGTCGGATAACCGTGCTCCTCGAACACGTCGCAGCTGATCTTGTGCAGCTCGCTGCCGGGCACGCCCGGCTTGACCGCTGCCACCGAGCGCTCGAGCGCCTCGAGGCAGAGCTTGTGGTACTCGAGCAGCTCGTCCGAGGGCGTGCCGACGACGAAGACGCGCGTCATGTCGGCGAAGCAGCCCGACTCGCGGTCACGCGGGAAGAGGTCGAGGCACACCGGCTCGTCGGGCGCGATCGGGCCCGAGCCCATGTCGTGGCCGACAGCCGTCTGTTCGCCGTGCGAGACGATGAACTCGTCCGCGAAGGCGCCGTTGGCGGTGAAGGCCTGCTCGACCGCGAGCTTGATCCGCTCGCACGTGAGCTGCTCGCCGTCGACGACGAGGTTGCCGTTCTGGCGCTGGGCGGAGCGCAGCACCTTCCGCGCCGCGTCCATCGCCGCCTCGGCGGCGCGCTGGGCACGGCGGATCCCGGCCAGCTCGGCCACGTTCTTGACCCGGCGCCGGCCCACGAACTGCTCCCGGTCGGCCTTGACCTGGATCCCGTTCGCCCGCAGGTGGTCGGCCGCCTCGAGCGGGAAGGTCGCGGGGACGACGGCATCCTCGATCCCGAAGCGCCGCGCTGCGCGCAGAATCACCTCGAGCTCGATCTCGTCGCGCGAGAGACCCTGCGCGTAGAGCTCGTCGATCCCGAACTCCTCGAGCGGTAGCACCTCCAGGTGCGGCGCGACCTCGCTGATGCGCCCGAGCTCGAACGAGCTCGCGACCACGTGGCGCCGGCCCTCCCGCTCCGCGTAGAGGAACGGGTCGGGGATCGCGATCGGCACCTCGTGCCGCATCTCGGGCGAGCGCAGGGAATCCGCGTAGATGAGGACGTCGGCCATCGCGGCGGGATGCTACTTCGCCGCGCGGGTTCGCCGCCACACGAGCAGCGCGAACACCGCCAACGTCCCGGCGAAGCAGGTTTCCGGCCACTCGCTGAACTTGGCCAGCGCGTGGCCCGGGTGCGGGAAGAAGGCGGAGCGTGCCGAGGCGTACGCGAGCATCGTCAGGAACGCGCAATTGAGCGCGTTCGGCGGCGCAACGAGGACGCGCCGCCGAACGAGCCACGGAGCGACGAGCCCGTACAGGCTCGCGAGCGCGACTGCGAGGTTCACCTTGCCTTGCACCTCTACGACGTCGTGGACGTTCAGCTCCTCCTGGTTGTTGAGGGCCTCGAGCCCGTCCGGGGTGTCGAGCCCGAACAGCCGCTGCCCCCACGACAACTCCTCGCCGGCGGCAAGGAGGCAGCCGAGCGCGAAGACGCCGAAGGCCGCAGCGACCCATCCGTGGAGCCGCAGTGCACTGCGACCGGCGAGGAAGAACGCCGCCACGTATGACGCGACCTGCAGCCACTCGAGCAGCGAGTCCTCCCGCACGAGCGCGTCGTACAGCGGGCGCACGAGCGCGGTTAGCCCAAGCAAGGCCGCGCCGGCGAGCGGGATCGCCAAGAGGGTCGCCGACCGCCTCCTGGACAGCCCCCAAAACTGACCATCGACGGCGAGCCGGCCGCGGTCGACGCGGGGGGCTGCCATGGCTGCTCGACGTAGCTTGACCCACAGGCGGAAGAACTAGTCGAAGCGCGACTTACCCCCGCCCGTCACTAGACTGGCTGCGCGTGGAGGAGGTGCTGGAGAAGGCTCAGTCGTTGATCGCCGGCTACGACGATGAGCTGGCGCGCGAGCTGCCCGAGGGGGTCGAGATCTTCGACGCCCACGTCCACCTCGGGCACGACATCGACGGCATGACCGGCGTCTACGAGGACCTCGAGCGAATCAACGAGCGCTACGGCATCTCGCGCTGCTTCATGTTCTGTATGGACGAGCAGGACCGGCATCCGGCCTTCCGCGCCGCTAACGACCGCTCGCTCGCCTATGCCGAGCGTTCGAGCGGGCGGCTGATCCCGTTCGTGCGACTCGATCTCACCGAGAGCCCGATCGAGGAGGCGACGCGCTGCCTCGATCTCGGCGCGCGCGGGATCAAGCTGCACCCCCGGGCGCAGAAGTTCCTCCTGAACGACGAGCGGCTCGCGCCGGTGTTCGCCCTCGCGGCGGAACGCGGCGTGCCGATCCTGATCCACGGCGGGCGCGGCCTGCCGCCGATCGCGGACCATCTGCGCCGCCTCGTCGACACCTATCCCGGCGCGCAGCTGATCATCGCGCACGCGGGGATTGCCGACCTCGGCTCGCTCGCCGCGTGTTTCGGCGGCAAGGCGGGCGTCTACTTCGACACCTCGGTCTGGAGCCCGATCGACCTGCTCAGCCTGTACCACCTCGTCTCGCCGGAGCAGGTCGTCTACGCCTCGGATTACCCGTATGGCCAGCAGCCGAGCTCGCTCCTGATCGCGGTTCGCACGGCACGCGTCGCGGGCCTCGACGAAGACCGGCTCCTGGCGATGCTCTCCGGAACGGCGAGCCGGATCGCCGCCGGCGAGCCGCCGCTCGAGCCGAGCGCACCGATCGGCAGCAAGACGTTCTCCCAGCCGATGGCGTTCGCGCGGATCCACCAGTACCTGTCGATGGCGACCCCGCTCCTCTGGACGCGGCAGGCCGACACGATCGGCGTGCTCGGGCTCGCCCTGAACGCGACCGAGGACCGCGACGGGCACAAGGAGGAGCGCGAGCGGATCCGCGAGCTGCTGGAGACGGCGCGAGACCTGTGGCGCGTGCTGCCCGAGGTCGAGGACGAGGGTGAGCAGCGCATCGTCAGCCGCACGACGTTTCGGCTCGTCCACCTCGCGGACATCCTGGCGGTGACGTCAGGTGTTTAGCCTCAAGGTCAACGGTGCCGTACGAGAAGTCGACCCGCCGGTCGGCCGGACGCTCGCGGAGACGCTGCGCGATGAGCTCGGCCTCACCGGCACGAAGATCGCCTGCAACGAGGGCCACTGCGGCGCGTGCACAGTGCAGCTCGACGGCGTGCCGGTGCTCTCGTGCATCACCCTCGTCCACACCGTCGGCGAGCGCGAGGTGACGACGATCGAGGGGCTGCAGGATCACCCGCTGGTCGACGCCTTCGTCCGCACCGACGCGCTCCAGTGCGGCTTCTGCACGCCGGGCCAGATCGTCTCGGCGGCCGCGCTGGTCGAAGCCGAGCCCGAGCTCACCGCCGAGCGGGTGCGGCATGCGATGGCCGGCAACCTCTGCCGCTGCGGCGCGTACCCACGAATCGAGGAGGCGGTGCTCACGTGGCGCGACTGATTCGCACCGAGAAAGAGGTCGAGGGCAGGTACACCGAGCAGTGGGTCGTCGTCGAGGGCGACGACGTGCTCGACCAGTGGCCCGCAGGCCCCGGTGACGTCGTCGGCAGGCCGGCTCCTCGGCAGGACGGCCACCAGCGGGCGCGCGGACAGGCGATCTACACCGCCGACCTCGCGTTGCCGGGGATGCTGCACGCGGCCGTGCTGCGCTCGCCTTACGCGCGCGCGCGCGTGAAGAAGCTCGATCTCAGCGGCGCGCTGGAGCTCCCGGGCGTGCTCGGCGCGATCGGGCCGGGCGACTGCCACGTGCTGCAGGAGGAGCCGAATTTCCACGGCGCGCCGATCGCGGCAGTCGCGGCGGAGAGCCTCGGCAAGGCGCGCGAGGCGCTGGCGCGGATCGAGGTCGAGTGGGAGGAGCTCGAGCCGCTGCTCGACCCCGAGGAGGCCGTGCGCCAGAAGTCGTTCGTGGACGACGAGCCCCGCCGCTACGAACGCGGGGACGTCGACGCAGCCTTCGCGGACGCCGACGTCGTGGTCGAGGCCGAGTACCGCACGCAGACCGTCCTGCACAACTCGATGGAGACCCACCAGTCGGTCTGCCGCTGGGAGGGCGACACGCTCGAGGTCTACATCTCGACGCAGTACATCTGGGGCGTCCGCGACTCGATTGCCGGACAGCTCGAGCTGCCGCCCGACCGCGTGCGCGTCGTCTGCAACTACATGGGCGGCGGCTTCGGCTCGAAGAACAGCCCCGGCGACTACACGTACGTCGCGATCGCCCTCGCCGGCAAGACCGGGCGGCCGGTGCGCTGCGCGCTGACGCGGCGCGAGGAGAACCTGGCCAGCGGCAACCGCAACGCGACGATTCAACGCCTGCGCGCGGGCGCCCGCTCCGACGGCACGCTGGTCGCGCTCGAGGCGGAGTACGTGAACGCGATCGGCTGGTCGGGCTTCTCCGGGCCGACCTACGGGCCGATGGAGATGCTCTACGCCTGCGAGAACGTG
>DATLPH010000006.1:0-14715 GCA_035535855.1 Gaiellaceae bacterium
CGTCAGCAGGGTCGACGAGACGTTCGTTCCGCAGATCCGCGAGCTGCCCGGATTCGCCGGCTACTTCCTCATGGAGGCCGACAACGGCGTCCTGAGCTCAATCAGCCTCTTCGAGACGTCCGAGCAGGCTGACGAGTCCAACAAGCTCGTCAAGAATTGGATCAGCGAGGAGAACTTCAGCAAGGCGATTCCGAATGCGCCGAAGATCACGAGCGGCAAGGTCCTTGCTCAGAGCAAGCTCGTCCCCGCACTCGTCTAGCTCGACTCGTACTACCGCGTCACCGAGAGGGCCCGGGACCGCCGGGCCCTCTCATGCGTGTGCGCCCAGTTTGAATGTCAGCCGCGCCGCGATCCTCTTCGGGCGGCCGCTTGACCGGGAGGCGACTCCGACCCGCGGCAACGCGACGTGCAGTTGATCCACAGGGTCGACGAGCTCACGAACCGCGTAGCTAAATCGCTTGACGAGTTCGTGAACAAGACGAAGGTAGCCGAGGCGCGCGAGAGGCTCGAGGACACCGAGGACGCCCGGCTCGTCGGCCTGGCCGAAGCGGCCTTCGCGGCCAACTGGGCTCTGCTTGACGGCGTCTCGACCTAGCTCACGCGCTCAACCTGAACGGTGGGTACTCGTCGGTTACGAGGATGAACGCGTACGCGACAACGCGGTTCCCCCAGCGGAGCACCCCGAGCACGAAGTCGAAGAGCCCGCGCGGGTAGCGGCCGGTAAAGAGGATCGCGAACCACGCGATGATCACCGCCACGACGGCCGCGAGCCAGAGGAAGACCAGCAAGATGAAGTGCGGGATCGCGAGCAGCCACTTCACCAGTGGTAGCCAACGGTTGAGATCGCGCTCCGCATCCGGATAGAGCAGCTCGAGCTGTACCGACTGCCGCTCGTCGGTCGAGGGATAGCGGTCGTCCATCAGCGCCAGGTAGACGCACACCCGGTTCTCGAACCGGAGCAGCTCCAGGTTCCAGTCGAACCACCAGCGTGGGTACTTCTGGCGAAACAGGATCATCAACAGCGGCGCGAGGAAGAGCAGGCCGCCGGCACCGCCGCCGAACGCCCAGGACTGCTGGTTGCCGTAGTGCGCGCCCTCGCCACCGAGAGCAGCGACAACGATCAGGATCGGGATCGCCACGATGAGCCTGAACCCGGTCGTCAGCCGGTTCAGCTCACGCTCCGGGTAGTCGACCGAGAATGTCACGGGATAGGCCGTGCTGCCTGCCTCCATCGCGGGCCTCCTGTTCGACGGGTTCCGGGCATGACGCGCCCGGCCACGTCCAGCTTAGAGCCGGCCGCCTCGCGTCACTCCGTCGAGTGCCGACACTCGCAGACGAAGTCGCAGAGGCAGTAGCGAAGGAACTGCCGCCGCTGAACCTGACTGACGCGCTCGAGCTCACGATGTTGATCGCGCGCAAGAATCCACGCCGGCATCCACGCGTCGCCGCGCGCTGGTTGCTGCGCTATCTCGAGGACTGCCCCGAGACGACGATCGACGAGGCGGCGATGGTCGCGGCCTGCCTCGCCGCTCTCTCGGGAGACCGCCACCGTGACGCGGAGCTGACGCTTCGGGCCATGGCCGAAAGAGCGACTAGCCGGCGACGAGCTCGAGGCGTAGCCTGAGTCCCGGGCCGGGTCGTGGGAAGCGTCCTAGGCGCTATTGTCGGCCCGGGACGATTGGCGACAGGCCAAGGGGGGCTGTGACAAAGGGCGCGAACGAGCACAGGGGTGCGCCGGCGCGTGTCGTCTTCGCCGACGATGACGCCATCCTGCGCGAGTTGCTGCGGGGGCTCCTCGGCTTCCTTCCTCACGTTACGGTTGTCGGAGAGGCAGTGGACGGCATCGAGGCTGTGCAGCTCGTTGCGCAGCACTACCCCGACACTGTGCTGCTGGACATCGGAATGCCGCGCCTCGACGGCTTCGGAGCAGCCGAGGTGATCCGAAGCTTTCGTCCGCAGACCCGGCTGATGCTTCACACGGCCGAACCGGACGATGAGAAGCGGCGACGCGCCAAAGCACTCGGACTGCCGCTACTGGACAAGCTGCAACTGAACGCCACGACTGACCTCGTCGAGCAGTACGCGGTCTCCGATGAGCACCCGCTCGCGACCGACATCGAGCCGCTCGTGCTGGTCGCCCTAGCGAATCGGGCCGACGCGGGCGTGCTCGTCGTCAAGGCAGACGAATCCATCCCGTTCTATAACCCCGCCGTTGCCGCGGTGCTCGACCTACCCTTCCCGCCCGAGCGAGTTACCGTTGCCGACCTCCGCGCCCGCGGCGTACTCGGGCTCCGCGCCGATGGGTCGCCGTACCCGCTCGAGGAGCAGCCACTCGCGCAGGCCCTCACCGGCCGCACCCCTGTCACGGACGTGGTCTATCTCCACGCCGAGGATGGCTCGCTACGGCCGTTTACGATGACCTCGCTGCCCTTCTTCAATCCCGGCGGCGAACTGATCGGGGTCGCGAATTACGTCACCGACCCGCACCACCCTTCGCTGCGAATTACCTCGTGAACCCTGGCGGGACGGGGCTTCGCAGGTGCTGTCACTCGGTTCCCTCCCTGCCGGCGCTAGAGACGGTCGAAATATCTGGCCGACTTTGTCCGGCGTTGGTTTGCGACGGCGAGGTTTCCCTACATGCGGGGACTAGATTCAGATCGGACACCCCACCCCACCCCCGAAAAGGGGGAAGGGCGAAGGTGTATGCGAGGACTGAGTTCGAGTCGGCATACCCCACGTTCGCAGAGGATTGGTGACGTGCCCATGACGGCAGCTCGGCTATCTCACGTAGGCCATTTTCCGCCTTCTCGCTGAAGGCTGGCCGTTTCCTCCACGCCCGCTCGGCCGAGGCCGAAGCTGCGGTGGATATCGCTAGGGAGCAAGTGCGTCCGATCTGGCTTGAACGCACTGAGGGAGTGGCAGACCCCCGCTGATCGTGGCAGGCGTGGGCGAGCAGCCGCTACGGCGGCGCCTCTTGACGTTCTCGCTGAGCGCTGTAGGCTCGCCGCTTGCCCTCGGTTGGCCCTCCGCGCGGCGTCCTCTTGCGCACACTTCCGCCCGTTATCGTGCATCCGTCAGGAACCGCGCCCAGCAGCGGGTTTGGGCGGTGCCGATCCGTGGCAGATAGCTTGCAGGCGGGATGACAGCCGTAGAAATCGACAACTTCCTGGCGACCCCCGAGCTGCACGAGCTGATCGAGCAAGCGGAGCAGAATGGGTCGCTGCGGTACGCGGAGCTCCTCGAGGTGCTCGAGCCGCTGCATCTCGACCCGCTCGAGACCGACGCCGTCTTCCGGGAGCTCGAGCAGCGCGGGATCGAGGTGCTCGAGCCGGAGGCCGAGGCGCAGCGCGAAGCGCAGCCGCCGCCCCCGCCGCCGCAGCCCGTCGTCCAGGAGACGACCACCGACGCGCTCCAGCTCTTCCTGCGCGACGCCGGCCGGCATCCGCTGCTGACGGCCGCGCAAGAGGTCGAGCTCGCCAAGCGCATCGAGCGCGGCGACATGCCGGCCAAGACGCGGATGATCCAGTCCAACCTGCGTCTGGTCGTCTCGATCGCCAAGAACTACCGCAACCAGGGCCTCCCGTTCCTCGACCTGATCCAGGAAGGCACGCTGGGCCTGATTCGCGCCGTCGAGAAGTTCGACTGGCGCCGCGGCTACAAGTTCTCGACCTACGCGACCTGGTGGATCCGCCAGGCCGTCGCCCGCGCCCTCGCGGACAAGGCCCGGACGATCCGGATGCCCGTCCACATCGTCGAGCGGATGCAGAAGCTGAACCGTGCCGAGCGGACGCTCTGGACGCAGCTCGGCCGCGAGCCCACGCTCGAGGAGGTCGCCGAGGAGGCGAACCTCCCGATCGCCCAGGCGCACGAGGTGAAGGCGGCCGCACGCGCGTCGACGAGTCTCGACCAGCCGGTCGGCGAGACCGAGGACGCCGTCTTCGGCGATTTCGTGGCCGGCGACGGGCCGCTCCCCGACGAGGAGGTCGAGGTCTCGCTCCGCTGCCAGGCTCTAGGCGAGGCGCTCGCCGCCCTTGGAGACCGTGAGCGGCACGTCGTGATCCTCCGCTACGGCCTGGACGACGCCGAGCCGAAGACGCTCGAGGAGATCGGCCGGCGGCTCGGTCTCACACGCGAGCGCGTGCGTCAGATCGAGACCGAGGCTCTCAAGCGCCTCGCGCGGCTGCGCGAGATGGAAGCGGTCGCCCGGAGCTGACTCCGAGCGCCGAGCCGTCGAACAGCGGCAACGCGGCGTCCTCCCCCACTCTCGCCTTCGCCAGCTCGTAGGCCTCGTCGATGCGCGCCGGCCGGGACAGCCTGTGCCCATCCGACGCCACCGCGGCGATGTCGCCGGCCTCGACGAGTGACCACGCGATCTCCTGCGCCTCGATTCCGTGCCGCCCGAGCAGGCTGCTGGCGTTGACCTGCAGCGGCCAGCGGCGCGCGAGCTCGGACGCGAGAGCCGGACGCTCCCGGATCGACTCGGTGCGCTCGGGGTGCGCGACAAGCGGGATGAGCCCGGCGTCCTCGATGTGCTGGGCAAGCTCGATCAGATCGGAGGCCGGGCCGCTGAAAGGCACCTCGACGAGCACGAGGTCGGTGCCCTCCAGGACGTAGCGCGCCGGGTCGTCCCGCAGCAGCGCCGGCGCCGGGGTGAGCTCGAAACCGAGCCGGAGCTCCAGCCGAGCGCGTGCACGCAGGCGCTCGAACGCGCGCCGCACCTCCGCCTCCCGCTCCTCGGTCAGCGGCAGCACCGGCCACACGTGCGGTGTCGCAAAGAGGATCGCCGTCCCGGAATCCTCGGCCAGCTCGCACAGCTCGAGCCCGTCTTCGATCGTGGCGGCACCGTCGTCACCCGAAGGCACGACATGCGAGTGAAAGTCGACGAAACGAGGATCGATGCTTCTGAGGCTACCCGCGGCGTGCTTACTCGCCGCGCAGGTAGAGCTGCAGCGCCGGTGCGACGGTGCGGAGCTCGCGCAGGGCCCGCGACTCGAGCTGGCGGACGCGCTCGCGCGTGATGCCGAGGTCGGAGCCGACCTCCTCGAGCGTCTGCGGGGGCTGGCCGTCGAGGCCGAAACGGCGTGACAGCACATGGCGCATGCGCGGGGTGAGCCGCAGGAGCGCCTCGGCGAGCTCGGCGGAGCGAAGGTGCTCGGCCGTCGCCGTGTCGGGGCGGTCGGACTTCGTGTCCTCGATCAGGTCGCCGTAGAGGCTCTCGCCGTCGCCGACGGGGGTCTCGAGGCTGACGGGATCCTCCACCAGCTCGAGCAGCGTCCGGACGCGCTCCGGCGGGAAGCCGCTCTCCTTCGCGATCTCGAGCAGCACGGGCTCGCGGTTCAGCTTCTGCGCGAGGATCCGGCGGGAGCGCATCACGCGCCGAACCTGCTCCGCGACGTGGACGGGCAGTCGGATCGTCCGTCCCTGGTCGGCCAGGGCCCGCGTGATCGCCTGACGAATCCACCAGGTGGCGTACGTCGAAAGCTTGAAGCCGAGCTTGTAGTCGAACTTCTCGACCGCGCGAATCAGGCCCAGGTTGCCCTCCTGGATGAGGTCCAGGAGCGGAACGCCGGCCTTGGTGTAGTTGCGCGTGATCGACATCACGAGCCGGAGGTTCGACTCGATCAGCTTGCGCTTGGCCGCCTCGTCGCCCTCGTCCTTCAGCCGGGCGAGCTCGCGCTCCTGCTGGGGTGTCAGCAGGGGCCCGTCGCCGATCTGGCGGACGTAGAGCTTGAGTGGGTCTGCTGTCTGGGGCTCCGTAGGCTCCGTCTCGACGGTGTCGACCTCGTCGACTTCCGCCGGGGCCGGCACTACCTCGAGCCTGGGCTCGGGTGTGTCGGTCTCCGGGAGCGCTGCTGGGAGCGGCCGCTGCTCCATCACGCTGGGTCTATCGGCCTGCCCTCTCCCTCACTTGAGGGACGGGTCTACCCGCACGAGGGATCAGGGCTGCAGGTGTCGAACCGAGAGGACAGGGAATGCCTAACTCTCAGCCGATGCCGTCGTCACTATCACAGGCGACCGGAATGGTCGCCATTTCGAGGCAAGGGGTTTACTGAGATGTGCGGAATTGCCGGATACAGTCTGAGCGCGCCCAGCGAGGTCGAACGGACGCTCGCGGCGCAGGCGCTGCTCGCTGGGATCGCCGAGCGCGGCGCGGACGCCGTCGGCTATGCATACCGCCGGGCCACGAGCCCGGTAACGATCCACAAGCAGCGCTCCGGCGCCAGCGCTCTCCTCGAGGAGGTCGTCCTCCCCGCGAGCACGACCGAGGCCCTGATCCACGTGCGCGACTACACCAAGGGCCACCCGCGGATCGAGGCCAACAACCACCCGATCCGCCACGGCGCCGTCGTCGGCGTCCACAACGGGATCATCCTCAACGACGACGAGTTGATGGAGCAGCACGGCTTCGAGCGCGCCGAGCCCGAGATGACCGTCGATTCCGAGGCGATCTTCGCGCTGGCCGAGGCCCATCAGGGTGGCGCCGGCGCTTTCGAGCAGCTGCGGGGCTCGATGGCGACCGCCTGGCTGGACGAGCGCCGGGAGGGCACGCTCTTCCTCGCCCGCGGCGTCGGCCGACCGCTCTGGATCGGCACGGGCCGCGACGAGCTGCTGTTCGCCTCGACGAAGGCCGCGCTCGAGGTCGCCGAGCGCTTCCTCGGTCTCAAGCTCCGCAAGCGTGAGCTGTCCGAGGGGACGGTTGCAGTCGTGAGCGAAGGCGAGGTCGTCGAGAAGGCGCGCTTCAGGCCGGACCGGGACTTCGAGGAGAGCTCGCTGCCCGCAGTGCGGGCCCCGCAGGAGGGCGCATTCTGCCTCCAGCGGCTCGCCGCGCTCGCCTCGCTCGGCTAGGCCTCGATCCGCCCGTCCGCGCCGACGTCGGTGCCGGCGGCGACCAGTCGCTCCCTGATCAGGAACTGGAAGGTCGACCAGGCGCCCTTGCGCCCCTCGAACATGCGGTAGATCTGCCACTCGGTCAGCATCGACTCGTCCTCGCGCCGCGCCTCGGACCAGTCCGCGAACTTGGGCAGGCGGCCGAGCCTCCGCCCCAGCTCCATCCCCTGCTCCAGCGCGCGCTCGAGCTTCTCCTCCCCCACCGGCACGTCGAAGCCGGCCTCGCGCAGCGCGTTGGCCAGCGAGCCGAAGGTGTGCCAGTAGAGCGACTTCGAAGGCATGCGGCCGCGGTGCTCCTCGATGTCGCGCGCGGTGGGGATCCGGCCGAGCTCCTCCCCCAGTCCCTTCAGCAGCTCCAACAGCTCCTCACGGGTGGCGAAGCGCCGCGGGACGAGGCCGGCCTTCCGCTTCGCCTCGTTCCAGCTGCCGAAGTGCTCGATCACCGTCTGCGGGTGGACGCTCGTCTCCGAGTCGCCGGCGAACTCCCGCATCGTCGGCGAGCGCCCGAGCCGTTTCGCGCATGCGGTTAGCTCGGCGAGGATCTGCTCGTCCGAGTAGCGCTTGCGGATGCCGGCCTGGAACGCCTCAAGGGCCTTCCGGTCGATGCCCGCGAGCGCACGGTACTGGGGCCGGCGAGCCATCGTTCTCCAAATAGAATAGAGCAACTGCGCCGCGGTGCAACTTCGGGACTAGCGAGATCAGAGAATTGCTAGCCGGGTCAAGCGGGCGCAGCTAGGACGCTACGAGCACGCGCGGCCGCCGGTCCTCGTCGTCGAGGCCCTCGATCGGCAGGATCCGCTCGAGCGCGGCCACACAGCGCGGGCAGAACTGGGTCCCGGCGGCGCGGCGGAGCTCGTCGAGCGCCTCCGAGGCCGGGCGGGCGGCGCGGTAGATCCGTGTCGTCAGCATCGAGTCGAGCGCGTCGGCGACGTGGATGATGCGGGCGCCGAGCGGGATCTCCTCGCCCTTCAGGCCGTCCGGGTAGCCGGTGCCGTCGAAGCGCTCGTGGTGGTGGCGGATCGCCGGCACCGCGTCGTTGAGGAAGCCCAGGCGGTCGATGATGCGCGCGCCTTCGTCCGCGTGGCGCTGCATCAGCTCCCACTCGTCCGCGGTCAGGCTCGCCGGCTTCAGCAGGATCGCGTCCGGGATGGCCAGCTTGCCGATGTCGTGGAAGAGCGCGGCGTGGCCGAGCAGGTCGAGCTCGGCCTGCGACAGCCCCAGCTCGCGACCGATCGCGAGGGCGAGCTGCTGCACGCGGCGGGAGTGACCCGCGGTGTAGGCATCCCGCGCGTCCACCGTGGCCGAGAGGCTCTCCATCGCGGCCGTCGAGCGTTCCTTCAGCAGGCGGTTCGCGTGCTCGAGCGAGACGTTTTGCGTCTGGATCGTCTCGGCCGCGGCGCGGAGCTTCTGGGCGCTGCGCTGGGTGTGCCGGAGGTAGGCCTCCTGCGTCTTGCGCATCAGCAGCAGCGGCACCGCAAAGACCGCGAGGGCCCACAGGCCGGCGGTCTCGTTGCCGACCCAGATCACGCCGCCGATGAAGCCGTAGACGAGGTAATGGGTCGCCAGCCAGGCGAAGCGCTCCTTGAAGACGGCCCACCAGCGCTCGTGGCCCTCGATCGCCACCACGAGGCTGAGGAGGCTCATGTTGACTGCGAAGTAGGTCGCACCGGCGGCGATGCCCGCGATGACGTAGACGATCTTGCCCACGTCGCCGCTGAAGCCTGCCGTGAAGACCGCGGCCGCCGCGAGCGACGAGAGAGTGAGCGTGCCGATGTTGAAGACCACGTAGTGGAACGGCGAGCGCCTGGCGCTCCACTCGACCACCGCGATCGTGACCGCGATCGCCAAGGCTGCTCGCGGGCCGAACAGTGCGGCGCCGGCGATCGAGCCGACGGCACTGACCGAGATCGAGCCGTCGTCCACCTCGAGCGCGAGGGCCTGTCCCGCGCCGACGAGCGCAACGAGGGCTACGAGCCCGATCCAGTCGGCACTGTTGCCGAAGATTGCGCCGAAGAGGCCCGCCCCCACTCCGACCGCGCTGACGACGCCGACAAAAACGGCGAGGCGCCTCGAAAGGGAGAGGAAGCGCGGCCCGTGCATCGCGTGGGGCCGCGGGTGGCGCCGCTCGAGGGCGGGAGTCGTCTCGGCGGGCGGAGGCAGCGGCACGACGTGGTCGCCGTCCTCAGGCACCGCGACGAGCCTGCCCTGGCGCTTCTCGGGCATGAGCAACGGCTCGGAGCTTGCGTCGAGGACACGGTTGCGTCCCTGGAGCTTGGCGCGGTAGACCGCGAGGTCGGCCTGGTGGATCAGCTCGTTCGCGTCCGAACCGTCGCGCGGGAAGGCCGCAACGCCGATGGACACCGTCGCCTTGATCGGGTCGCTCGAGGTCTCGACGTCGTAGGCGCGGGCGGCAACCGCGCGCCGGATCCGCTCGGCGATCTCGAACGCCTGGTCTGGAGGCGTCTCGGGAAGCAGGATGGCGAACTCCTCGCCGCCGAAGCGGGCGGGCACGTCGTAGTGGCGCAACTGGGAGCGGAAGACCTCGGCGATGCCCTGCAGGACGGCGTCGCCGGCGAGGTGGCCGTACGTGTTGTTGATATCGCGCAGCAGGTCGAGGTCGGCCATCACCAGTGAGAGAGGGCGCTCGAAGCGCTCGGCGCGCAGCAGCTCCTCGTTCAGGGCCGCCGCGAAATGGCGTGCGTTGAAGAGGCCGGTCTTCGGGTCGACGCGCGCCTCCTCCTGGAGCTGCGGAACGCTCAGGGAGCGGTGGATGAGCAGGAGCGGTGCGACCGAGAACGGGATCAGCCACGGGTTGCGCACCCAGAAGGCGGCCATCGCGACGCCGAGCATCGCGAGCACGACGTCGGTCGAGAGGCTCGGGAACGAGAAGAGGCCGGACTCGCGCAGAGAGTGGCCACGCGCGAGGTGCAGCATCGGCGCCATCAGGAAGTGGTTCACACCGACCATCGCAGCGGCGGCGGCGAGGCCGGCGATCGCATAGTTGACGTCGTTCCCGGAGCCCGCGTCGAGAATCGCGTGGAAGCTCGCGTAGGCCGCCAGCATCGACAGCGTCCAGTTGCAGATGTTGAAGATCTGGATGTACCAGGCGCTGCGGTTCTTCAGCCACTCCGGGATGTGCTGGATGATCGCGATCAGCGCGACGAGCGCCGGCGGCAGCAGCATCGCGGCCGGGATCAGGAACACGATCGTCGTGTGGTAGGACTGGTTCCGCGGCGTGCGGACGACGAACAGCTGCGCGACGGCGGCGATCGCGCCGAGGATGACGAAGGTCGCCCAGCCCCGCGTGTCCGTGCTCAGCCCGGAGAGCAGCGGCAGGACGATGGCGGTGGTAATCGCCGCGACGACGAAGAAGTAGACTGCGGCCTTCGCGGCCAGCTTCGGCGCACCGTGCCCGACGGCCTCGACGTCGTGCGCAATCGGGCTCGGAACCGCGCTCACGCGATCCTCCCGATCCGCTTCAGGCCGAGCACGAAGCTCCTCATCGCCTGCTCTCTGTCTCCTATCTCCGCGCGCTCCACGCGGTGCCGCATGAACAGGAAGCCGTTTCCTTGGTGAACAGACCGATCACCACACCGGAAGCTACGCGGGTCGAGAGGGGGTCACATCCCCCTTTTTCGGTACACCCCTCGATATCCCCCAAACGAGTGAGAGGCCGGGAGTTTCGTCCCGGCCTCTCCGATCTGCTTGTGCCCCGTCCGTCGCCTAGGGTGCCGGCAGCTCGCTGACCGCCGGGACGATCTCCGCGGGGAGATTGCTCAGCTCAGGCGCGGTCTCCGGATCGGCCATGATCTCCGCCGCCTGTTCGGGCGTGAGCTCGTAGCCGGTCGGATCGCCGCTCGTGTCGCCCTCGGCCGCGTCCTCGTAGGACGTGTCGGCCCAGGAGACATCGGCCCAGGAGACGTCGGCCCAGGAGACGTCCGCCCAGGAGACCGACTCCCACGACACGTCGGCCCAGGAAACGACGTTCCAGGCCGCGTCCGTCCAGGAGACCGAGTCCCAGGAGACCGAGTCCCAGGAGACGTTCGCCTTCGCGACGTCGAGCCAGCTGACCGCGTTGAAGGAGCGGTTGCCTGTCAGGTCGGCCCCTACCCAGTTGTCGAGCGCCTTGTTCGGGTTCGGCGGGCGGGTGATGTACGACGCCCTGCTCATCTGGAGCTCGCCCACGCCGACCGAGCCCTCGGCCGCGCCGTCCACGTCCTTCGTGGACGCCATCAGCGCGCCCTTGACCTGGTCGGGGGTGAATTCCGGGTGCTTGGCCAGGATCTGCGCCGCGGCGCCCGAGATCACCGGAGCCGCGAACGAGGTGCCCGAGAGCTGGATGTACCCGTGCGCCGCCAGCTTGTCGGCACGCTCGACCGCAAGCGTCGAGCCTGTCGGCACAGGGCCGACCATGTAGCGGCCCGGAGCGGCCAGGTCCGGCTTCATGAAGCCGTCCAGCGTCCGGCCGTACGCCGACCACGGTGCGTTGACGTCGTCCTTCGCGTTCTTCGTGCCGCCGATGTCGACCGCGCCGACGGTGATCACGAACGGATCGTTGCCCGGCGCGTAAGGCACGCCGCTGGGCCTGTCGCCGAGGCCGTAGTTGCCAGCCGCCGCGACCACAACCACACCGTTGAACCAGAGCTTCTCCACGGCCTGGTCGAGCGGATCCTGGAAGAAGTGGCTCTTGTTCGCCGAATGCAGCGAGAAGTTCGCGATCCGGATGTTGTAGGTGTTCTTGTTCGCAAGGATCCACTGCGCTGCCGCGATCACGTCGCTTGTCCGGGCGACCCCGTGGTCGTCCATGACGTCGAGCGAGACCAGCGGTGCCTGAGGCGTTGCGCCGGTGTAGCCGTCCGCTCCGCCCGCAGCGATGCCCGCCACGAAGGTGCCGTGGCCACGGCCGTCACCGGCCGAGTCGTCCGGCAGCGTCGAGAACTTGACGCTTGCGAGGAGGCGGTTGCCGAAGTCCTTGCTGCGACCGGGCTCGATGCCCGAGTCGACGATCGCGATGGTCGGAACGCTGCCCGCACGCGGTGCGTCGGGGCCGCTCCAGGCCTTCGAGACGCCGGACTCGTACGGCCAGAGCTGATTCGAGCTGTAGCCGCTGACGTGAACCTGGACATCCGGGGTCACGATCAGGTTCGGCTGCTTGAGCAGCCTCGGCAGGGCGCTTGCCCTCACCGTCGCTGCCACGCCGTCGATCAGGCTCAGGCGCCGGTTGAGGCCGCCTCGGTCGTCATCCGCGAACTGATTGATGTGGGTGAATGCCGAAAGCGCCGGCGAGAGCCGGCCGTTCGTGCTCTGGATGATCACCCGCACGTACTGGCTCGGATGCCGCTTCGCCCCCCGCAGGAGGCCAGGCGAGATCCACGTCTTCTTGAGCGACGCATGGCCGCTCCGGATTGCATGCTTCTTTCCTGCGCTCGACGCGAGGGGGACGCTGATGGCGAGCATCGCCGCAAGCGCGGTGATTGCACCTCGTCCGCCCTTGCCCCAGAGCGCGCTCGATCGAGACTCGCCACCACGGTTGCCCGTGCCCCACAGCGCGCTCGACCGCATGTCTCCACGATTGCCGCCGTTCATCCGCACCTTCCGTGTCTCCTTTCCGCGCCCTCGCGCGGGCCGCATTTCTCACATCTCCGCAGCGCAAGCCGGGGAGCCAGCGCTGCGAAATCCGGGCGGAACCTAGGCTCGGCCAGGGCCCCACTACATCCCCCGGCAGGGTGAGGCCGCGCAAAGTTCCCTCTAACGGGTGATGCCCGCGTTCGGCGCGGTAGCGTGGCCCCGTGCGCGTCCCACTGGCCCTCGAGATCGGCCTCGCCCGCACGGCTGCCGGGCTCTCACGCCTGGTCGGAGCGGGCGGAGGCACGACCGTTCCCGGAAAGCTCCTTTCCAAGCTGGATCCGGGTGCGGTCGACCGCCTCGCCGCGCGCCTTCCGCAGGGCTCGGCGGTGATCTCCGCGACGAACGGCAAGACCACGACCGCTGCGATGGTTGCGCGGATCCTGGAGCCTTCGGTGCGCCTTGCGCACAACCGTGCCGGCGCCAACCTCGTCTCGGGGGTCGCCTCGGCGCTGGTCGCCGCCCGAGACGCCGAGCTCGGGCTCTTCGAGGTCGACGAGGCCGCGCTGCCGGAGGTGTCGCGGCGCGTTCGGCCCCGGGCGGTCTCGCTCGGGAACCTCTTCCGTGACCAGCTCGACCGCTACGGCGAGCTCGAGCTGCTGGCCGAGCGCTGGCGCGGGATGGAGCGGGAGCTCGCGGAGGACGCGACGCTCGTCGTGAACGGCGACGACCCGCAGCTCGGAAACCTCGCGCTGGGCCGCAATCCCGCTGTGCGCAGCGTGTTTGGCCTCGACGACCCCCGGCACGCCTCGGCCGAGCTGCAGCACGCAGCCGACTCCAAGTGGTGCGTTCGCTGCGGGACTCCTTACGAATATGCCGCCGCGTACATCGGGCACCTCGGCGACTACCGTTGCCCCTCCTGCGGCCACGCCCGGCCCCCACTCGACGTCGTCGGGCGCCAGATCGAGCTGAATGGGCTCGAGAGCGTCTCCTTCGATCTCGTCGCCCCGGAAGGGACACGCCGGATCGAGTTGCAGGTGCCCGGGCTGTACAACGTCTACAACGCGCTGGCGGCCGCCTCGCTCGCGCGGGCGCTGGGCGCCTCCCCTGACGCGATTCAGGCCGGCTTGCAGGGCTTTTCTGCCGCTTTCGGCCGATTCGAGCGCATCCCGATCGGCGAGCGCTCGCTGCTCGTGCTCCTGATCAAGAACCCGGCGGGCGCGAACGAGGTCGTCCGGACGCTCGTCGCCGGCGGTGCGCCCAAGGTCCTGCTCGTCGCGCTCAATGACGAGCTCGCCGACGGCCGGGACGTTTCCTGGATCTGGGACGTCGACTTCGAGCCGCTGCTGGCCGGTCTCGATCGGCTCGTCGCGACCGGCGAGCGCGCCGCCGAGCTCGCGCTGCGCTTCAAGTACGCGGGTCTCGCCGACGACGCGATCGAGGTCGTGCCGTCGCTCGAGCAGGCGCTGGACCGCGGCCTCGAGCTGACACCGGCAGGGGGCGAGCTCGCTGCGCTCCCGACCTACACGGCGATGCTCGCGCTCCGCGACCTCGTGGCGCGGCGCGGCTTCGTCCGGCCCTACTGGGAGGAGGCGGCGTGAGGATCGTCGTTGGCCACCTGTTCCCGGAGTACCTGAACATCTACGCCGACCGCGGGAACATCGCCGTTCTGGCCAGGAGAGCGGCCTGGCGGGGCCACGAGCTCGAGGTGCGCGCGCTCGGGCCCGGCGACATGATCCGCCCCGGCGAGCACGACCTCTTCTACGTCGGCGGCGGCCAGGACCGCGAGCAGGAGCTGATCGCCCCGGCCCTCGCGCTCATGGGCGGCGCGCTGCAGGAGGCGGTCGCAGGCGGCGCGGCGGCTCTGGCCGTGTGCGGCGGCTACCAGCTCTTCGGGCGCTTCTACCGCGACCAGCGCGGCGACGAGCTGCCCGGCGTCGGCCTTTTGCCCCTGCACACCGTCGCAGGCGAGCGCCGCATGATCGGCGACGTGCTGCTCGAATGCGAGCTGGAGCCCGGCGAACGACGAACGCTCGCAGGCTTCGAGAACCACGCCGGCCGTACCGTGCTCGAGGACGGCGCCGAGCCGCTCGGGCGCGTCCTGGCCGGCTTCGGCAACGACGGCGAGAGCGGCTACGAGGGCTGTCGCGCGGGCCGCGTGCTCGGCACGTACCTCCATGGGCCGCTCCTTCCCCGCAACCCGTGGCTCGCCGACTGGCTCCTGGCGCAGGCGCTGGCGCACCGCACCGGCGAGGTGCCGGA
>DATLPH010000007.1:0-2244 GCA_035535855.1 Gaiellaceae bacterium
GGTCTCGAGCACGTTCTTGGCAGAGCCGTCGAGGAGCTGCGCGCGCACCGCGATCCGCCGGGCCTGCTCGGGGGAGACGACGCGCCTCACAGCTCGAGCCGCGCGTCCTCGAGGTCCAGGTCGCGCACGACGACGCGCATCACGTCGTCGTCGATCCGGCCCTGACGGCGGAGCTCCTGCACCGCCTGCCGCTCGGCGTCGAGCAGCTCGCGGCGCAGGCGCTGGTAGTCGCGCGAGCGCTCGTCGGCCGAGCTGTCGCCGTCGGGGTCGAAACGCGAGCGGAAGCGTTCCTGGCGGAAGCCGTAGAGACCTCGCATCCGCTCCGCGGTGTCCTCGCGCACCCACTCCTCGTCGAGGAGCTCGTCCAGCCGTGCGATCGCGGCCTCGGCCGCGTGAATTCGCGCCTTTGCCTCCTCCTTCTCGGCGAGGCCGTCGTCCTCCGGGTTGAGCACGCGGATCAGCAGCGGTAGCGTCAGGCCCTCGAAGACGAGCGTCGCGACGATCACGCTGAAGGTCAGGAAGATGATCAGGTTCCGGTCCGGGAACGAGCTGCCCGCATCGGTCGTGAGCGGCAGGGCGAGCGCGGCCGCGAGCGAGACGGCACCGCGCATGCCCGACCAGGCGAGGATCGTCTTCGCGCGCCACGTCGGGGCGGGGTCCATCACCTCCCGAGGGAGCAGCCGTCCGCTGAAGCCGACGGTGAAGATCCAGGCGAAGCGGGCGCCGATCACCACGGCGCTCACGAGCGCGGCGTATCCGATCAGCTCGGCGGTCGAGCGACCCGAGAGCTCGTCCATGATCGACGGCAACTGCAGCCCCACGAGCGCGAACAGGAGCCCGTTCAGGAGCAGGATGGCGATCTCCCACACGGCCTGCCCCTGGAGCCGTGTCTGCGCGGTCGTCAGCTCGGGCGTGTACCAGCCCATGTAGATCCCCACGGTGACCGCCGCGAGAACCCCGGAGACCCCGAGAGCCTGGGCGGGCAGGTAGCCGAAGTACCCGCTGAGCAGGGCAATCGTGATCTCGACAGGTGGGTTGTCGAGCTTCCGCCGCAGCCGGCGGATCAGGTAGCCGACCGCGAGCCCGACCGCGACCCCGCCCACGACGTTCAGCACGAAGCGGCCGGTTGCAGCAGAGAGCGAGAAGCTCCCGGTCACGACCGCCGCGACGGCGAACCGGTACGCGACCAGCGCGGTGCCGTCGTTGACGAGGCTCTCGCCTTCGATCAGCGCGATCAGCCTGCGTGGCAGGCCGAGCCGCAGCGCGATCGCCGCGGCCGCGGTCGGGTCCGTGGGCGAGACGAGCGCGCCCAGCACGAAGGCCTGTGGCCAGTCGAGGCCCGGGATCACGGCATGGGCAACCCCCGCCACCGCGAGCATCGTCGTCAGCACGAGCCCGATCGCGAGCAGCCCGATCGGCCTGACGTTCGCGCGGAGCTCCCGGAGCGAGGTGAAGTAGGCGGCGCCGTAGAGGAGCGGGGGCAGGACGGCGACGAGCACGAGATCCGGCTGCAACTGCACCTGCGGGGCGCCCGGGACGAAGGCGATCGCGACCCCGCCGAGCACAAGCAGGATCGGGTACGGGACGCGGAGGAACTGGGAGAGAGCAAGCAGCAGCAGGGCGGCGGCGAGCAGTGCCGCGAGCAGCGCGCTGTCGCCGGCGGTGAAGCTCATCGTCACGGCCGCCCCCGTCACGCCGCCGAGCGTAGCGCCCGAGCGGCTTGCCGGAGGCGCTGCCATCATCGCGCTACGAACCGTCGCTTCCCGCTGCTGATGTTTGCCGCCGCCGTGCTGGTCACTGCGGCGTGCGACTCGACCGAATCCCCGCGCTGGGCTCGACCGCAGGTTCGGAGGCGCGCTCCCCGGTCGCTGTAAGAATTTTGTGCATTACACAATTTCTGTAAGTTGCAGGTATGGCCAGGAGCAACACGAGGCTGCTCGCCGCTGAGCTCTCGCAGTGCTGGCGCGAGCTCGGCACGATCCTCGCGAGCAGGCGGTTGCACGCCTCGCTCCACCCGGAGCTCGGGAGGAAGCTCACGCCGAGCAAGCTCCGCGCGCTCGACCTGCTGGCGGAGCAGGGAGGCCTGCGCATCGGCGAGCTCGCCGAGCGGGTCGGTGTGGACGACACCACCGCGACGAGGCTTGTCGACCGGCTCGAGGAGCTCGGTCTCGCGGAGCGGCGTGGGGAGGACGGCGACCGCCGCGCGATCCTCGTCGGCCTGACCACGGCGGGCAAGGAGCTCGT
>DATLPH010000008.1:0-3614 GCA_035535855.1 Gaiellaceae bacterium
CCGCAAGCGCGCACGCACGCGCGCCGCCCCGCCCGGGCGCGCGCTCCAGAGCTTCGCCGACCTGCGCACGAACGACTTCGTCGTGCACGAGGACCACGGGATCGGGAAGCTGCTCGGCTTCGAGACGAAGACCGTCGCCGATGTCACGCGGGACTACCTCTACCTCGGCTTCCGGGGCGACGACCGGCTCTACGTCCCGCACGAGCAGATCGGCAAGGTCTCGAAGTACATCGGAGCCGACGCGACCGCGCCCGCGCTGTCCAAGCTGGGCGGGAAGGCGTGGCAGAACCTCAAGAGCCGCGCGCGTACGAGCCTGCGCGAGCTCGCCGGCGAGCTGCTGGCGCTCTACGCGCGCCGCCAGCAGGCGCCCGGGGTTCCGTACGAGCTCGAGAACGAGTGGCTCGAGCGCCTCGAGGCCGACTTCCCGTACCGCGAGACGGAGGACCAGCGCACTGCGATCGAGGCCGTCAAGGAGGACCTCGAGGCGCCGCGCCCGATGGACCGCCTCGTCTGCGGCGACGTCGGCTTCGGCAAGACCGAGGTCGCCGTTCGGGCCGCGTTCGCGGTCGCGCTCAACAGCAAGCAGACGCTGATGCTCGTGCCGACCACCGTCCTCGCCGAGCAGCACTGGAACACGTTCCGCGAGCGTTACCGCGACTTCCCGGTGCGCGTCGAGATGATCTCCCGCTTCCGCAGTCCCAAGGAGCAGAAGCAGGTCGTCGCCGACTTCGCCGCGGGCAAGGTCGACGTCCTGATCGGCACGCACCGCGTGCTCAGCCGGGACGTGATCCCGAAGGAGCTCGGGCTCGTGATCGTCGACGAGGAGCAGCGCTTCGGGGTGGCCCAGAAGGAGCTCCTGCGGGCGCTGAGGCTCGAGGTGGACGTGCTCTCGCTGAGCGCCACGCCGATTCCGCGCACGCTGCACATGTCGCTCTCGGGCCTGCGCGACATCTCCGTGATCGAGACTCCGCCGGAGGGCCGCCGCCCGATCCGCACCTACGTCGGCGAGTACGACGAGGAGCTCGTGACGGCTGCGCTGGAGCGTGAGCAGGAGCGCGGGGGGCAGAGCTTCTACCTGCACAACCGCGTCGAGTCGATCGAGGAAGCGGCCGCGAAGCTCCAGCAGCTCGCGCCGGGCCTCCGCGTGCAGGTCGCCCACGGCCAGATGCGGGAGCGCGAGCTCGAGGAGAAGATGCACTCCTTCCTGCGCGGCGACGCCGACGTGCTGGTCTCGACGACGATCATCGAGTCGGGCCTCGACATCCCCCAGGCGAACACGCTGATCGTCGAGCGCGCCGACGCGCTCGGGCTCGCCCAGCTCTACCAGATCCGCGGGCGTGTGGGCCGCTCGGACGTGCTCGCCCACGCGTACCTCTTCTACCCCGACTCCCGCGAGCTGAGCGCTGAGGCGCGGGCGCGGCTGGCGACTCTCGCCGACCACACCGAGCTCGGCGCTGGCTTCGCGATCGCCATGCGCGACCTCGAGATCCGGGGCGCGGGCGACCTGCTTGGCGCGGAGCAGTCCGGACACGTGGCAGCGCTCGGGTTCGAGCTCTACGTCGAGCTGCTGGCCGAGGCCGTGGCCGAGCTCTCCGGCGAGCGGCGGCCCGCGGCGAGGCCCGTCCGAGTGGAGGCGAGCGTCGACGCCTACGTGCCCGCGCCCTACATCGAGGCCGAGGCTTTGAAGATCGACCTCCACCGCCGCCTCGCCCTGACCGAGACCGAGGACGAGCTGCGGGAGCTCCACGCCGCCACCGAGGACCGTTACGGCCCGCTGCCGGAGCCGGTCGAGAACCTGTTCTCGATCCAGGAGGCGAAGCTGAAGCTCGCGCAGGCCGGCGCGGACTACCTCGTCTTCCGCGGCGGCAAGGCGACCGTCGGGCCGCTCCTGCTCGGCTCGGCGGAGCTGCGCGCCCTGCGCGGCGAGCTCGATACCGCCGTCTACACGACCGCCCGGCGCGAGGTTTCCTTGCGTTCGGATGAATTTTCGGCAGCGGTGCGACTAGTCGATGCTATACTCGACGCGCGCCGGGCAGCATGAGCAAAACCCCTGCTGCTGGCGCTTTTCCATGAGGCGAATCGGTCTACTCGTTATGTGTGCAGCGCTCGGTCTGCTTGTCGCGGCCTGCGGCAGTAGCGGCTCTCAGGACGTCCCGAACGACTCCGTCGCGGTCGTCGGCGGCACCGCGATCCCGAAGTCGGACTGGGACGCGCTGATCCAGCAGACGAAGGACAATTTCGCGGCGACGAAGAAGCCGTTTCCGAAGCCCGGCTCGGTCGAGCTGGCGACGCTGAAGAACAACGCGACCCAGTTCCTGATCCAGAGCAGCGAGTACCAGCAGGAGGCCGACAACCTCGGCGTCAAGGTCAGCGAGCAAGACATCGACGCGCGGCTCGCGCAGGTCAAGAAGCAGTACTACGGCAACCCGCCGGGCCAGCCCGCGGCCACCGAGGCGCAGATGGAGAAGCGCTACCAGCAAGCGCTCAAGCAGCAGGGCTTCACCGACGAAGAGGTGCGCACCGGGCTCAAGCTGCGGCTGATCCAGGAGAAGGTCTTCAAGAAGGTGACCTCGGACACCAAGGTCTCGGACGACGACGTCAAGGCGTACTACGACAAGAACAAGAAGCAGTACGAGACGCCCGCGCAGCCGCCCAGCCGCGACGTGCGCCACATCCTCGTCGCGAAGAAGGCCCTCGCCGACACCATCTACGCCCAGCTGCAGGCGAATCCCGGCAAGTTCGCCCAGCTCGCCAAGAAGTACTCGACCGACACGACCTCGGCCAAGAACGGCGGCAAGCTGCCTCCGGGCACCGCGGTCAAGGGCCGGCTCGTGCCCGAGTTCGAGAAGGTCGCGTTCTCGATCAAGCAGAACGTGATCTCGAAGCCCGTGAAGTCGCAGTACGGCTGGCACATCATCGAGGCACTCGGCCCCGTGAAGGCCGGCACCCCCGCCGAGCCCACGCCGCTCTCGCAGGTGAAGGAGGCGATCCGCCAGCAGCTCCTGTCGCAGAACCAGCAGAAGGAGATGGACAAGTGGCTCTCGGGGATGAAGAAGGACTACTGCAAGAAGATCGGCTACCAGCAGGGCTACGCGCCGCCGCCCGGCCAGGATCCGTGCAAGCAGTCGTCGACGACGACCGGCACGGCCACCACCACCGGCTAGCCCGGTGGCGCTCGGCGAGGCGCTGCTCGAGCTGCAGCAGCTGACCGAGCGGCTCCGCCGTGACTGCCCCTGGGATCGCGAGCAGACCGCTCGGACGATCGTCCCTCACACCGTCGAGGAGGCCTACGAGGTCGCCGACGCCGCGCTCGGGGACGACCGCGCCAAGCTGCTCGACGAGCTGGGCGACCTGCTCTTCCAGGTCTACTTCCTCGCGCTTCTGCTGCAGGAGGAGGGCCAGGGCGACCTCGAGGCCGTGGCGCGGGCCGTGCACGAGAAGCTGGTGCGCCGCCACCCGCACGTCTTCGGCGAGACCGAGGCGGCAACCCCAGGCCGCGTGCGCGAGAACTGGGAGCGGATCAAGCGCGAGCAGGAGGAGCGCGAAGGGGTCTTCCACGACCTTCCGGAGACGCTGCCCTCGCTGCTCTACGCGCGCAAGGTGCAGCGGCGCGC
>DATLPH010000009.1:0-22464 GCA_035535855.1 Gaiellaceae bacterium
GGTCGCCCGGTTGCCGGCCAGCGCGACCGGCTCGAGCGAGGCCTCGACCTCCTTCGAGGCACCCAAACCCTGCACGAGCATCGCGCGCAGCCGGTCGAGCAGCTCGTCCAGCTCGACGTCGTCGTCGCGCCGCTCGGTCAGTACCTCGTGCACGGCCGCGATCGCGAGGATCCGGTTCACCGAGTCGTCCAGCGCCTTCTTCGCGTCGACTCCCTCTTCGCGGGCCTGCAACCGCAGCAGCGAGGCGACGGTCTGCAGGTTGTTCTTGACGCGGTGGTGGATCTCCTGGGCGAGCACCCCGCGCAACACCGCGCGCCCGTGCTCGAGCGCAACTGCCGCGTGGCTCGCGATCGAGCCGAGCAGCGCCCGGTCGTCGGCGCTGAAGGGCACGTCGCGGTCGCAGACGAGCTCGCCGACCTGCCTGCCCCGCGAGCGGAGCGGCACCCGCACCGCGTGCTTGCCCGCCTGGCCTTCGGGCCAGCCGACCTCGCCGTCCTCGAGCACGATCGCGGCCCCGGTCGCGCCGAGCGCGTCCACGGTTGCCTCGACGATGCCTTCGAGCGACTCCTCGAGGTAGAGCGACTCGGAGACCGCTTCCGAGATCCGGGCCAGCGCCTCGAGCTCGACCACCCGCCGCTGGGCCTGGGCGTACAGCTTCGCATGCTCGATCGTCTGCGCCACCTGCGCCCCGATCGCGACGAGCAGGTCGATCTCCGCGGCCGAGAACTCGCGCGGCTCGCGGGTGCGCACGTTCAGCGCGCCCTCGAGCTTCTCCCGAGCCAGGATCGGCACCGCGAGGATCGATTCGTATTCGTCCTCGCGCAGGTTCGGGAAAGCCTTGAAGCGCTCGTCGAGGTGCGCCTGCGCCGGGATCATCACCGGCGCCCGCGCCGATGCCGCCGTGCCGGTGATCCCCTCGCCGGGACGCATCCGCGGCCGGCCAGTCATCTCCTCGACCCGCGTGCCGAAGGTCGCGCGCAGCACGAGCTCGTCGGCCTGCTCGTCGTAGAGGTAAACGAAGCAGGCGTCCGCGCCGAGAGCGTCCGCGACCTCACGCGCGACGAGCGAGAGCACTTCCTCGAGGTCGAGCGTCGAGTTGACCGCGGCGATCGTCTCGGTTAGCAGGCGCAGGTGACGAGCGGTCTCGTCCACTCGGCGATTGTAGGTAGCCGCCGCACTGCTTAGGCTTCCGCCGTGGACCTGTACCAGTGGCTGCTCGTCTTCCACGTGACCGGCGCGTTCCTGCTCCTCGGCGGCGCCGCGATCGCGGCCGCGTTGAACCTCTCCGCGCTCGGGCGCGAGCGGCCGAGCGAGATCGTGCTGCTCTTCGGCCTGATCCGGATCGCGGTCGGTGCGATCGCGGCGGGCACGGCGCTCGCATTCATCTTCGGCCTCTGGCTCGTGCACGAGGCCCACTACAGCTACACGGAAGGCTGGGTCCTGGCGGCGATCGTGCTCCTGATCGCGGCGAACGCCCTCGGCGGCGCGGGCGGCAAGCGTGACGAGCGCACGGCGCGGTTCGCGCGGGAGCTGGCGGCTGCGGGCGACGCGCCGAGCCCGGAGCTGCGCGCCCGGGTGCGCGACCCGATCTCCCTCACGCTCAGCTACGGCAGCGGCCTGTTGCTGATCGCGGTGCTGGCGCTGATGATCTGGAAGCCGGGCGCCTGATGCTGGCCCTCCTACGACCGGACAGCTGGAACCTGCCGCTCTTCGTGCACATCCTCGGCGCGACGATCCTCTTCGGCACGACCGCCACCGTCGCGATCACCGGCTTCGCGAGCCGGGGCCGCGACGACTATCGCGAGCTGCTGCGGCGCGTCACGTCGCGAACGTTCCTGCTCGGAGTGATTCCCGCCTGGGTCCTGATGCGCGTCGGCGCGGGGTGGATCGCGGGCAAGGAGTTCCCCGGCGACACGAAGACTCCCGGCTGGGTCGATGTCGGATTTATCGTCTCGGAGCCCGGCGCGTTGCTGCTGCTCGTGATCGGGATCCTGCTCCTCGTTCGCCGGCAGCGCGTCCTGCTCGCGGTTCCGGTGCTGGCCGCGATCTACGTCGTCGCCCTCGGCGTCGCGTGGGTCGCGATGAGCGGCAAGCCCTAGCTAGGAAGGAGCCGGCTAGGTACAGCCGGCGGTCACAATCGACGTCGGCACGCCGGTGGAGCGGTGGCCGTGCCGGTCGTAGTTGACGATCGTGTAGCGGTAAGCCGTGCAGGGCCGCGGTGAGTTGTCACGGAAGCTCGTCGCTTGTCCTCGGAAGACGACGGCGCCGTGCGCGCGGCCGCCGCGGGCCCGGACGACGACGACCTTCCCCGAGTCGGCGGGCTGCTGCCAGACGAGCGTCACGCCGCGGCTGGCGACCTGAGCCGACACGCCGAGGACGTTCGTCGCCCAGACGGTACGCGCCGCTTGCCGCTGTACCTGCTGGCGCCGGTGCCGCCGCTCTCGCGTTGCGACTCGGCGGCTCTTCGCCGGGACCTTGGGTGGCCGAAGCGCCGGTTGAGGGGCGACTGACGAGGGCCGCGACCGTTGGGTCGGCAACGCACCGGCCCGAACGCCGAGGGTGAGACCCGGCGACTCCGCGTGCTGGTCGCCCAGGTACCCCCCTGAAGCTGCCCCGGCCGCGAACACCAGACTCGCGAGCACCACCGTTCGCCGCCAGCGCCGCGGAGGCGAAGCCGCTGCCGGCAGCAGAGCCTCCGGCGCCGCGACCGTTGGGCGAGGCTTCCGCTGCTCGCCAGGCTGGGGCAGGTATTGCCGAGCTCGTTCCGCGAGCTCAGGGTCGATCAGCGCCAGCTCAGGACTGATTGCCCCGAGGTCGCCATCGCTGCGCCCCGCGCCGAGCATCGGGCTCACGCCGTCCTGGGCCGCGTCCATGGCCGCAGTCTTACAACCGTCTCGGCGCTTTGAGGCCGAATTTACCGCTCTTTGCAACGGATCCGGCCTGAACAAAAGTCACTTGGGAGGAGACAGCCGATCGGTGCGGTAAAAGACCACGCCTAACGCCCAAAAGCCAGAGGCCAGCTGGCAGATGGGGTCGGGTCCGGGCCAGTCGGACCTGTCACCTTGGCTCCTTCCCGGGAGCATCGCGATGCCGCCAGCTCGCCGAGAACGGGGGGACATGAGCAAGCTCGTGTTCGGCAGCATGCCGATCGAGGCCGATCGCCATTCGCGCAAACGCTCGGCGCGAATCACATCCGCCTCCTGGAACTGGACCGCGCTCCTCGGCCGCCACCTCGCGCTGCTGGCGCTGGCGATCGGCCTGGGCGTCACGATCTCCGGCGCGGGAGGAGCGCTCAGCGCCCTGCCCGGGGGCATCTCCGTCGCTACCCGGACAACGTACGGCTCGACACTCACCGTCCCGCGCCCTGCGGTCACGGCCGCGGGCGACGTGCTGGTGGCGTCGGTCGGCGCTCGTCTGTCGGGGGCGAGCACGATCGCAGCGCCCAGCGGCTGGGTCCTGATCAGGCGCGACAGCAGCGCGCCCGGGTACCGCTCGCTGACGCAGGCGCTCTACTACAAGGTTGCGGGGTCCTCGGAGCCCGCGAGCTACAGCTGGTCGCTCGGCGCTCGCTCGGCCACCGCAGGCGCGATCCTCGATCTCAAGGGGATCGACACGCGGACGCCCGTCGACTCACACAGCGGCGCCTTCACCTCCGGTGGCTCGTCCATCGTCGCGCCGTCGGTGAGAACAGCGGCCGCGGGCGACCTGCTCGTCGGCTTCTACGGCGTCGCGTCGAACAAGAGCATCCGGCCGCCGAGCGGGATGTCGGAGGCCTTCGATACCGGCTGGGGCGGCGGCTTCTCGGGCCTCGACGCCGAGGGCGCGGCGTACATCGAGACCTCCGCCGGCGCCACCGGCAACATGGCAGCGTCAACGTGGGGGCGCCCTACGAGCGCGATCGGGCAGCTCGTCGCGTTGAGGGCCGCCGCCGTGCCGACACCTCCGCCGCCACCACCGCCGCCGCCGCCACCACCGCCACCTCCTCCTCCGCCACCACCACCACCACCACCACCACCTCCTCCTCCTCCTCCGCCGCCTCCTACGGGCGCGAGCCTCTTCCTCGCCCCCGGCGGAAACAACGCCTCCGCGTGCACGCAGGCAGCGCCATGCGCGTCGCTTCAGCGGGGGTTCAACCTCGCCTCAGCGGGCCAAACGGTGCAGCTGGCTGGTGGTAGCTACTCGAACCAGTCCCTTTCGGGCGACAGGGGCGGCGACGTCACCTTCCGCGCCGCGGTAGGCGCCACCGTCAACCTGACCGGCAGAACGATGGTCCAGAACGCTCATCACATCGTCTTCGACGGCCTGAACTTCCCGCGCTCCGATCCCAACTGGGAGCTGCAGCTCGACTCCTGCAACGATCACGTCACGATCCAGAACGGGACCGGGCGTCGATTCATGATCTTCGAGGGCAACTCGAACATCACGTTTTCGAACGAGTCGTGGGGCGGCTACTCGTCATACGGCGACGAGGACTCGGGGATCGGCACGACAGGGGCGGTCGGCCCGACCCGCCGCTGCAGCGGAGTCCCCGCACCTCTGTCGCGCAACATCGTCTTCGACCACGTCACGTTCCACGACGTTCACTGGGGCCAGACAATCGCGCAGTCCGGCTCTCACCCGGATTGCTTCGCGATCGACGGGTACGTCGACGGGGTGACGATCCGAAACTCGACCTTCCAGCGCTGCGCCAACAGCTTCATCATGATCACGCCGGACCAGGGGCCGATCTACCACCTGACGATCGACCACAACACGTTCGTCGATCTCGGGAACGACAGCTACTACGGCGTGCAGCTGACGGACTCGGGCGGCCTCGGCTGCGGCGACTTCGTCTTCTCGAACAACAGCTATCAGCCGAACGACCCGAACGGCAACGACCCGTACGGCGCGCCGAGAACCGAATGCGCCCCGGCGCTCGGCCATGTTCCGACTCAGGTCTTCGGCAACACGTTCCAGCAGGGGCCACCGTCCAACGCCTGCGCCGTGTGGCGGGCAGCTCCCTTCCTGTCGAACTGGCACGAGAACACGTTCACGCTCGGCTCACCTTGTCCCTGACGGCCGACTCGGCCCGAAACGACCGCGAGCTGCGAAGACTCGGCAGCTCGCGGTCGGCCGTCAGTTGGATCTCGCTTGCCAGAGCGAGCGAGATCGAAACCAATTCTCGCACGTCAAGAGGGCGTGGCGTAATCTCGCTCGTCGCCGGGGTGCAGCGCGGCCCGGCGGCAGAGTCGAGGTTTCGTCGAGTCCTCCCTTACAGAACAGATAGGTAGCGCTCCAGCTCCCAGTCCGTGAGCCGCACTCGGTAGTCGTCCCACTCCTTGCGCTTCAGCTCGACGTAGCGGTCGAAGATGTGCGGGCCGAGCGCCTTGCGGGCCAGCTCGGAGGCCGCAAGCTCGTCGATCGCCTCGCCGAGGGTCTCCGGGAGCGAGACGATGCCGCGCTCGCGCCGCTGCTCGGGCGTCAGGTGGTAGAGGTTCGTCTCCATCGGCTCGGGCAGCTCGTAGCCGCGCTCGATCCCCTCGAGGCCCGCGTGCAGCAGGGCGGCGAAAGTGAGGTACGGGTTGCAGGCGGGGTCCGGACAGCGGATTTCCGCCCGCGTTGCCTGCTCGGAGCCCGGCTTGTAGAGCGGGATCCGGATCAGCGCCGAACGGTTCCGCTGCGACCACGCGACGTAGACCGGCGCCTCGTAGCCCGGCACGAGCCGCTTGTACGAGTTGACCCACTGCGCGAACACCGCCGAGATCTCGCGCGCATGGCGCAGCTGCCCCGCGATGAACGCCTTGCCGACCTCGGACAGGTGCCACTTGTCGGACTCGTCGAAGAACTGGTTGCGCCCGTCCGTGAAGAGCGACATGTGCGTGTGCATCCCTGAGCCGTTCTCGCCGAAGATCGGCTTCGGCATGAAGGTCGCGTGGAAGCCGGCCTTCTTGGCGATCTCCTTGACGATCAGGCGGTAGGTGACCGTGTGGTCGGCCATCGTCAGCGCCGGCGCGTAGCGCATGTCGATCTCGTGCTGGGAGGGGCCGACCTCGTGGTGGACGTATTCGATCGGGATCCCGACGGTCTCGAGCGCGCGCACGGTCTCCTGGCGCAGCTCGCTCGCGGCGTCCATCGTCGTCATCGCGAAGTAGCCGCCCTCGTCCAGTGTCTCGGTGCCCTTGTCGTCCTTGAAGAGGAAGTACTCGAGCTCGGGGCCGATGTTGAAGGTGTCGAAGCCGGCCTCGGTCATCCGCTCGAGTGCGCGTCGCATGACGTAGCGCGGGTCGCCCTCGTAGGGCTGGCCGTCAGGTGTGACGACGTCGCAGATCATCCGGCCGACCTTCGTCTCGCCCTCCTTCCACGGCATCGGCGTGAAGGTCTCCGGGTCGGGGATCGCGACCATGTCCGACTCCTCGATCGCGTTGAAGCCGGTGATCGAGGAGCCGTCGAAGCCCATCCCGTCGTCGAGCGCGGCCTCCATCTCGCTCGGCGTGACCGCGAAGCTCTTCAAGTGCCCCTCGATGTCCGTGAACCAGAGGAGCAGGAACTCGATCCCCTCGTCCCCGATCCGCTTCAGCACGCGCTTGCGCGCATCTGGATTGCTCGTCGCCCTCGGCTTGCTCTCGACCTGCGCCACGCTCGACTCCTTCCTGAAAACACGAAAGCCCCGAGCGCTCTAGGGCGCCCGAGGCCGCGTCGCCTACGAACAGGCTCAGTCTACAGCAGGCGTTGCGGGAAGCTGCTCGAGCTCCGGCTCGCGTCCGTGGTGTGCGATCGCACGCGCAAAGAGGGCCAATGCAGGTGCGATCGCGGCGGCGCCGCCGGCCAGCGCGGCGCTGATCCCCCAGACGTTGCCAACCACGCCGAGCACCGGCCCGCCGGCCGACTGGCCGACCGCGTTCGACTGCCCGGTCAGCGAGATCACCGTCGCGCGAACGCTCGAGTCCCTGATCTGCTCGTTCAGCCAGGTGTCGAACAGCGGCCCGGCCATGTTGCGCGCGAGGAAGACGCCGAGAATGCCCGCGACCGCGAGCCAGATCGAGCCGGTCAAGGCGAAGACGAGCATCGCCACCAGCTCGAGGAGGACGAAGGCGAACAGGTAGCGCGCCACCGACTCGCGGCCGCCGCGGTCGACACGCTTGATCAGGCTCCCGATCGCGGCGATGTTCAGCACCATGCCCGCCAGCCAGAGCAAGCCGAACCAGACCACCGGGTCGATCTCGCCCGGCAGGCCGATGTCACGGAGGAAGTGCGCCTCCTTCAGCCGGTCGAACGCCTCGCTCGAGGCGCCCATGAACAGCTCTACGCCGATCAGGAGCAGGATCGCCGGCGCCGCCCAGGCGTAGCGCGCACCCGCCGAGGCGGTGGTTCGCAGCTCCGCGAGCGCCGAGCCACGCTCCTCGCGCGGGCGTCGGACGAAGCCGTGTTCCGGCATGAAGGCGAGGCAGCCGAGCCCGCAGGCGATCGTGAAGACACCACCGAGGATCACGCCCGCCCGCAGGGAGCCGACTCCGACCGCGACCTGCGCGAGGAGCCCGATCACCGAACCGACCTGCCCCCAGCGCGCGCCGCGGAGGAACACCCGCCCGACGTTCTCGACGCCCACCTCGTCGGTGATCCAGGCCTGCTCGGCGCCGCTGGTAAAGGTGTACGAGAGGCCCCACAGCGCCCAGAGCGCGATCACCAGCCACGGTGCAGAGACGAGCCCGACAGCGGCCCACGCGACACCCATGCCGAGGTAGCCGATGATCAGCGAGAGCCGTCGGCTGTAGGTGTCGGCGACCACGCCGGTCGGCAGCTCGAACAGGAAGACGGCCGCCTCCATCGCCGTGCCCATCAGCACCAGCTGCAGCGGTGAAAGGTGCAGCTCGCGAACCAGGTAGACGGCCATCACGACCCACGTCGGCAGCCTCGACCCGAAGCTCAGGCCGTAGTAGACCGTCGTCGCCGGGAGCCTCACACGGGCCCCCGGACGAGGACGGGTCCCTCGAGCTCGCCGTAGCCGAGCTTGGCCTTCTGGCGCCTGAGCCCTGCATTCGAGACGCCCGTCGTGGTGACGAGCTCCTGGTAGCCGCGCGCGGCGGCCCACGCAATCTGGGCCTGACCGAGCGCCGTCGCGAAGCCGCGGCGCCGGTGCGTCGGCAGGACGCCGGTGAAGCCATGCTCAAGCCGCGTGGGGTCATCGCCAATGGGCTCGAGCGTCGCGTACCCGACGACCCTTCCATCCTCGAGCGCAACGAAGGCGGCAACGCCCGCGAGCTCGTTCTCGACCCAGTCGTCGAACGCCTGGGCTTCCGGCTCGCCCGCGGTCGGCATGTCCCGAATCGCTTCGACCGATACTGCGTACGCGCCTGCTCGGTGCTCGTCGCGCAGCTCGACGACCCCGCCGACAACCGCTCCTTCGCCGGCAACCAGGCGCCGCCGCAACTCGACCTCGCGGCCCACTTCACGGAATCCGCGACCGGTGGCGAAGCTCAGCGATTCCTCGTCGCCGGCGTGCACGACACCCCACGCCGAGTCGCTGCCGAGCCGGCGTGCGGCCGCGACGGCGGCCTCCACGAGCGCGGAGCCGATACCGCGCCGGCGGCGGTCCGGCAGCACGCGCACCATCGCGTAAGCACTGTTTGCCACGTTCGAGTCTTTGACCAACGCATAGCCCCCGTCCGGGTGGACAAGCAGCCGGTCGCGCACCGCCTCGAGCTCTTCGATCGACGGCCCGATCTCCTCGACCTCGCGAACGACCCGAAGGCACAGTTCGAGGTCGGCGCGGGTGTCGACGAGGCGGATCATCCCGACCGCTTCAGCTTCCCGTGCTTCTTGGCGTAGCGCTCACCGGTGCGGAAGATGAAGAGGCCGAGCGGCACCGAGACCGCGCCGATCACGAGCAACGCCCAGATCTCGGTCGTGAGGTCGGACAGGCCCGCACCGTTGATGATCGCGGCGCGGCAGCCGCGCAGGGCGTAGGTGGCCGGCGAGATCACCGAGATCCACTGCATCCACTGCGGCAGCACCGAGACCGGGTAGTAGACACCTGAGACGACGAGCAGCAGGCCCTGCGCCACGAAGCCGAGCTGCGTGCCCTTCTCCGGCGAGATCAGCGGCAGGACGGCCGTCATCATCCCGATCCCGATGAACGAGATCGAGGCGATCACCAGCAGCACCAGCGCGGCCACGTAGTTCGCATCCGGCAGGTGCAGGCTGAAGAACGCGGCCACGACCCCGAAGAGCAGGATCGCGCGCACGACGCCGTAGACGATCGCGAACAGGCCCATCCCGAACAGGTGGACGGGGCGCGAGAGCGGCGCCATGAAGGTGTACTCGATCGTTCCCTCCCAGCGCTCCCAGGCGACCGTCTCCGTGAGGATCTCGAAGATGATCCCGAGGTAGGCCCAGATGACCGCGCCGACGAGCAGGATCGTGGTCACCTTCTCGACGTCGATCTGGCCGCCGACCGCCGGGATGCCCTTGGCGATGAAGACGATCGTGAGCGTGTTCGCGACCGTCCAGAGGAAGAACGCGATGTCCCACCAGATGTAGCGCTTGACGAGATAGATGTTGCGCTCGATCACGCCGCTCAGCCCAACGAGCTCGTGGCGCAGCGCAAGGCTCATCGTGCGCACTACCGATCACCTCCATCGCCGTTCTCGAAGGCGTGGCCGCTCGCGGCGAAAAACGCCTCCTCCAGGGTTTCCGAGTCGTACCGCGCCTTCAGCTGGTCAACCGGCTCGAGGCACAGCAGGACGCCGCCGTCGAGGATCCCGACGCGGTCGGCGAGGCTCTCAGCCTCGGCGAGGTCGTGTGTGCAGAGCAGGACGGTCGCGTCGTGCTCGGCGCGCACCTCGCGGATGAACTCCTGGACCTCCTGCTTCGAGCGCGGGTCGAGGCCCGTCGTCGGCTCGTCGAGCAGCAGCAGGATCGGCGAGGTCAGGAGCGCGCGAGCGAGCGCGACCTTCTGCTGCATCCCGCGGGAGAGGTTCTCCATCGGCTCGTCTCGCCGGTCGGCCGGGAAGCCGACGCGCCCGAGGATCTCCGGGATCCGGTCTCTGGTCGCAGAGGGGCGCAACCCGTAGAAACGGGCGGCGTAGCTCAGGTTCTCGACGGCCGACATCTTCTTGAAGAAGCTCGCCTCGACCGAGACGCGGTTGACCATCCGCCGCACCGCGCGGGTCTCCTTGAACGCGTCCTTGCCGAAGACGGAGGCGTCCCCGCCGTCGGGCAGGAGGAGCGTCGAGAGCAGGCGGACGAGCGTCGACTTCCCGGACCCGTTCGGACCGAGGATCGCGACGCACTCGCCGCGCTCGATGGTGAAGGTCACGCCCTTGAGTGCGGCCACGCGGCGCTTGCCGCGCTTGTCGCGACGGGTGAACTCCTTGCGCAGGTTGTGGACTTCTAGGGCTTTCATGTGTTGCTCCAACTCGACGGGACGCGGACAGTGCGCACCTGCCTGAGAGGCGGTGCGCGCAGAAACCGGAGTCAGCCGAGGAGCAACATCGCCCGCCGAGGGTACCTGGGCGGTCGGACGCGCGCAAGACTCTTTACAGCGTCCGGCGGCCCCGCTAATCTGCGCGCAGCGTTCGCCGCCGAAGGCGGGCGCGGAGGCATTGGGGCCTCACGACGAAAGCGTCGTGGGCCCTTTTTTGTTGGTCCGAGATCAGGAGGAACCAGGATGAAGTTCAAGCTCGAGTACATCTGGCTGGACGGCTACGAGCCCGTCCCGAACCTGCGCAGCAAGACGAAGATCGTCGACTTCGAGACTGAGCCGACACTCGACCAGCTGCCGCTGTGGAACTTCGACGGCAGCTCGACGCGCCAGGCGGACGGCTCCAGCTCGGACTGCTTCCTGCAGCCGGTTGCGCTGTTCCCCGATCCTGCGCGCAGCCGCGGCCACCTCGTCATGTGCGAGGTGCTCTTGCCCGATGGGACGCCACATCCGTCGAACAGCCGCGGCGCGATCCCGGACGACCCCGACGCGTGGTTCGGCTTCGAGCAGGAGTACTTCCTGTACAAGGACGGCTCGCCGCTCGGGTTCCCGAAGGAGGGCTTTCCCGCGCCGCAGGGCGAGTACTACACCGGCGTCGGCTTCAGGAACGTGGGCGACGTCGCACGGCACATCGTCGACCAGCACATCGATCTCTGCATCGAGGCCGGCATCGCGATCGAGGGCGTGAACGCCGAGGTCGCGAAGGGGCAGTGGGAGTTCCAGATCTTCGGCAAGGGCGCCAAGCGCGCAGCCGACGAGCTCTGGATCGCGCGGTACCTGATGCTCCGCCTCTGCGAGCGCTACGGCGTAGACGTCAACTTCCACCCGAAGCCGCTCGGCGTCGACGTCGACTGGAACGGCTCCGGACTGCACACGAACTTCTCGACCAAGCATCTGCGCGAGATCGGCGGCGAGGAGTACTTCACCGCGCTGATGAGCGCGTTCTCGGAGGCGCGCAACGAGCACATCGCGTGCTACGGCCCGGAGAACGACCTACGCCTGACCGGCCTCCACGAGACGGCGGCCATCGACGACTTCACGTACGGGATCGCCGATCGCGGCGCGTCGATCCGCATCCCGCATAGCTTCGTCAACAGCGGCCACCGTGGCTACCTCGAAGATCGCCGGCCGAACTCGATGGCTGACCCGTACCGGATCACCGGCCGCATCCTGCAGACGATCGAGTCGGTCACCGCGCAGGCGTTGATCGAGGACGCGTTCGCGGCGTAGGCGATGCGCGACGACCTCCGGGCGTGACCGCCCAGGACCGCCCAGGGACTCTCCCTGGCCCGCGACTGCCGAGCGTGGAGGTGCGCGACCTCCGGCCGGGCGACTGGCCGGAGGTCGCGCTGATCTTCGAGGAGGGGATCGCGACGGGCAACGCGACGTTCGAGGTCGAGGTGCCGTCTTGGGAGGCCTGGGACGCGGCGCACCTCGCCGCGCACCGCTTCGCGGCCGAGCGAGAAAGCGCGGTCGTCGGCTGGGTCGCGCTCGCGCCGGTTTCGGCGCGGTGCTGCTACGCCGGTGTCGCCGAGATCAGCGCGTACGTCGGCGAGGAGGCCCGCCGCCAGGGCGTCGGCGCCGAGCTGCTCTCGGCCGCGATCGAAAGCTCTGAGCGTGCGGGTATCTGGACGCTGCAGACCGGCGTGTTCCCGGAGAACGAGGCCAGCCTCGGCCTCCTGCGGCGATTCGGCTTCCGGGCGCTCGGCACCCAGGAGCGAATCGGCCGGCTGCACGGCGTCTGGCGAGACGTGGTCCTGCTGGAACGACGAAGCGAGGTGGTGAGCTGAAAATGCGCCGGAATCGCAACTTTTCATCCACAGCCGTCCCACGAGGACACGCCCGGGGACAGTCCCCCGGCGTGTCCAAAGGGGACGCGGTCGCGATGGTCAAGGTCGAGGCAGTGGTCCTGCGGGAGCGGGTCGAGATCGTGATCGATGCCGTCGAGGAGCAGACCGGGCACGTCGGCGTGACGGTCGTCGAGGCGGTGGGCCACGGCCGCGAGCGCGGGATCACGCACGAGTACCGCGGGCGAGTGTTCGAGTCGCGCTTCCTGCCCAAGGCGCTGCTCACGTTCGTCGTGGCCGACGAGCTCGCAGCCGCAGTGGCGGCGACGGTCGCGGACGCAGCCCGCAGCGGCAACGACTGCGGCGACGGGCTCGTTTGGACGACTCCCGTCGAGAACGTCACCCACAACCGCACCGGGCTGCCGCTGCGCCGCGCCGAGGAAGCGGCATGACCAAGACAGATCTCCTGATCGCCGCCAACACCCTCTGGGTCGTGGTCGCGGCCGTGCTCGTGATGTTCATGCAGGCGGGCTTCGCGTTCCTCGAGGCGGGTCTCACGCGGATGAAGAACGCCGCGCACATCGCCGGCAAGAACGTCCTCATCTTCGGCGTCTGCTCGCTCGTCTATTGGGCGGTCGGCTTCGGGATCGCCTTCGGCGACGGCAACCGCTGGATCGGGACGAGCGGCTTCGCGCCGTCGGTCGACTCACTGCTCGCGATCGGCCAGGCGCCCTACTCCTTCTTCACGACAGTCCCGGGCGCGGCGGGCTATCTGTTCGAGGTCGTCTTCGCGGGCGTCTCGCTCGCGATCGTCTGGGGCGCGATGGCCGAGCGCGCGAAGCTCTGGGTCTACTTCGTCTTCGGCGCGGCCTTCACACTCATCTACTCGGTCACCTCCCACTGGGTCTGGGGCGGCGGCTGGCTCTTCGGCCTCGGCATGCAGGACTTCGCCGGCTCGACGGTCGTGCACTACCAGGGCGCGCTCGCCGCTTTGGCCGGAGCGCTGCTCCTGGGGCCGCGCATCGGCAAGTTCGAAGGCCGCCGCGGGAACGCGATCCCCGGCCACAACATCCCCTACGCCGTCCTCGGGACGCTGATCCTCTGGTTCGGCTGGTTCGGCTTCAATCCGGGCTCGACGCTAGGCGTGATCACCGGCAACCGGGTCGGCTTCTTCGCCTACGTGGCCGTGACGACGAACCTCGCGGCCGCGGCCGGGGCGGTCAGCGGCGCGCTCACCGCCTGGATCGTGCTGCGCAAGCCCGACATCTCGATGATGCTGAACGGCGTGCTCGCAGCTCTGGTCGCGGTCACCGCCGCGTCCGGCTTCGTGGCGCCCTGGGCTGCAGTCGTGATCGGCCTGGTCTCAGGAGTGATCGCGGTTGTCGGCGTGCTCGCCGTCGAGCGGATCGGCATCGACGACCCGATCGGCGCGGTCGCCGTCCACGGGGTCTCGGGCGTGTGGGGCACGGTCGCCACCGGCCTGTTCGCGGTGCCGGCGCTGGCCGCCACGCTCAACACCGGCCAGGGCGGCTTCGTCTACACCGGCTCGCTCCACCAGGTCTGGGTGCAGCTGCTCGGACTGGCGGCGGTCGGCGCCTTCACCTTCAGCGCCTCGTTCGGCTGCCTGTGGACGATGAAGCGCCTCTGGGGCATCCGCGTCGAGGAGGAGACCGAGACCGCCGGCCTCGATGTCTCCGAGCACGGCATGTGGGGTTATCCCGAGTTCTACATCCCGGTGCCGGGCGGCTACGGCACCGAGTCGCACAGCCACCTGCTCGGTCATGGGCATGCCGTGCGAAGACCCGAGCCGCCTGTCATCCCCGAGGCCGAGCCCGAGGCGGCCTAGGGAAGCCAGCCGTCGCGGTAGCCCGCCTGCTAGAGCCGGCTGAACGTGACCGTCACCTTGCGAGTGACGTCGTCGGTGCAGACGTCGCCGCGCGCGCACTCGGTCGTGCCGCTGCGCTTGTGCGAGGAGCCGACCACTTTCACGACCCGCCGGTGAGCGACGGTCGAAATGCTCGCCATCGGGATCGCCAGCAGGCCTTCGTTGGCCCGGCCGCTGTAGAAGATGTCCCGGAACGTCCGGGCCTGGCCGACGGAGCACTTGACTGCGCGCCCGTTGCCTCCCTCACGGTCGAAGTCGGCCCTCGCGAGATCGGCGACGAGCAGACGCTTGCCGTGGCCGCTGACGCCGACCAGCGGCGCACCCAACGCGGCCTTCCCGCAATCGGACTTCGGCGTTGTCTCCTCGCAGGTGTCGCCCGGATCGGGTGGGTGCCGCGTGGTGTTGTCGACGAGCGTGATCGTGCCTCTGCCCGGCCGCAACGGCATGTGACCGACCCCGCCCCCGGCCGGAGAGCCGAGCACCCAGCTCCCGGACGTGCCGTGCGGCCCGCCCGCGAACTTGTCGTAGAAGAGCCTCACCTTCGTCAGCTTCGCGAAGCGCCATTTGACGGTGACGGTCCCGTCGCCCACACGCCCGCAGGGATACGTCTCGTCGACCGTCCAGTGATCGACGTACGTTCCGGTCACGACGACGCGGTGCGAGTACCGAAAGCGCTTGCCCGAGGAGGCGTCGGCGGCCGTGGCCACGAGAACGGCAGTGCCACCCGCGGCTGCCAGCAGGAGAGCAACCGCGATCCGAGCGCGACTCACGCGACCATCATCGCACCGATCGACCGGCGCGTCCGGCGCGCGCCGCAAGATTTGATCTGTGAAGAATGAGAAGTGCACCTGCGAGAAGCCGCTCCTGACCGAACGGTCGGAGCAGAAGGGGTCGAGCGAGAGCTGGTGCGGGCGCTGCAAGCGTCCGCTGACGCTGAGCCCGGCCGCCTTCCGCAGCGCGTTCGCCTAGCCTCCGGGCGAGCGCTGCGAGCTCGTCGGCGACGGGCCGGCGATCGAGCCCCACAAATCGGAGGTCGAGATGGTTCCTGAAGCACCGCTGGAGCAGGCGAAGAGCGGCGGCCTCGTCCCGAAGGGCGAGGGCTGGTTCGTCGTCAACGCGAAGGAAGCACGCTGGTTCGAGCACGAGAAGTTCGGCTCGGGAACCGTGTTCGAGGGCGAGCCCGAGTTCAAGGAGCTCGGGATCAACGTTGGCGTCATGGAGCCCGGCCAGCCCGCTTGCCTCTACCACCGCGAGAGCGCCCAGGAGAACTTCCTCGTCCTCTCGGGCGAGTGCCTACTGCTCGTCGAAGGCGAGGAGCGCCCGCTGAAAGCATGGGACTTCATCCACTGCCCGCCCGGGACGGATCACGTCTTCGTCGGCGCGGGCGACGGCCCCTGCACGCTCCTCGCGGTCGGATCGCGCGCGAGCGAGGAGATCGTCTATCCCGTCTCGGAGGTCGCGGCGCGCCACGGCGCGAGCGTCGAGACGGAGACCCCGAACCCCAAGGAGGCGTACGCGCCGTTCGGAAGGTCGGCCGAGGCTCCGTACCGCGGCCAGCTCGACGCTTAGTGCCAAGCCCCCGCTACCAGTTCGTGGACTGCCGCTGGGAGCTCGGCTCGCCGGCGCGCGGGTGCGAGCAGTACCTCGCCGGGCACATCCCGGGCGCGTCGTTCCTCGACGTGGACGAGGACCTCGCGGCTCCCCCCGGGCCGGGCGGGCGGCACCCGCTGCCCGCAGCCAACGACTTCGCCCGCGCGGCCTCGCGAGCCGGGATCGGCGAGGGCGTCTTCGTGGTCGCCTACGGGAACATGGGCGGGGCCGAGCGGCTCTGGTGGCTGCTACGCCACTTCGGGCACGACGATTGCGCGGTGCTCGAGCTCGACGGCTGGCTCGGGCCGCTGCGCGCCGGCGAGGAGCAGATCGAGCCTGCCGAGTTCACCCCACGCCCTCGCGCAGACGACACGATCGACGCGGACGACCTCGCTCGGCAGCTCGAAGAGCTGGTCGTCGTCGACGCGCGCCGGCCGGAGCGTTTCCGCGGCGAGCCGAACCCGATCGACAAGGTTCCGGGCCGGATCCCCGGGGCGTTCAACGCGCCCTGGAACGAGCCGCTCCCGGAGCTCCCCGCTGGCGAGCTCGTCGCCTACTGCGGCTCCGGCGTGACCGCTTCCGTCGCGCTCCACCGGCTCTTCCTCTCGGGACGCGAAGGCAGGCTCTACCCCGGCTCGTGGAGCGAGTGGGAGCAGCTCGGCCTGCCGGTCACGCGAGGCTGAACGTGACGCTGACCGTCGCCTGCACCTCCTGCGTGCCCGGCTCGACCGGAGTCGAGCTGTCGGCGGCCGCCCGCTGCTCCATCGGCATCGGGCCGCCGGAGACCACGGGCGACTCCTCGATCCGCAGCACGCGGCCGAGGCTCGCGCCGGCTTCGCCGGCGAGCGTGGCGGCCTTGGCACGCGCGTTCGCGAACGCGGCCTTCAGCGCGTTGCGGTAGAGCGCGTCGCGGTCGCTGCGGTCGAAGCTTGGCCCCGAGGTCTCGGTGGCGCCGGCGCCGACGGCCGCATCGAGGATCGGCCCCGCGCGCGAGACGTCCTTCACCTGCACCTGCAGGGAGGTGTGGGTCGCGAAGCCGTCCGGCCGGCCCTGGTCGTTCCAGCGCGGCGAGACGGTCACGTCCTGCGTCTGCAGGTCGGGCTTGGCCACACCGGCCGAACGCAGGGCCGCGAGCACGCGCGACGCCTTCTCCGCGTTCGCGGCCAGGGCGGCCTGTGCCGTGGACGCGTCGCTGCTCACGCCGACCGAGAGGCCTGCGCGGTTCGGAGCCGCGTCGATGCTTCCCGCGCCCGTGACGGTCACGCTGCGCGTCTCCGGCGACACTGCGCGCGCCGACTCCGGCCTTCCCACCCCCGCAAGCGCGACTGCGGTTGCCAGCACCGCTGCGATCGCGCCTAGCTGGACGATCTTCATCGTTTCCTCCCGGTTCGGTTGCCACGGGAGGTACGCCGCCGGCTAGCGCCTACGTCACGTCACGCCGCTTCGCGACGTGACATCTAGGCGCTCGCGGCCGTCGCCGTCGCGTCGCCGAGGCCTGTGAGGTACGGCTGCCAGCCGTTCGGGATCTTCGGCGTAGCGAGGTGGATGAAGAGCACCGGCGCGGGCGCGCGCGGCAGCTTGCGCAGGGTCATCTCGATCTCGTCGGGAAGCCGGTTTCCCTTGCGCATGTTGCAAGGCGCGCACGAGGTGACGACGTTCTCCCAGACCGAATCGCCGCCGCGGCTGCGCGGGACTACGTGGTCGAGGGTGAGCCGTCCGCTCGTCGTGCCGCAGTACATGCAGCGCCAACCGTCGCGGGCGAACAGAGCGCGTCGCGAGATCTTCCGCTGCAGCGTCCTCGGCACGCGTATGTACTGGACGAGCCGGATCACGTGCGGCCAGGGAAACGCCCCGGTCGCCGATCTGAGGGGCTGGTCGAGCTCCTCGATTACCTCGGCCTTGCCCTTGAACACGAGCACGTGCGCACGGCGAACGGTTGTGACGTTCAGCGGCTCGTAACTCGCGTTGAGAACAAGAACTTGCTGCACAACGGGCCGAATTTAGCAGTCAGCGTGCAGGACACGGCCGCAGGCCGAGTGCTCTGCGCAGGTTAGCCCGTAGGGCGTTTAGCGGGACATGGCCCTCTCAACGGCTTCCGCTTCCTCGGGCGAGAGGGCGATCGACGCGCGCCCGCGGTCGAGCTCCTTCATGTAGATCCGGGCGTAATCACGGCCCTGGATCGCCGTCACGACCACCCCCGAGCGCGCCGAGTCGAGCACCGCCAGCGACGCCGACTGGTGGCCGCCCGTGTCCTCGTAGGCGTCGTAGCGCACGATCGAGACGTTCGTCACCGAGCCGTCCACACGCCGGTCGACCCGCACGAGCCCGGCGGCGACCTCGTCCACCGCGCGATGGAGGTCGTCGATGCGCCCCTGCAGGGAGACGGCGAAGTCGACCAGGTCGGTCTTCCCCTCGCCCAGCAGCACGGCCTGCCCCTGGCGGAGGCCTCTCACCCGCAGCAGCACCCAGATCACCGCGAGCAGCGCGAGGACGGCGACAACGGCGGCACCGGTCGCGATCCAGGCGGCGGTCGCGCTCGAGACGCTCACGGGGCTACGCGACCGAGAAGATGACCGGGTAGTCGGCGGAGTTGTTGTCGGTCTTGCTCTCGTTGTCCACCGGCTGCACCTCGACCTTGACCACCGCGGGCTTGCTGAAGCTCGGCGTCGTGAAGTTCGTGAAGTTGATCGTCTTCTGCTCGCCCGGGCTGATGAAGCCGATCGTCGCGTGCTTGACGATGTCCGGGCTCCCCGACTGGACGATCCGGAGCGTCACCGGGATGTTCGCCTCCTGCGAGTCGCCGGAGTCCTCGATCACGACCTGGAACGTCATGTTCGTGCGCACGACGACGGTCGTCTGCGTCGAGGTGCTCAGCTCCACGCCCTGCGGCTGCACCTTGACCGAGACGAGGTTCGTGCCGCGCAGGCCGCCCGTGCTGGGTGTGACCGTGCCGCCTCGGATCTTGCTCAGCACGGTGACCATCGAGGTCGGCGTGACGATGTCGGCGCTCTGAAGGAAATTCGAGTCGGGGACGAGCGGGCCGCCGGTCTCGCTCGTGCCCGTGACGCCCTGGCGCTTGAGCTCCGCCTCGGACGGGCTCTTGAACGAGTCCTCGTAGATCACGTCGCTGGCGAGCAGGCGCTGCATCTGGGCGGCGAGGATCGTGCCCGCGCGCGTGGTGTCCTTGGTGTTGGCGGTCGCGGCCAGCGCATTCGCGAGCCCGTTCAGGCCGCTGACGCGGAACTGGAGCGCCTGGATCAGCGCCTGGTGCTCGTCACGCAGCGTCCCGGGCGGCGTGATCTCGCGGGCGCGCTGGACGTCGAGCTGCTCCTGGCGGGAGAGCCCGGCGATGCGCTGCTCGACCTGCGCCTCCTTCAGGCCCTGGCCGACGAGCGCCTGGCTGAGGCCGCGGCCGACCTGCTGCGAGGCCCGCGCGACGTCGGAGACCTTTGTCATGTAGCTCTTGTAGGTCTTCTCCTTGCCGGCCTCGCGGCAGCTCTGAACCCAGAAGACCAGCAGGACGATGATCAGGATCGCGAAGGCGATCAGACCGATCAGCCGCAACAGCGGCGTCAGGTTCGTGGGCGTGCGCGGCGGCCGCTCAGGACCACGCGGACCGCGCCGAGGGATCAGCCGCTCCGTCCGCGAGGTCTCCTGCGTCGGGGGCTCGTCCTCGAAGAAGTCGAAATCGATGTCGGTGTCGCGCTCTGTCATATCCCGTCTTTGCAGGAAAAATCCGGCCCACTCTACCGACTTCATCGGAGGTAGCAGGACTCTCGTCGGGAGGGCGAAACGAAGGAGGTCGTGGCCGAAGCCGCACTTGCGCTCTCTCCGAGTGAGCTCGTCGCCGAGCGCTATCGGCCCCTGCGCCCGCTCGGCAGCGGCGGGTCCGGCTCGGTCTGGCTCGCGCGTGACGAGCGAACCGGACTCGACGTCGCGCTGAAGATCGTTCCCCGCGAGGGGAAGGCAGCTACACGGGCCGAGCGCGAGGCGCTGGCGGCCGCGCGCCTGCGCCACGAGCGCTGCCTGCGCGCCTACGGGCTCGACCGCGACTCGCGCAACGTCTACATCGCCTACGAGTACGTGCCCGGCCAAACGATGCGGCAGGCGCTCCGTGCCGGCGAGCTGGACGACGCGGCCGCCGTGGAAACCGCGGCGCAGGTGCTCGAGGGGCTCGCGCACGCTCACGCGCGCGGGATCGTGCACCGCGACGTGAAGCCGTCCAACGTCCTGCTCGCCGAGGGCGACGAGCTGTCCGTCCGCCTGCTCGACTTCGGGCTCGCGCAGCTGGCGGAGGAGGAGTCGCTGACGGCGACCGGCGACGTGCCGGGCACGCTCGCCTACGTCCCGCCCGAGCGGCTCGTCCACGGCGAGTCCGGCGGGCCGCCCGCGGACATCTGGGCGGTGGGCGCGATGCTCTGGGAGTCACTCGCGGGCTGGCACCCGTTCTGGAACGGCTCGCTGCTGGAGACGGCGAAGCGGATCGAGACCGGTGCGGCGCCGCTCGCGCAGGTGCGGCCCGACCTGCCGAAGCCGCTTTGCGCGCTCGTCGACCGGATGCTCTCGATCAATCCTTCCGCCCGCCCGCCCTCGGCCACGCTCGGCTTCGAGCTCCGCGATGCCTTCGCCGAGCGGCTGCGGCGGCGCAAAACCGGCGGCGGCGGCATGGCGATCCCCGCCGTGCGCGTGCCAACCCGGTTCGCCGCGCCCGCGGCCGCCGCCCTGTTCGCCGGCTGGACAGCAGCGGCGCTGCCGTTCTTTCCCTCGCTGCTGGTGCCGCTGCTCGCGTTGATCGCCGGTGCGCTGACGCTCTTCCGCCCACGGCTCGGCCTGGCCTTCGCGCTCGCCGTGCCCGTGCTCCCGCTCGGGAACGTCTCCTCGGGCCTGGCCGTCGCCTACGGCGCCGTCGCCTGCTGCTGGCTCGCCGCCTCCTGGCGTGCTCCGCGACAAGGGCTCTTCCTCGTCCTCGGGCCGCTGTTCGCCCCGCTGCTCGCGATCGGGCTGCTCCCGCTCGCCGCCCAGGGGATCGGCAGTCACGTCCGCCGTGCGCTCCAGGTCGGAGCCGGGGTGCTGCTGGCCGGGATGGTCGCGGGCCTCCGCCACGCCGCGCTGCCCTTCACGGGAGCCGCGCCGCCGAAGGGCCTGGGAATCGCCGGCAGCGACGATCCCTTCGCCGTGCTGGTCGCGCTGGCGCACGCCGCCGGGTCCCACCCGACGCTTCTGCTCGAGGCTGCCGTGCTGGCCGCGGCCGCGGTCGCCCTCCCCTTCGTGCGCGAGCGCGGCCTGTGGTGGATCGCCGGCCTCGGCGCAGCCCTGATCGCGGCGACGCTGCTTCCCGCGCCAACGGTCGCCGCCGCGCCGCTCGTGCTAGCCGCCTGGGCCACCTGCACCGTCCTGGCGCTGAGAGCCCAGGGTTAGAGTTCAGGGCGGGGGCATAACCCTGCCGGCATGAGCGTCCTCAGGAACATCGAGCACAAAATCGAAGGCCTCTTCGAGGGTGTCTTCGGCCGTGCCTTCCGCACGCACGTACAGCCGGTCGAGCTCGCGCGCAAGCTCGTCAAGGAGATGGAGGACCACCGCGTGGTCTCGGTCTCGCGCGTGTATGCGCCGAACGAGTACACGGTCTACCTCGCGACCTCCGACCGGGAGCAGTTCGCCAGCTACGAGGATTCGCTCCAGAGCGAGCTGCAGGAATACATCGCCGAGAACGCGCGCAAGGAGCGCTACGAGCTGCTCTCGCCGCCCGAGGTCAAGTTCGAGACCGACGACGACCTCGACATGGGCGAGTTCGGGATCGCCACGAGAATGGTGCAGGGCGCGGTCCCCCAGCCCGGCGCGCCGCCTGCGCAGGCACAGCCGGGGGCGACGATGATCTATCGCAAGCCCGCCGAGACCGAGGCCGTCTCGGTCGAGGACCTCGGCCTTGGCCGCGAGGCCGTCAGTCTCACGTACGACGGCACGAAGCACGAGCTCGACGACGGACGCGCCACCATCGGGCGCTCGAAGGACTGCGACATCCAGCTCTCGGACCCGAACGTCTCGCGCAAGCACGCCGAGGTGCGGCAGGAAGGCGCGGCGTACTGGGCGATCGACCTCGGCTCGACCAACGGGATGGAGGTGAACGGGCGGCGCCAGAAGCGGGCAAAGCTGCGCCAGGGCGACAAGATCACGCTGGGCTCGACCGAGCTCGTGTTCCGGCGGGAGACGGAGTCGGAGGCGTGATGCTCGGGTCCGTCGCAGTCGAGGAGGCCCTGCTCGTCCTCAAGCTGGCGTTCCTCGTCCTGCTCTACCTGTTCATCTGGCGGATCGTCCGCTCGGCGGCGCGTGACGTGCGCATGCCGCAGGAGAGCTTCGTGCTCGCGCCCGGCTCGGTGCCGGGGCTGGGGCAGGATGACCCGCAGGTCGACAGCGGGCGCCTGGTCGTCGTGAGGAGCCCCGCGCTCGAGGAGGGCGACGAGCTCTCGCTCGACTCGTCCGCGCTGCTCGTCGGCCGCGGCGCGCACAACGATGTGGATCTCACGGCCGACGAATACGCCTCCAGCGAGCACGCGCGCATCGAGCCCCGCCGCGACGGCGTCTGGCTCGAGGACGTCGGCTCCACCAACGGCACCTACCTGAACGGCATCCAGCTGACGCGCGCGAAGCGGCTGACCCCGGGCGACGTCGTCCGCATCGGCGAGACCGAGCTGAGGTACGAGACATGAAGCCGGAGCGGATGCTGGTGCAGACGGCAAGCGTCACCG
>DATLPH010000010.1:0-2319 GCA_035535855.1 Gaiellaceae bacterium
GGCTCCTACGCGATGCTGCGCTTCGCGGTCGACACGGCCGACCCGGCCAACGGGGCGCTGCTGGCCCGCGTGCAGGAGCGCGCGACAGCCGTCGAGACCAAGCTGCTCTTCTTCGAGCTCGAGTGGGCCGCCATCGACGACGACCGCGCCGACGAGCTGCTGAGCGCCGACGGGCTGGAGACGACGCGCCACCACCTGCGAACGCTGCGCCGCTACCGCCCCCACCTCCTCTCAGAGCCCGAGGAGAGGCTGCTGACCGAGAAGGCGCTCACGGGCCGCGACGCGTGGACGCGCCTGTTCTCCGAGCTGACGAGCGCGATCCGGGTCGAGCTCCCTGACGCCGACGACGGCGTGCCGCTCGACGTCGCCCTCAGCCGCCTCATGTCGCCCGACCGCGAGGTGCGCCGCACGACGGCGGAGGCGGTCACCGCCGCGCTCGAGCCCGGTCTGCGCACGCGCGCCTACGTCTTCAACACGCTCCTGCTCGACAAGGCGGTCGACGACCGCCTGCGTTCGTTCCCGAGCTGGCTGGCCAGCCGCAACCTCGCCAACGAGGCCAGCGACGAGTCCGTGCAGGCGCTGCTCGAGGCCGTGCGCTCCAACTACGACCTGCCGCGGCGCTGGTATCGGCTCAAGGCCGAGCTGCTCGGCGTCGACCGGCTGGCCGACTACGACCGCATGGCCTCGGTGGCCGACGAGGAGGCCACCGTGCAGTGGCCCGAGGCCACCGAGCTCGTCCTCACCTCCTTCCACGAGTTCTCGCCCGTCCTCGGCGACCTCGCCCAGCGGTTCTTCGACGAGCGCTGGATCGACGCTCCCGTGCGCCCCAACAAGCGCGGCGGCGCCTTCTGCGCCTACACCACGCCCAGCGTGCACCCGTTCGTGATGCTCAACTACACGAGCCGCCGGCGTGACGTGCTCGTGCTCGCCCACGAGCTCGGCCATGGCCTGCACGCGGCGCTCGCGATCCCGCGCGGGCCGATGGAGCAGCACACCCCGCTGACCGTCAGCGAGACCGCGTCGGTCTTCGGCGAGACGCTCGTCTTCCGTCGGCTGCTCGACGCGGCCGACACTCCCCGCTCCCGGCTGGCCCTGCTGGCCGAGAACATCGAGGGCTCGATCGCGACCGTCTTCCGCCAGACTGCGATGAACGGCTTCGAGGCGCTCGTGCACACCGCCCGGCGCGAGGAGGGCGAGCTCAGCGTCGATCGCTTCGGCGAGCTCTGGCAGCAGTCGCAGGCCGAGATGCTCGGCGACGCTGTGGAGATCACCGACGGCTATCGCATGTGGTGGTCCTACGTGCCGCACTTCGTGGGCACGCCGGGCTACGTCTACGCGTACGCCTACGGCCAGCTGCTGGCGCTCAGCGTGTATCGCCGCTACCTCGAGGAGGGCGAGAGCTTCGTGCCGCGCTACCTCGAGCTGCTCGGCTCGGGAGGCTCGCGCAGCCCCGAGGAGCTGGCCGCCATCGCCGGCCTGGACCTCGAGGACCCGACGTTCTGGGCGCAGGGTCTCGATCTCGTGCGCGACCAGCTCGAGCTGGCCGAGGCCGCGGCCGCCGAGGTCCGCGCCGGCGGCTGACGCTCAGGCGGCCGCACGGCGCTCGAGGAAGTCGCGCACCGCGGCGACGTAGGCGTCGTTCTCCTCGACGAAGGCCATGTGGCCGCTGTGCTCGAAGATCACGAGCTCGGCGTCGGGCACGCCCGCCGCCATCGCCTCGGCCGCCGGCACAGGGCAGGTGCGATCGTGGCGTCCGGCGAGCACGAGCACCGGATGCGCGACGTCGGCCAGGCGGTCCTCGAGGGCGATCGCGCCGTAGTCCTCGGTGGCGGCGGCGCGCAGCACGTCGGGGCCGTAGACGGCGTCGCCCAGGGCGGCGCGCATGTCATCGATGCGCGGGTCGCGTGGGTCGGCGAAATGGAACGGGAGCTGGTCGGCGAGCAGGGCCGCGACCTCCTCCTGCGTGTGCGCGTGGGCCTCGGCCGCCCACGACGCCTGCACCTGCTCGCGCAGCTCGACCGGCTCGAAGGCGGCGAGCTGCCGCTCGACATGTGCCAGGAAGCGCGAGTCGGGGATGCCGCTGGAGACGATCGTCGCGGCCTGTCGCCCCGGGAAGTCGACCGCGTGCTGCAGCGCGATGAACGCCCCGTAGGAGTGGCCGAGGACCGCGTAGCGCTCGAGCCCGAGCGTGCCGGCCATCGCCTCGATGTCGGCCGCGTGGTGGGTGAGCCCCCAGGTCTCGGGCGCCGAAGGCTCCGAGCGCCCGGTGCCGCGCTCGTCGACGAGCAGCAGGCGGCAGCGATCGCCGAGGGCATTCAG
>DATLPH010000011.1:0-9856 GCA_035535855.1 Gaiellaceae bacterium
CGGTCGGCCAGGGAGTCTGCGGCGCAGCCGCAGCGAGCGGGCAGACGGAGGTCGTCGACGACGTCAACGCCGACCCGCGCTACCTCGCCTGCTTTCCTTCGACGCGCTCCGAGATCGTCGTCCCAATCGCCTACGAGGACATCGTCGTCGGCGAGATCGACATCGACTCCGACCGGCCGGCCGCGTTTGGCGAAGATGACCGTGTCTTCCTCGAGCGCGTTGCGCTGCTGATCTCGCCGTACTGTCACTAGTATTCCGCCGATGTCACCACTCGGTTACCTCGACGCCGGCTCCGGGAGCATGCTGCTCCAGATCATCCTCGGGGGTGCGGCGGCCATCGGAGTCACGATGAAGCTGACCTGGCGGCGCTTCCTGCGAGCCCTGCGCATCCGCAGGGATGACGACGACACCTAGCCGCACTCCCGAGCCGGCCTCCTTCCGAGATCCCGAGGCGCGGGTGGTCTACTCGCCCGACGGCGAGGTGCTGCGCGAGCTGTCCTCGCGAGGCCGCGAGGACTGGGAAGCTCTTGAGAACGCGCGCTTCTTCCGGCGGGCGCTCGAGGACGGGCGCATCGTCGCAACCGAGGAGATCGAGCCCGGCCTGCTCCGGCACGAGCGCCTCCCGTTCGTGTCGTACCCGTACGAGTGGCCCTTCGAGATGCTGCGCGACGCGGCCCTGCTCCAGCTCGGCCTGCTCGACGAGGCGCTTGCCGAGGGCTTCGTGCTCAAGGACGGCTCGCCGTACAACGTCCAGTGGCGCGGCTCGGAGCCGGTGTTCGTGGACGTCGGCTCCTTCGAGCGCCTGCGCGAGGGCGAGCCCTGGGCCGGCTACCGGCAGTTCTGCACGCTCTTCCTCTATCCGCTGATGCTGCAGGCCTATCGGGGGATCCCGCCGCAGGCGTGGTTGCGCGGGAGTCTCGAAGGGATCGAGCCGAGCGAGGCTCGAGCGCTGCTGCCGCGCTTCCGCCGTGGCGTGCTCACGCACGTCGTCCTGCACGACCGGCTCGAGGCCAAGCACGCCGACCGGGAGCGAGACGTCCGCTCGGAGCTCAAGGCGGCGGGCTTCAAGAAGGAGCTTATCCAGGCCAACGTGCGCCGCCTGCGCAAGCTCGTCGAGCGGCTCTCGCCGAAGCGCGGCCGCTCCGAGTGGGCGGGCTACCGCGACGCGGCCCCGTACAGCGACGAGGACGCGGCGCGCAAGGAGCGCTTCGTCGCCGGCTCGGGCCCGGCGGAGTTCGTCTGGGATCTGGGCGCCAACGACGGCCGCTTCTCGCGGGCGGTCGGCGCGGAACACGTCCTCGCGGTGGACGGCGACGAGCGCGTGGCCGGCGAGCTGTACACGGCGCTGCGCGCGGAGAGCTCGAAGACGATCCTCCCGCTCGTCGTCGACCTGGCCGACCCCTCCCCGGACCGCGGCTGGCGCGGCCTCGAGCGACGTCGGCTGGAGGAGCGCGGGCGGCCGGACCTCGTGCTCGCCCTCGCGCTCGTGCACCACCTCGCGATCGGGCGGAACCTGCCGTTCGCGGAGCTCGTCACCTGGCTGCGCGGGCTCGGCTCGCGGCTCGTGATCGAGTTCGCCGACCGCGACGACCCGATGGTGACGCGCCTGCTGGCCGCGAAGCGCTCGGAGACGCATGAGTCCTACGGGCGCGAGGCGTTCGAACTCGCGCTCGCGGCTGGTTTCGAGGTCGAGCGGCGCGAGGAGCTCGGCTCCGGCACGCGCACGCTCTACCTCGCGAAGCCGCGGTCGTGAGCCGCCCGCAGGCGCAGCCGTGGTGGCTGGCCGGCCTGCACCTGCTCGTGCTCTGGTCGTTCGCGGTCGCACAGCCGCTCTTCGACCTGCTGGGGAAGAACGGCGAGTTCTTCGCCGCGCGCGGGTCGACTCGCTGGGACGTCGTCCTGTTCGCGCTCGTCCTGGTCTTCGTCCCGCCCACGCTCCTGCTCGGGCTCGAATGCCTGTTCGGACGAACTATCCGCTGGGCGGTTCATAGCGTCTTCGTGGCCGGGCTCGTGGCGCTGTTCGTGCTGCAGGCGATCAGGGGGACCGGCGGCTCGGGCTGGCTGCTCGTCGCGGCCGCGGCGGCCGTGGGGGTCGCCGCAGCCGAGATCTACCTCCGCTTCAACACGGCGCGCCTCGTGTTGACGGTGCTCGCGCCCGCGCCGCTGCTCTTTCTCGCGCTGTTCCTCTTCAACTCGGATGCCTCACGGCTGACGCTCTCCGGCGCGGACACGGCGCTCGCCGCCGGCGCGCGGCCGCACGCGCCCGTCGTCTTGATCGCGTTCGACGAGCTGCCGATCAACTCGCTGCTCGACGCCCGCGGCCGCATCGACGCGGCACGCTTCCCGAGCTTCGCCCGGCTCGCCCGCGGGTCGACCTGGTTCGCGCGCACCTCGACCGTGGCCGAGGGAACGACGCACGCGGTGCCGGCGATCCTGACCGCGCGGTATCCGCGTGCAGGCGAGTTCCCCGTCTACACCGACCACCGGCAGAACCTGTTCACGCTCATGGGCAACGGCACGCGGATGCACGTGCTCGACGAGGAGACCCACCTGTGCCCGCCTTCGCTCTGCCCCGGGCTCGAGGGCTCATTCGGCGGCCGCGTCGGCACGCTCGCCGAGGACACGGGTGTCGTCTACCTGCGTCAGCTTCTCCCGGACGACCTCACCGGCGGGATTCCCTCGATCGCGAACGGCTGGGACAACTTCCTGCGCGACGCGAGCTCCCATCACGACCCCGGGCACGTCGATCCTGTCTTCATGTCGTCGCTGCGCCCAGCGGGAGGCGCAGCCCTCTGGTACCTGCACCTGATGTTGCCGCACAGCCCGTGGACGTACCGACCGTCGGGCGAGCGGTACGACATCCGCGCCGCGCCGGGTTGGGGTCCCGACGAGGTCTGGACGGACAACCAGGCGGCCGTCGACCAGTACTGGCAGCGGCACCTGCTCCAGCTCGGGTACGCCGACCGGGTGCTCGGGCGGCTGCTCGCGCGGCTCCGCGCGACCCGGCTGTACGACCGCGCGGTGCTCGTCGTCACCGCCGACCACGGCGTCAGCTTCCGCGCCGGCCAGAAGCGGCGGCCGCTTTCGCCCGCGAACCTGCAGGACATCGCCTACGTGCCGCTGTTCGTGAAGCTGCCTGACCAGCGCCGCGGGCGCGTCGTGCATGAGCCGGCGCGGACGATCGACATCGTGCCCACGCTCGCCGACGCGATCGGCGTGCGCATCCCGTGGCGCGTCGACGGCAAGTCGCTGCTGGGGAGCCGGCCGCCGGAACGCGACGTCGTCCTCGTCAAGGACCGCGGGAAGAAGTTCGTCGTGCCTGCCGAGCGGCTCGAGCGGCTCCGTCAGGAGGCTCTCCGCCGCGAAGTGCGCCTCTTCGGCTCCGGCACTCCACTCCCGACGGTGTTCGCCGTCGGCCGGGACCGCGGGTTGCTCGGCCACTCGTTCGCGGGAGGCCGCCGGATCCGCGACCTCGACCCGATCGACCGCTCGAGCGCGCTCGTCCAGGTCAGCGGACGTGCCGCCGGAGCGCGCTCGGTGACCGTCGTGGCGCAGGGCCGGGTCGTTGCGGTGTCCCCGGTCAAGCAAGGCCGCTTCTGGGCACTCGTCCCCCGCGCGGCGCTCAACCAAGCCGTTCCCCAAGTGTTCGCGCTCGGCTGAGAGGCACCCGGCGCGCCCGGACGGCCGCCACCGGCCGGGCGCGCTGGGCGCCCACCCGCCGTCCTCGAAACGAGCGGGCGCCGCAGCTCTTTGGAGAAGCCCCCTCCCCTACGTCACGTTGTAGTCAGGACCGCGAAAACCGCCATCCCTCGTTCGAGGTACCCCGCCCGTTCGAGGGACGATCACCCATTTGGGGGATCTGACGCAATCGGCTTGAGCAGGCGGTTCTCGGAGGTGTGACCGCAGGACGGTTCCCTCGAACGAGGGACTGGCTACGAGGGCGTGACGCGGTAGGCGTCGAAGACGGCGTCGACGTTGCGCAGCGCCGTGAGCAGGCTGCGGAGCGCCTTCACGTCGCCGACCTCCGCGACGTACCAGTTCTTCGCGAGCTGGTCCTCGACGTGACCGCCGTACTCCACGATGTTCGCGCCGTGCTCGGAGAACGTACGGGCGACGTCCTCGAGCAGCCGCGGCCGGTCCCACGAGTCGACCGAGATCTGAACCCGGAAGCTCTGCGTCGCGCCGCCGTCCCACGAGACCGCCGTGAACCGCTCCGGGTTCCGCATCAGCGCCTTCACGTTGGAGCAGTCCTCGCGGTGGATCGTGATCCCCTTGCCGAGCGAGATGTAGCCGACGATCGGGTCGCCCGGCAGCGGCGTGCAGCACTTCGCCAGCCGCACGAGCACGTCGTCGACGCCACGGACGGCGATGCCGAAGTTCTCGCTGGCCGTCGTGTGACGCGCCTTGGGCGCCTTGAGCGGGACGGCTTCCTCTTCGACGACCTGCTCCGTCTTCAGGCGCTGGATCACCTTGTTGACGATCTGGCCCGGCTGGAGCTTCCCCGAGCCGAGCGCGATGTAGAAGTCCTCCGCCTTCTTGAAGCCGCTCTCGCGGATCACCTGCGCCAGCACCGCGGAGCCCTGCAGCTTGCGGTAGGGCAGGTTCTGCTTCTTGAGCGCCGTCTCGAGCGTCTCGCGGCCCTTGTGCTCGGTCTCCTCACGCGTCTCGCGAGAGAACCACTGGCGGATCTTGTTGCGCGCGCGCGACGAGGCGGCCAGCGAGATCCAGTCGCGCGAGGGGCCGCGCCCGCTCTTCGTGGTCAGGATCTCGACGAAGTCGCCGCTCTTCAGCCGGTAGTGAAGCGGGACAATCCGCCCGTTGATCTTCGCGCCGACGGTGCGATGGCCGACGTCGGTGTGAACGGCGTACGCGAAGTCGATCGGCGTCGACCCGGCCGGCAGCGCCTTGACCTCGCCCTTCGGCGTGAACACGTAGACCTCGTCCTCGAACAGGTCGGTACGGAAGGTCTTGATGAACTCGCGCGGGTCGGCCTCGTCCTCCTGCCAGTCCATCAGCGTCCGCACCCACGCGACCCATTCGTCGTCGCGCGACTTGCCGGCGCGGCCGTGCTTGTAGAGCCAGTGCGCGGCGACGCCGAACTCGGCCGTCTCGTGCATCTCGCGCGTGCGCACCTGGATCTCGAGCGGACGGCCCTCGGGACCGATGACCGTCGTGTGCAGCGCCTGGTAGCCGTTCAGCTTCGGCATCGCCACGTAGTCCTTGAAGCGGCCGGGCATCGGCTTCCACAGCGAGTGGATCAGACCGAGCGCGCCGTAGCAGTCGCGCGTCCCCTCCTCGCCCCCGCGCTCGGCGATCACGCGCATGGCCGTCAGGTCGTAGATCTCGTTGAACTCGCGGCCCTTCTTGGCCATCTTGTCGTAGATCGAATAGAAGTGCTTTGCGCGCCCCGCGATGTCGGCGGGGATGTCGACCTTCTCGAGCTCGCGCTGCAGGGTCATCGCGGCCTCGCGCACGTGCTCCTCGCGGTCGGCGCGGCGCTCGGTGACCATCGCCTTGATCTCCTCGTACTTGCGCGGGTGCAGCGTCGCGAAGGCGAGATCCTCGAGCTCCCACTTCAGCTTGTTGATCCCGAGCCGGTGGGCGAGCGGCGCGTAGACCTCGAGCGTCTCCTTGGCCTTCTGCACCTGCTTCTGCTTGCCCAGGTACTCGATCGTGCGCATGTTGTGGAGCCGGTCGGCGAGCTTGATCAGGATCACGCGCACGTCCTGCGCCATCGCCACGATCATCTTGCGGTAGTTCTCGGCCTCCGCCTGCTCGCGGCTCTGGAACTGGATCCGTGTCAGCTTGGTGACGCCTTCGACGAGCTGGGCGATCTCGTCGCCGAACTCGTCGCGCACCTCCTTGATGTCCGTGTCGGTGTCCTCGACCACGTCGTGCAGGAGCGCAGCGGCGATCGTCTGCTCGTCCAGCCGCAGCTCGGCGCAGATCTTGGCCGCGCCCCAGGGGTGGTTGATGAAGTCCTCCCCGGAGCGGCGCTGCTGGCCCTCGTGCGCGGTGGCGGCGAACCGGAAGGCTCGCGTCAGCAGTTCGCGGTCGACGTCCTTGTTGTAGGCAGCGACGGTCTCGATGAGCTCATCGATCAGCTCGTGATGTCGTTCTGCAGACTCGAGAACCGTCATGAGAAAAGTGTACTCCGGGCCTTTCCCCTGGCCGGACTATGCGTAATTCCGCGCGCAGGAGGGAACTCATCCGACGCGAACGATGGCCCTCATGCGCAGAAGACGCGAAGAACGAAAAGCCGCGCGGCTGGCGCGACTCTTGGTCTCGCTCGACGACACGGCGCGGGCAGCGCGGCCCTGGCGGCCGCGCAGGGCTCAGCTGGCGGCGGTCAGTGCCGCGGGCGGCCGTCGTCCGTCTTGACGTAGTTCGGCGGGAACTGGGCCGGGCCGGGTGCCATCGGGTTGGGGTTGATCATCCCCGCGCCCGCGTCGGTGTTGTCGATCGGACGCTCCGACCCGAAGGTGTTGTCGCCGCGGTCGAACGCGCGGAGGCGTGCTTGCTTGAGCCTTCTGAGGATTCGTCCCATGCGCAGATCGTAGCCCTGCTAGGCGGCGCGGGCGAGCGCCGGCTCGGACATCAACGCGAGAAACCGCTCGGACTCGAGCAGGTGCCGACGTGCACCGCCCTCGGCGAGGCCGAGCTCCTCGAAGATCGCCGCGGCGACCGGATCGCGGTCGTCGCTGCGCCATTCGGCCTTGAGCCACTCACGCTTCTCGACATAGCGCTCGTCGGCCTCGAACACATGGCGGACGTTCAGCTGCGGGGCGACGGTGCCGTTCCACTGGTTCGCCTCGAGCTTGAACGCGAGGTCGTAGGCGCCCGCGCGGCGCAGGCTGTCGAGCCGGCGGCCCATCCGGAACGCGATCGCGCTGCCGGAGTCGCGCCCGTCCTCGCGCACCCGGAACTTGAGGTGCTTGCCCTCGCCCACCGCCGCGAGGTCGACGAGCTGGCAACCGGCGAGCAGCAAGGTCACGTTCGGGTTGCCGAGGCCGAACGGCGCGAGCTGCGCGAGCTCGTTGCAGAGCTCGAGCGTGAGGTCGCGGCCGTGGACCAGCGCGTCGACCAGCGCCGGGGGGCGCAGGTCGTCCTCGGCGAGCTCCGCGTCGCCGATCGAGGAGAAGGCCTCGGCGAAGGCGGGCACGCGCTCGGGCTTGATCGAGAGCCCGGCCGCCGCCGCGTGGCCCCCCCAGCGCTCGAGGTCGCCCGCGCACCGGCGTAGGCCGTCGTGCAGGTCGAAGCCCGGGATCGAGCGGCCGGAGCCCTTCCAGTTGCCGTCGGTGCCCGCGATCAGAACGACCGGGCGGTTGTAGCGCTCGACCAAGCGCGAGGCGACGATCCCGATCACGCCCTCGTGCCAGTCGGCGCCCGCGACGACGAAAGCGCGCCGGCGGCGCTGCGCCTCCGGCCAGGACTCGATCTCCTCGACGGCCTCGCGCAGGATGCGCTCCTCCACCGCCTGGCGGTCGCGGTTGAGCTCCTCGAGCTGCGCCGCGAGCTGCGTCGCGGGCTCGGTCTCCTCGGTGAGCAGTAGCTCGAGCGCGGCCTCGGGGCGGCCGAGGCGGCCGGCCGCGTTCAGCCTGGGCGCGAGCCGGAAGCCGATCGCCGCAGCGTCGATCGCGGCCGCGTCGACCCGCGCCGAGCGCATCAGCGCCTGCAGGCCGGGCTTCTGCGTCCGTGCGAGCTGCCTCAACCCCGCGACCGCGAGCCCGCGGTTCTCGTCCACGAGCGGCACGACGTCCGCGACGGTTGCGACGGCGACGAGGTCGAGGTGGCGTGCCAGCGCGTCAGAGTCCGTGCCGAGCAGCGCCTGGCCGAGCTTCCACACCACGCCGGTTCCGCAGAGCTCGCGGAACGGGTACTCGCCGCGGTAGGGCCCGACGACCGGGCAGTCCGGGAGCTCCGGCCCCGGCCGGTGGTGGTCGGTCACGACGATCGCGAGGCCGAGCTCGCGGGCGTGCGCAACCTCCTCGACCGCGGTCACGCCGCAGTCGACGGTCAGCACGAGCCCGATGCCCTCGCCGGCCAGCCGCGTGAGCGTCTCGCGGCCGACGCCGTAGCCCTCGTCGAAGCGGCTCGGGAGGTGCCACGTCACGTCGGCCCCGAGCTCTCCGAGCACCAGCACGGCGAGCGCGGTGGCGCAGATCCCGTCCGCGTCGTAGTCGCCGTGCACGCAGATCTTCGTGCCGGCCGCGATCGCGGCGTGGATCGCCTCGCAGGCCTCGCGCATGTCGCCGAGCTGGAACGGATCGTGCTCGGGCAGCTCGGCGGCGAGGAAGGCGCGCGCCGCCGCGGAATCGGTGTGACCGCGGCGCACGAGCACGGCGGCGAGCACCTGGCTCACGCTCAGCTCGCGCGCGAGGTCCTCGACCTCGGGCCGTTCGCATTCGCTCCGTAGCTGCCAGGACATGGGCAGTCCACGGTACGGAGGCCTCCGGACGGCGCTTGACTAGCCCTCCCGCGGGAGATTTACGCCGAGCAGCGAGAGCACAGCGATCAGCGCGACCACGCCGGCGGTGACGCCCGCGACGAGCCATGGCCGCCGCGCGCGACCGAGCGCCTCCCAGCCGACCTTCGTCCACAGCACCGCGAGCCCGGCGACCGCGCCGAAAACGACCACGATCACCGGAGCGAGCACCGCGGCGCGCTCGAGCGAGAACTCGAACACCCACGTCACGACCAGGACGAGCGCCCCCGTGACCAGACCCGAGACGATTGCCGCCTTCGTGCTCACCGGGGTCAGTCTAGAGCCGGGGCTATCCTCCAGCCGTGACCGCGGACAACTACTCGTCGGGCGACGACATCGTCGTCGAGTTCCTGCGCCTCCGCTTCAGCTTCAACGCCGCCGACTTCGCCCAGCGCGTGTGCTCGGCCGCCTTCAAGCTCGGGCTCGTCGACGAGAACGAGCTCGACGACGAGGAGACCGAGGACCTGGTCGAGCTGACCGCAGACGGTGTGATCGAGGAGCCGCGCAGCGAGCTCGGGCGCTACCTCGTGCGTCACTGGGAGCGCCTGTCGCTCGTGGACGGGGAGTCGCTCGTCTACTGGCTGCGAAAGCTCGTCTTCCGCGGCGCGTGGCTCGACCACCGCGTCAAGGACGGCCGGCTCGACGTGGCCTGGGACGAGGGCAACTCCGAGTTCGCGTACCTCGAGCCCGGCGGCGAGCGCGCGCTGCTCGAGCTGGCCCCTACGCCCTCCTGGCACGAGCTTCAGTTCCGCAGAGCTTGACTCGGCACTTACGTAAGCTTATGCTTACGTAAGCCATGGCTTACCGAAACGGCATGGACGCGCTGGGTGACCGGACTCGCCGGGCGATCTTCGAGCAGCTGCGCAACGGCCCAAAGGCCGTCGGCGAGATCGCCGACGAGCTGCCCGTCAGCAGGCCGGCAGTCTCCCAGCATCTGCGCGTGTTGAAGGAAGCGGGGCTCGTGACCGAGCGCCGCGACGGTACGCGGCGGCTCTACCGGCTCGATCCGGACGGGCTCGGCGAGCTCCGCGACTACTTCGACGACTTCTGGAGCGAGGCCCTCGCTGCGTTCAAGGCGGCGGCCGAGGATGAGAGGAGAGACGGATGAGCACGCACGCGACACAGACGGAGGCGATCAAGCGGACGGTCACGGTCGACTGCCCGGTCGAGCACGCCTTCGCCACCTTCACCGAGCGGATCCACGAGTGGTGGCCGCTCGGGACGCACTCGATCGAGGCCGGCGAGGGCGGCACGCGGCCCGAGACCGTGATCTTCCAGGGCGGCGCGGGCGGACAGGTCTACGAGCGCACGACGAAGGGCGAGGAGCTGAAGTGGGCCGACGTGGTCGCCTACGAGCCCCCGCACCGGCTC
>DATLPH010000012.1:0-5089 GCA_035535855.1 Gaiellaceae bacterium
ATGTTCGAAGTCATGATCACGACGGCGTTCTTGAAGTCCACCGTCCGTCCCTGGGCGTCGGTCAGCCGGCCGTCGTCGAGGATCTGCAGCAGGATGTTGAAGACGTCCGGGTGCGCCTTCTCGATCTCGTCGAAGAGCAGCACCGAGTACGGCCGCCTCCGCATCTGCTCGGTGAGCTGGCCCGCTTCGTCGTAGCCGACGTAGCCCGGCGGCGCACCGACCAGGCGGGAGACCGTGTGCCGCTCCTGGAACTCGCTCATGTCGAAGCGGACCATCAGGCTCTCGTCGCCGAAAAGCGCCTCGGCGAGCGCTCGGGCGAGCTCGGTTTTGCCCACGCCGGTCGGGCCGAGGAACAAGAAGCTGCCGATCGGCCGGTTCGGGTCGCCAAGGCCTGCACGCGAGCGGCGCACCGCCTCCGCGACGGCCTGCACGGCCTCTTCCTGGCCGACGATCCGGCCGTGCAGCTCCTCCTCGAGCCGCATCAGCCGCTCGCGCTCCTCGCTCGTGAGCTGTGAGACCGGGATGCCGGTCGCGCGAGAAACCACCTCGGCGATGTCCTCTGGCGTCACCTCGGGCGCACGCTGGCGCGCCTTGCGCCTGCCGTCGAGCTCGCCCTGGCGGGACTCCATCTTGTCGCGAAGGCTCCCCGCCCGGTCGTAGTCCTCAGCGGAGGTCGCCTGGTCGCGCTCGCGGGTGAGCCGCCGCAGGTCGTCCTCGAGCGAGCGAGTGTCGTCGTCCTTCGTCTTCATCCGCAAGCGCACGCGCGCGCCGGCCTGGTCGATCAGGTCGATCGCCTTGTCGGGCAGGAAGCGGTCGCGGACGTAGCGGTCGGAGAGCTCCGCGGCCGCGACGATCGCCTCGTCCGAGATGCGAACGCGGTGGAACGCCTCGTAGCGGTCCTTCAATCCGCGCAGGACCTCGATCGTCTCCTCGACGGTCGGCTCGCGCACCAACACCGGCTGGAAGCGCCGCTCCAGGGCCGGGTCGCTCTCGATGTTCTTGCGGTACTCGTCGAGGGTCGTCGCGCCGATCACGTGCAACTCGCCGCGCGCGAGTGCGGGCTTCAGCATGTTCGAGGCGTCCATCGAGCCCTCCGCGGCCCCGGCGCCGACGACGGTGTGCATCTCGTCGATGAAGAGGATCAGCTCGTCGGAGGCGCCGCGGATCTCGTCGATCACGGTCTTCAGTCGTTCCTCGAACTCGCCGCGGTACTTCGTGCCGGCGATCATCCCGGCGAGGTCGAGCGAGATCACGCGGCGGTCGGCCAGCGTCTCCGGAACCTCGTCGTTGACGATGCGCTGCGCGATGCCCTCGACGATCGCGGTCTTGCCGACGCCTGGCTCGCCGAGCAGGGCCGGGTTGTTCTTCGTTCGCCGCGAGAGGATCTCGATCGTCTGCTCGATCTCGTCGGCGCGGCCGATCACGGGGTCGAGCTTGCCCTCGCGCGCCTCCTGGGTGAGGTCGCGGCCGAACTCCTCCAGCCGCGGCGTGCTCGACTGCTCACGGGGAGCGCCCGCGTCCACGCCGCGAATGACCGCGCCGCGCAGCTTCGTGTGTGAGATACCGAACCGCTGCAGCAGCTGCCCGGCCGGCGACTCGTCGTCGCGGGCGAGCGCGAGGAGCACGTGCTCGGGGCCGACGTAGGAGGAACCCAGGTCGCGCGACTCCTCGTAGGCGGCGAGCAGCGCGGCCTTCGCATCGGGGGCCAGCGACGGGGCGACGTCGGTCCGCTCCGCCTTCTCGGCCTCCTCCTCGAGCTGCGCCGCGATCGCGGCGGGGTCCGCGCCGACCTGCTCGAGGACGTGGCGAACGACGTTGTCCTGGAGGGCCCCGTAGAGCAGGTGGTCGCTCTCGAGGTCGAGGCTCCCCCACTCGAGAGCGGTCTGGGCGGCCCGCTGGAGAAGCGACCTCGTCGCGTCGCTGAAGAATTGGGTCACGTCGACGCTTTCGGCGCGCCGCGCCGGCGCCTGGGGCGGGGCCGCGCCGCCGCTCGTCGGCGAGCGGTCGAAGAAGTCGGAGAAGAATTCGTCGAAGAGGCTGCGGCCTCCGCCGAGCCGGCCGGACATTCGCTCCTCTGCGAGGTCGATCTCGCAGAGGTACTCGACCTCCTGGGTGCCATCGGGCCGCATTCGAACCCGCGATGCGACTGCAGGGCGCCCGTGACGCTGGCACAGATGCTGCTCCGCCATTTCATGCCCTCCCTGTTGTCGGAGCGTGTGTTCTACCCGCGTGCCCGCGCAGGCAATACGCCGCTGGGCACCTCCACGTATCCATACGTGCGAGACTCACAAGCGAAAGCGCGATTACTTCGGGGGAAGGAGCGCGCGTGATCCAGGGCTCGAGAGTCAGGCGTCCGCCACGGTGACTCCGCCTGGTCGCACGCAACGGCTGGGTCGCGAGGCATCGGTCCTTAACGCGCGCCGGTGGGCCCCCGCCCACTCTGCGGGAGCCGATCGTGAGCTGGTCCAGCGCATCGACTCGGCCCTCGACGTGATGCACGGGAGATGGAAGGTCTACCTCCTGTTCCTGATGGCACGTGGAATCCACCGCCACAGCAGACTGCTCGACGGCCTGCCGGGCGCTTCGAAGAAGGTCATGACCGACACGCTGCGAGCGCTCGAGCGCGACGGGATCGTGGCGCGCCGGGTCCTCGCGGAGGCTCCGGTGCGGGTCGAGTACTCGCTCACGCCTCTGGGCTGGAGCATGACCGAGCCGCTAATGGCGCTCTCCGAATGGGGAAACGACCACGCGGCCGAGATCGCTCGGGCACGCTCCCGGTACAACCTCGACAACTAGACCCACAAGCTCGATCGTCTCGAAGCCCATCAAGCGCAGCTTCGAGGTCCTCTGCCGTCGTAGGCAAGCGCACATGCTCGGGCGTATGCCTCGTCCCGGACCGTACAGCGCAGAAGGGCGCGAAAGATCTCCTGCGGGCGGCGCAACGCGACCCGGCCCCATCGTGAACCTACGTCAGTCGCCGCCGTCCGTCGAGACGGCCGAATCGCGCTCTCCATTGGGCACGAATGGGCACTATCGCTGCCGACGAGCCGATCACGATTTCAGCCGAGGCAACAAAAAGACCCGTCTAGCGGGGCTTTCGAGGAGCGGATGATGGGATTCGAACCCACGACCTTCTGCATGGCAAGCAGACGCTCTAGCCAACTGAGCTACATCCGCGTGGGCGGCGAAGTATAGCTGCGGGCTAGAGAGCCGAATCCAGCGCTTCGTTGACCAGCCGGTCGGCCAGCTCGTTGTGCTCGCGGCGCACGGCCGTGTACTCGACACTGGCCAGCTTCCTGGCGAGCGCGTGCGCGTCGTCGACCAGCTCGCGCAGCGCCTCATTCTTGACCTTGTACTCCCCGCGCATCTGCTTGACGAGCAGCTCGGAGTCCGACACGACCTCGAGCTCCTCAATGCCGCGGTCGAGCGCAGCCTCGAGCCCGGCGAGCAGGGCGCGGTACTCCGCGACGTTGTTCGTGGCGACTCCGATCGTCTCGCCGCGCGCGTCCAGCACGGTCCCGTCGTCGGCCTCGAGCACGTAGCCGTACGCGGCCGGGCCGGGGTTCCCGCGCGAGCCGCCGTCGGTCGAGAGCCGGGCCTTCACGCGAGCGGGTAGAGGTCGAAGGCAGGCTCCTCGTACGGGTGTGCGCGGCGCAGCGCCTCGACGACCTCGACCTCACGCTCGGCCGGGTAGACCGTCTCCAGGCGCAGCTCGGCGACGCGCTGCTCGCGGCCGGGCTGCCCGACGCTCGGCGTCGTCTCCTCGCCTCCGAGAAACGTTCCCGTTCCCTCGGTGTACCAGGAGCAGCGCTCGTAGTCGCCGATGCGGCCCGCGCCGGCTTCGAACAGCGCCTCGCGCAAGGGGTCGAGCGCCTCGCGCGGCACGTACACGACGAGCTTGCGGTTCACGCTGCGGAGCCTACGAAAGACGCGCTATTCGGCCGTGTCGATCTGAGCCTTCTGCAGCTTCCCGGAGTAGTCGACGTAGATGGACTTCCACTCCGTGAAGACGTCGAGCGCGGCCTGGCCCGCCTCGCGGTGGCCGTTGCCCGTGTCCTTCGTGCCGCCGAACGGCAGATGCACCTCGGCGCCGATCGTGCCGGCGTTGATGTAGGTGATCCCGGCCTCGAGGTCGCGCATCGCGCGGAAGGCGGTGTTCACGTCGTGCGTGAAGATCGAGGACGAGAGGCCGAACTTGATCCCGTTGGAGACCTTGATCGCCTCGTCCACGTCCTTCACGCGGATCAGCGCGGTGGTCGGGCCGAAGATCTCCTCCTGGGCGACGCGCATCTCGGGGTCGACGTCGCCGAAGATCGTCGGGCGGTAGAAGTTCCCGTCGCCGAGCCCGTTGCCGCCGGCGACCTCGCCGCCGGTGAGCAGCTTCGCGCCCTCGTCCTTCCCGATCTCCGTGTACGAGTGGATCTTCTCGAGGGCGCGCTCGTTGATCACCGGGCCGACGTCGACGCCTTCCTCCCAGCCCGGGCCGAGGCGGAGCTTCTCGGCGGCCGCGACGAGCCGCTTTTGCAGCTCCCCGTAGGCGCCGGCCTGCACGATCACGCGCGAGGCGGCGGTGCAGCGCTGGCCGGAGGTGCCGAAGGCCGACCAGATGATCCCCTCGACCGCAAGGTCGAGTTCGGCGTCGTCCAGCACGATGATCGCGTTCTTGCCGCCGAGCTCGAGGTGGATGTGCTTAAGGTTCTCGGCCGCGTTGCGCATCACCTCGACGCCGGTCTCCCGCGAGCCGGTGAGGGTGATCACGGGCACGTCGGGGTGGCGCACGAGACGGTCGCCGACCACTCCCCCGCCCCCGTGCACGACGTTGATCACGCCCGCCGGGACTCCCGCCTCGACAAGCAGCTCGACGAAGCGCTCGCCTAGCAGCGGCGTGTCGGTCGCCGGTTTGAAGACGACGGTGTTGCCGCAGACGAGCGCGGGCGCGATCTTCCACGACGGAATCGCGATCGGGAAGTTCCAGGGCGTGATCACGCCGACCACGCCGATCGGCTGGCGGATGCTCATGTTGAACTTGTCGCGCAGCTCGCTCGGGGTCGTCTGGCCGAAGAGGCGCCGCCCCTCGCCGCCCATGTAG
>DATLPH010000013.1:0-4446 GCA_035535855.1 Gaiellaceae bacterium
TGCTGCTCGTCACGATGGTGCTGGCGGCGATGGTCGCGGCCGGGATGATCGTCGTGAGCCGCATGCGGCCGGTGCATGTCGGCCTGCCGTTCTCCCGGCGTCGGCGCGTCCCGCGGCCGCCGACGACTAGCGTCCAGCGCAAGTCTGGCGAGGAGCTGCTCGATGCGCTGCGGCGCTGGCTGCCACCCGGCTCGGACGAGCTGGTGGAGGCGGTTGCCGTCAAGCCGGCCCCGCCTGCGCCGAGCCCCGTCTCCGAGAGCACGGAGACGCGACCGAAGCCAAAGCCACAGCCCAAGGCTCCAAAGGAGCCCAAACCGAGTCAGGAGGCGAAGCCGGCCGCGAGGCCAGAGGCCACGCCGACGCCGAGACCGGAGGCCAAGCCGACCCGCAAAGTCGCGCGCCGCCCCTCGCACCGGCAGGGAACAAGCATCGCACGGTGCGAGATCAGGCTCTGGCGCGGCTTCGTCAAGTGCCAGCTCTACGCCGTGCTGGAAGGCTCCGAGGAACGGGCCGTCGCCTTCTCCAAGTACTTCCGCCTGCGCGACGACCAGACGTCGAACCCGCAGGGGCAGCAGGCCCTCGCGGCGCTGCTCGAGACGCTCGAGGCCCGGGGCTGGACGGTCGTCCTAGTCGGCCCCACCTGGTACTGGCACCGCCTCGAACGGTTCGAGTAGCCGTTGGCAATCAGCGGGCGCTGTGCAAGGCCCCCTCTCGCAGACCTACAGGCTCGAGCTTGCGACGCCGTTCCGGAACGGCTTCCGGCGCGAGCTCTTCCGCTAAGGGAAAGCCCGCGCCGGTGACGCCGGTGGCTAGAACGAGCCGGAGACGATCAGCGCGCCAGCGGCGGTGCGGGCCTTCACGACTGTGCCCGCGCCGACGTTAGGCACCCTCTGGCCGCGCTGGGTGCTGCGGCTGATGTGGGCCGCGCCGAGGGCGCTGACCTTGGCGACGCCGAGCTTCTTGCCGGCGACGTAGAAGACGACGCGCTTGCCGGCGAGGCGGCGGACGTGCTCGACCTCCGCCTCCAGCTCGCGCTCGCCCGCCTTGGCCCGGAACTTGGCCGCGCCTTTCGCGGCGGGGAACGCCTTCGCAGGCTTCAGCACGATCCGCGTGCCGTTGCCGCCGGAGGCGAGCACCGTCGGGACCGAGACCGCGAGCAGCACTGCGGCCGCGGCCAGAAGAGTGGTGATGCGCTTCATCTTTAGACCTCCCTGTTCGTGGTCGAACGTTGTGCCTCCACGCTAGGGAAGCGCCGCCCAAGCCCGGGACAAGCCAGAGCAAGGCTTTCGAACGCATTGGGTTAAGAGTTGGTAGGGCCCCGGCACGAGTTTCCAAGCCAGAATCGGGGGTACGATCCCTGCCTCGTGGCGTGGCGGAACCTATCCGAGATGGATCTCTCGTTCGCGCGCTCGCGCAGGCGCGCTGTGACACGGCGTCGCCTCCCGACCAGGCGCAGCCCGGTCGCGTGGCGGAGCGTCCGCGCGGCGCTGCTCGCGGTCGTATTGTTGACCGTGGTCGCGGAGTCGACGCGGCTGGAGAGCTCGAAGGCGAAGCCTCCCTCGCGTGCCATCGCTGCGCCCACGATCGGCCCAGCCTGTCCAGTGCCGGAGCGCTTCCACGCGGCCTTCGCCAACGCCGCTGCCACGACTGGCGTCCCGCTCTCGCTGCTCGTCGCGACTGCCTACGAGGAGTCGCGGATGGATCCTTCTGCGCAGTCGGGCGCCGGTGCCAAGGGTCTGCTCCAGCTGATGCCGGCGACCGCGCGCGAGCTCCGCCTCGACGGCGACGACCCCGCAACGAACGTGCTCGCCGGGGCGCAGTACCTGCATCAGATGATCAACCGCTTCGGCTCGGTCGACCTCGCGCTCGCGGCCTACAACGCCGGGCCGACCGCGGTCGCTCGTGCCGGCAGGGCGCCGACGCTCGGCACGCTGCGCTACGTCAAGAACATCGAGTCACGGGCGGCTCTGCTGGCCGCCTGCGGCTAGGAGTCTTCGCGGGCGCCGCTGCGCTGCGGGCGCAGGTCGCGCGAGAGGGAGTCGTCGCCCGGAAGCACGTCCTGCACGCTCGCCGCGATCTCGCGTAGCCGCTCGAGCGCGTCGCGCTTGCGGTTCTCGAGCATCCGCACCTCGCCCTTGAGCTCGTCCTGACGCCGGCGCACCTCCGCCTCCGTCTCTCGCAGCATCTGCTCCACGGTCCCGCGCATCTCCGTCGTCTGCTTCTCGGCGTCCGTGACGAGCGTGCGGGCCTCTTCCTCGGCCTGGCGGCGGTGCTGCGTGGCATAGGCCTCGACCGCGAGGCGCATGTCGCGTGAGAACTCCTCGGCCTCGTCGCGCAGGCTGCTGGCATCTGCCGTCAGCTCTTGCTTCAGCCGCTCGGCCTCGGCCCTGGCCGCGCGCTCGAGGTCGGCCGCAAGGGCACGTGCTTCCTCGCGGATCTCCTCGGCGGCCTGCTCGGCGGCTTCGAGGATCCCGGTGACGCGATCGCCGAGCGCGGCGTAGGCCGGCTGCTCGGCCGGAAGATCAGTCGCGCGTCCTCCGCGTTCGTCCTGCACCTGCCTCCTCCCCGTGGGCGAGTCGGCAAGCTATTCGATCTGGCCGGGTTCGGCAAGCACCCGGCCTTTGAAAGCTCGGCTACGCCGAGGCGATGCGCACGCTCAGGTTCGCAACGGGGAAGTTGCGGAGCTTGCGCTTGAGGATGTCCGCAGACATGTTGTGCCGCCTTTCGTTCCGCAGTGATACGCCGCGATAAAGGTCGTCCTCGTGCGCCGCATTCCTGATCCCTCGAAGGGGGCGCTTCGAGGCTCCGTCCGCCCCTCGTTCTAGGGTTTTTTCATGCGCTTGGCCCTGTTGCAGCGCGGTTTCGCCGAGTTCGTCGGCACGTTCGCGCTCATCTTCGTCGGGGCCGGCTCGATCGTCGCCACGCACGGCGCGAATCTGACGGCGATCGCGCTGGCGCACGGGCTCGTGATCGCGGTGATGGCCTCCGCGGTCGGTCACATCTCGGGCGGTCACTTCAACCCGGCGGTGACCTTTGGCTTTCTCGTCACGCGTCGCATCGAGATTCACCTCGCCGCCGCCTATTGGTTCGCGCAGTTCACGGCCGCGCTGATCGCCGCGCTTGTTCTGCGTGGCGTCGTGCCCGGCCCTGAGGCGGACGCAGTCAACCTCGGCGCACCCTCCCTCGGCGCGGGCGTGAGCCCTGGGATGGGGCTCGTGATCGAGATCATCCTCACCTTCTTCCTGGTGTGGGTGATCTTCGCTACGGCCGCCGACCCGCGCGGCGCCTTCGCCTCGATCTCCGGCCTCGCGATCGGCTTCACGATCACGCTCGACATCTTCATGGGTGGCCCGTTTACGGGCGCCGCGCTGAACCCGGCACGCGCCTTCGGGCCCGAGATCGTGCAGAACTTCTGGAGCGACGCCTGGATCTACTACCTGGGGCCGCTGATCGGGGCCGGGCTGGCGGCGTTCGCCTACGACAAGCTCTACCTGCGGCCGCTCTCGCCCGAGCCCGTGGGCCCGCCGGAGACGGGGCTCGACGAGCCGCGGCCCGGCGATGCGGCAGCGATGTAGCCGCGTCGGGCGCCGTGGTACCTTGCCGCGGTGCTGCTGCAGGGGCTCTCGACGGGTCACCAGATCGGGCTCGGGCTCGCCGTCGCGATCTTCGCCGGCTTCTCCCTGATCGTCTCGATGGTGGTGCCCCGCTGGCGCCCGCAGTTCCCCGGGCGGGGGCTGCCGGTCTTCCTGGCGGTGTGCGTCCTCCTGTTCCTCGGCATGCTCGTCGCCGTCGAGAACTTCGGCAAGGAGTCGGAGGAGGCCAAGGCAGGCGGCGAGACCACGACGGAGACGACCGCGACGACCGAGACGCGGGCGACGACAGAGACGAAACCCGCCAGCCGCACGGTGAAGGTCAGCGAAACCGAGTTCAAGATCAAGCTCCCGGAGAGCTCGCTGCCGGCCGGCTCCTACACCTTCGACGTCGAGAACGACGGCAAGATCCCGCATGACCTCGTCGTGAAGGGCCAGGGCGTCGACGAGGCGACGAAGACGATCGACGGCGGGGGCTCGGCGTCGCTGTCCGTCGACCTGAAGCCGGGCACCTACGACCTCTACTGCTCCGTCCCGGGCCACAAGGAGGCCGGGATGGACGTGAAGCTGACCGTCTCCTGACTCGCATTTGACGCCCGCGGGCCGGGCCGTTAGCGTCGGCCCCTAGTCGAAGAAACGGGGGAGCGCATGGCTCCGCGGCGCACATTTCGGACTGCGGCACAGTCGGTCCTGAGCGCGACCTCCGTGAGGCCCGGGCGATGACCGCGGCCGACGACAATCTCCGCAAGATCGACCACATCGTCGTGCTGATGATGGAGAACCGGTCGTTCGACCACATGCTCGGCTTCCTGACGATCGAACAGGGCCGCGACGACATCGAGGGGCCGAGCCTCGA
>DATLPH010000014.1:0-10290 GCA_035535855.1 Gaiellaceae bacterium
CGAGCCGATCACGGACTTCGACGACGCCTGGTCGCTGCGGATGCGCGCAGGCGTCGAGTACCGCATCAACCTCTCCCCGGCCCGCGGGCGCTGCATCACGCTCTCGCTCTTCAGGCCGGGCACGCGCTCGTTCGCGGGCGCCGAGCCGCTGCGCGTCCTCGCCTGCGGCGGCTACCTCACCTACACGCCCGGATACGGCGGCACCGGGCGCTACACGTTCCTGGTCACGGCCTCGGACAAGCGTCCGGGTCGGCAGCGGTACCACCTGCAGGCCGCCGTCGCTGGGCCCGACGACATGGCTCCCGGCCTGCTGTTGCGGAACATGGAGACGCGAGGCGGCACGCTTTCCGGGACCCGCATCGATGTCGTCGACCTGTACCGCTTCCGGGTCGGGGTCCGTAGCGACGTCACGCTCACGCTCCGGGGGCCCTCGTCCGCGCAGCTGATCCTCCTGAGCGAGAATGGCCACCGCCTCTCGTCCTCGGACGGCCCGGGCCCGCTGACCGCGAGCCTCGGCCGTGGAACCTACTTCGTCGCCGTGCGGGCGGAGTCCGGAGCGCGGGGTCGCTACCGCATCTCACTGCTCGAGCGAGGGCTGACGACGACGACGGTTCTGGCGAACGGCTCCCGCAGCGCCACCGTTCGGCAGGGCGCTTCCGTGGCGATCGGCGTCGCGGTCGCGTTCAGCTCCGCCGGCGTGGTGAGGCTCGAGCTCGACCGCTTCGACCCGCTCACCGGTTGGCACTTCTACCGGCTCTATCGGCTACGGCTCGGAGGCGACGGAAGAACCGGCATCTCGTGGCGCCCGCCGGCAATCGGCCACTGGCGCGTGCGTGCCTCCTTCGGCGGGACGCGGACTGCGAGCCCGAGCGACGGCGGCACGGCGCGGATCGTCGTCAGCGACTGAGGCGCAGACGTGAGGGCGGCGCCGTCGGTGGGGCGCCGCCCTCGCGAACCGGCTAGGCCGGGACAGCCGCCTCTTCGGTGGCCTCCGCGATCTCGCGGACGACCTCGACGATGTCGCGGTTCGCGTTCCAGATGCGCCGCTGGCGGTCCGAGCCGTTTCCGCGCGCGAGGATCTCGCGGATGCCCTCGAGCTCCTGCTCGCAGCCGAGCTCGCGCGCGTGTGGCTCGATCTCCGTCAGCGTCCGCCGCACGAGCTGGGCGACGGGGACGCGGTTGCGGCGGCCGGTGGCGAGATCCATCACGGGCGCTTCGAGCCCGTAGCGCGCGGCGAGCCACTTGTTCTCGGTCGTGAGGATCCGGTGGTACGACGGGATCTCGGCGCCGACGGCGTACCGCTCGGAGTAGAGCTTGACGAGGGCCTGGCAGAAGGCGGCCAGCGCGACCGCGTCCTCGACGCGAGTAACCGCGTCGCAGATCCGGATCTCGACGGTGCCGAAGCGCGGGTGCAGGCGGATGTCCCACCAGATGTGCGTGTAGTCCGCGATACAGCCGGTCTTCTCGAGCTGGCCGACGACCTCGGCGTAGTCCGCGTAGTCGCGAAAGCGCGGGGGCGGCCCGGAGCGCGGGAAGGCCGCGAACACCATCTGGCGGCTCGAGGCGAGCCCGGTCGCCTCGCCGCGCCAGAAGGGCGAGCTCGCCGAGAGCGCGAGCAGCGAGGGCAGGTGCGCGAGCAGGCCGTTCACGATCTGGATCGCCTTCTCCGGGTCGTCGACGGCGACGTGAATGTGGAGCCCGAAGATCAGCTCGCGGCGCGCGACGTACTGAAGCTGGTCGACCAGGTGCCGGTAGCGGTCGCGCGCCGTGATCCGCTGGCGCTCGAACAGGCTGAACGGATGCGTGCCCGCGGAGCCAACGCGCAGGCCGCGCTCGGCGGCGAGGCCGATCACGTAGGTGCGCAGCGTCTTCAGCTCGCTCTCGACCTCGGCCGCGGTGTGGCAGACGGGGGTCGCGATCTCGAGCACCGACTGCATCAGCTCGGGGTTCACGCGCTGCTCGAGCTCGTGCCCCTCCGCGGCCGCGAGGACGGCCTCGACGTGCTGCACGAGGTCGAAGGTCTCGGGGTCGAGCAGCATGTACTCCTCCTCGACTCCCAGCGTGTACGGCTCGCCGGAGCCGAAGTTGTGGTCGAGCACGCTGCCGCCGGGAGCGAAGCTCTTGCCGGTGATCGTGGCGGGGTAGATCTGCTTCATCCGGAGACCACGGCCTCGAGCTCGATCTCGAGCAGCCAGCGCGGGTCGAGCAGCCCCGCGACGATGTAGCTCGTGTTCACGGGACGGATGTCTCGGAAGACCTCGCCATGGGCGCGGGCGATCTCGGGGAAGTCCTTCGCGCGCGTGAGCATGATCCGCGTCCGGACGACGTCGGCCGCCGACGCGCCCGCCTCGGCGAGCGCGGTGATCGCGATCTCGAGGCAGCGGTGGGTCTGGCCGAACGCGTCGGACGGCGGGTCGGCGTCGTCGGGCATGATCGGCGCCGTCCCGGCGACGAAGGCGTGCTGCCCGACGCGGACGACGCGCGAGTAGCCGGCTGCCTCGGCGAACGGCGAGACAGCCGGGACGAGCTGCCGTTTCATCGCCAAGGCGCCGACTTGGCGGCGCCGACCATAGAGGCTGCACCGGCTTGGCCGGTGGGGCCGTCTGACTGCCTAACTCGGATACCTGAGATCGGGCCCTCCTTGCGAGATGCCTCCTAGTATCGAGGCTATGGATGCGCTGCGACAGGTCGAGGGCTGGCCGGCCGAGACGCCAGCCGTGGGCGTCCTGCGTGGTGGGGAGGAGATCGGTGCGCACGGGCCTCGGGAGCAGGTATTCCGCTGGGCGTCGGTCACCAAGCCTGCCACCGCCCTCGCCTCGCTCGTTGCCGCCGAGGAGGGGATCGTCGACCTCGACGAGCCGGCCGGCCCTCCGGGCTCGACGGTGCGGCACCTGCTCGCGCACGCCTCCGGGCTTCCCTTCGAGGGCCGGACGCCGATCTCGGAGCCCGGCCGGCGGCGGATCTACTCGAACTCCGGCTTCGAGGTGCTGGCCGAGACCGTCGCCGCGGCAGCCGAGATGCCGTTCCCGGAATACCTTCGCGCGGCCGTGCTCGGGCCGCTCGAGACGCGGGCCGAGCTGCGTGGCTCGCCGGGCGCCGGCCTGCAGGGAAGCCTCGACGACCTTCTACGCCTGGCCGCGGAGCTGCAGCGGCCGCGGCTCGTCGCGCCCGAGACGCTCGCCGAGGCGACCTCGGTCCAGTTCCCCGGCCTCGTCGGCGTCTTGCCGGATATCGGACGCATGGACCCGAACGACTGGGGCCTCGGCCTGGAGCTGCGCGACTCGAAGCAGCCGCACTGGACCGGCGAGACGAACTCCGCGCGCACCTTCGGCCACTTCGGCGGCAGCGGCACCTTCCTCTGGGTCGACCCGGAGGCGGACGTCGCCCTCGCTTGCCTCACCGACCTCGACTTCGGCCCCTGGGCGCTCGAGGCGTGGCCCGCGCTGTCGGACGCCGTTCTCAGCTCCCGTTAAGGAACGGCCTGCATGCTGGGCCCGTGGTGTTCGAGTCCATGGGCTGCGACGTCGTCGTCGAGGGCGCCTCGGCGGGTGAGCTCGCGCGCATTCGACGGCTGTTCGAGGAACGGGACGCGGTCTTCAGCCGCTTCCGGCCCGAGAGCGAGCTCAGCCGTGTGAACGCGGCAGGCGGAGCGACCCTCGTCTCGGCGCTCTTCTCACGGATGGTCGGCCTGGCTCTGCGGGCGCGCGAGTCGACCGGTGGGCTCGTCGACCCGACCCTCGGCGCCGCGCTCGAGGCCGCCGGCTACGACCGCGACTTCGCTGCGATCAAGGCCACGAACGAGCCCGCGGGCGCGGCGCAGCCGACAGGCCGAGTGACGCTGCTCGGACACGTGCTCGTGCTGGGCGCGGGTGTCCACCTCGACCTGAACGGGGTCGTCAAAGCCGCTGCGGTCGACGACGCTGCGCGGCTGCTCTCCGGGCCGGGTTTCGTCTCGGCCGGAGGCGACCTGGCCACGCGCGGAGAGATCGACGTCTCGCTGCTTGACGGCGGCTCGGTTCGCCTCGTCTCCGGCGGCCTCGCCACGAGCGGTCGCAGCAAGCGCCGCTGGCTCCGCGGCGGCGAGGAGCAGCACCACCTGATCGACCCGGCCACCGGCCGTCCGTCCACGAGCCCGTGGGACGAGGTCACCGTCTGCGGCTCGACCTGCCTCGCTGCCGACGTGGCCGCAAAGGCCGCCTTCCTGCTCGGGGATGACGGTCCCGCGTGGCTCGACAGCCGCGGGCTTCCCGGCCGCTTCGTCAGCGGAGACCGCATCGAGGTGAACGCGAGCTGGCTAGCGCAGGATCCCCGTGTGGCCGAGCGAGTACCGGCCGGGCTGCGGCCAGACGCAGAGGCCGTGCGGGCTCGCTCCCACCGGGATCTTGGCGAGCAGCTTGCCGGTGCGGGTGTCGATCGCGTAGACGACGTCGTTCCACCGGCCTGAGACCCAGAGCACACGGCCGTTCGCCGAGACGTTGCCCATGTCCGGGCTGCCGCCTCCGGGGATCCGCCACTTGGCGACGAGCTTGCGCGAGCGCAGGTCGAGCACCGAGATCGAGCCCTCGCCGCGGTTGGTGATGTAGAGGCGGGTCGCGTCGCGGCTGACGTACAGGCCGTGGGTGCCTGCACCCGTGCGGATGAAGCGGCGCACGCGGAAGGGCGAGCCCGACACCTCCCAGACGCCGCCGCGGCCCATGTCGGCGACGTAGTAGACCTTGCCGTCGGGCGAGAGCTTCACGTCCTGTGGGATGCCCCCGCCGGCGAGGGTCAGCACGCCCACGACCTTCTCGCTGCGCACGTCGACCTTGATCAGCTGGCCCGAGAACTCGCAGGTCGCGATCAGGTACCGCCCGTCGGGCGAGAAGTCCATGTGGTCGACGCCACGACAGGGGACGTGCAGCGAGTGGTGCAGGCGAAAGGTGTGCGGGAAACGGAAGTCGAGCCGAGAGAGCCGCTCGGCGACCACGATCGCGTAGCTCCCGTCGGTCGTGAAGTACATGTTGTAGGGGTCGGCTACCGGGATCGGCTTCCCGGGCAGGCCCGTGGTCGGGTCGATCGGCGTCAGGCTGTTGCCGAGGTCGTTCAGCACGTAGAGGGTCTTCAGGTCGTAGGACGGCGTCACGTGCTGCGGAAGCGTTCCGACCGGGAAGCTGCGGACGACCTTGTAGGTATGCGGGTCGATCTCGTCGACGGTGTCGCTCTGGCTGTTCGGGACATAGGCGAGCGCGCGCGCGTTGCGGACGGCAGGGCTCATCCGGCCGGCCGCGTCGGCCGCGTAGACGTTCGAGCTCGAGACCGGACGCCGGAGGGGCCGGGCGACGTGCCGGTGCGGGAGCGCCTTGACCAGCTCCCCGATCGCGGAGGACGTGCCGGCCGGACTGCGGCCGCCGGCGAGCAGGATGCCGTTGGGCACGGCCACGGCGGCCAGGTCGGAGCGGGGTGTGGCCAGCGCGCCCGCGCGGCGGAGCCGGCCGGTCGCGGGGTCGATCGCCGAGATGCGTGCGGTCGCGGAGCCCGCGACCGCGCCGCGGCCGCCGATCACGTAGGCGATCCCGTGCAGCGTCGCCGCGGCGGCGTGCGTGAGCGCAGCCGGGAGGCGGGCGATCGCGCGCACCGTTCCCGCGGCGGGATCGAACGCGAGCACCGTTCGGCTGGCGCTTCCGCTCGGCATCGACCCTCCGGCGATCAGGAGCTTGCCGCCGGCTGCGGTGACGGCGGCGTAGCGGAGCGCCACCGGCAAGCGCGCCGCCACACGCGGCGCCGACCCTGGCTTCCAGGCGAGGATCGTGTTCAGCCAGCGAGTGCCCGTGAACCCGCCCACGACGTAGGCGGTGCCCGAGAGCACGGCTGCGGAGACGTCGGATGCGGGTTGCGGCAGGCGGCCTACCACGCTTGCCCGCCCACTCGCAGCGACCTTGACGATCTCGTCCAGCTGGCTTGGCCCGTTGCCGCCGCCGAAGACGTAGGCCGAGCCGCCCAGGCTGACCGCGGCGGCGTCGTGTCGCACGCCGGGCAGCGACCCTCGGGCCGCGTCGCGGTGCAGGGACACGAAGCGGACGTCCGCGACCGAGGTGTCCGCGGCGTTCAGCCCGCCGAGCAGGATCGCACCCGAGCCGCTAGGCGCGAAGGCCGCGTCCTGCAGCGGCTGCGAAAGCGAGCCGACGGTTCGCTCGATCACCGCGAGCGTTCGCGGCTTGGGCGGAGCGGCTCGCCTCACGGTGGTCCGCGTAGTCGAATCGGCTACGCGGACGTGCTTCGAGGACGAGCACGCGAGACCCGAGAGCAGGCCAAGAGCGGCGAGCCCGAGCAGAGGCAAGCGTGTCGCGCGCACGACCCCGAACGATGGCTGAAGGGCCCTGAACGCCGCCTGATCAACCGTCGTCCGCGAAGAGCGGCCGCAGCAGCTCGTCGAAGGCGGCGTGGTCGCAGCTTGCCACGATGGCGGGCGTGAGCGCGCGCACCGAGGCCGTCCGCGGGATGTCCATCGCCAGCGCGACCTCGCCGAAGTACTCGCCCGGACGCAGCACCCGCCGCGGGCCGAGGTCCTCCTGGCTGACGGCGAAGAGGCCCGAGAGGACGACGTAGAAGCGCTCGGCGCTGTCGCCCTCGCGCACCACGGCCCGGCCGGGTGGCACCTCCTCGCGCTCCATGTGCTGCGCGATCTCGGTCAGTCGCTCGCCGGGAAGACCGGCGAGCAGCGGCACCCGTGAGAGCTCGGTGACGGTTGCGGGGACGAACCTGGGCGTCGCGGCCTCCTGTCTCGTTGGCGTGCAGCTCCTATTGTTGCGCTCATGGGCGAGCTGACGGCGTGGCGATGGTGTCCGCGCTGCCGCGAGGAGCTGCGCGCGGAGGATTCGCGGGTCGAATGCCCGCACTGCGGCTTCGTCGCCTACGCGAGCTCCAAGCCCACGGCCGGGGCCCTCGTCGAGGACGAGCAGGGCCGTCTGCTGCTGGCGCGGCGGGCGCACGAGCCGTTCAAGGGGCGCTGGGACATTCCCGGCGGCTTCCTCGAGGAGGGCGAGCACCCGCTCGACGGCCTGCGCCGCGAGCTGCGTGAAGAGACCGGCCTCGAGGTCGAGCCGCTCGACTTCCTCGGCGCCTGGATGGACCGCTACGGCGGCGATTCGACGGCCGAGGCGACGCTGAATCTGTACTGGACTGCGCGAGTGCTGGGCGGCGAGCCTCACGCCGCCGACGACGTCGACGAGCTGGGGTGGTTCGAGGCGAAGGAACTGCCCGGCCCTGACGAGCTCGCCTTCGAGAACGTGCCCCTAGTGCTGGCCGCGTGGCAAGAGCACGCGCAGCGCGCCGGGCTCGATCGAGAGCTCTAGCGGCGTCTCCAGCTCGACCGGCTCGCCGTCGACCGCCGCCTGCAGCCGCCCGGTCGGCGCCTCGATCCGGAAGCTCTCGCCGCTCCGCTCGTCCCACTTGCCGGGCAGTAGGCCCTTCGCCGAGTACAGATGGAGCCGGCCCTCGTCGAGCCGCTCGCGCTCGCCGATCGAGAAGAGGCTCACCTCGTACGCGTTGTTCGCGGCGAGCAGCACGCGGGCGCGCATCGGCTCGCCGTCGACCGTGGCCCAGACCTCGGGTCGGTGCCGCAGGCTCAGCCAGAGGGCGCGCAGGCCGGCGAGCGCCTGCCGCCGGCGCCGGTGGTGCTCGCGCCGGTGGACGAGCGCCGCGTAGATCCCGAGCGAGACGTTGTTGAGGAAACGCCGTTCTCCCGCGCGGCCGACGTCCACCCGCCGCTCCTCGCCCTCGAAGCCGTCGAGCGCGGCGAGCGGGTCGTCGCGGTCGAGCCCGACGTCGCGCGCGAAATGGTTCCTCGTGCCGTGCGGGACGACGACGAAGGGCAGGTCGCGCTCGACGGCGATCGCGGCGACAGTCGCGACCGAGCCGTCGCCGCCCGCAGCGCCGAGCACCTCCGCGTCCGCGTTTCGCGCGAGCTCGGCTGCGTCCTCTCCCTCGCGCAGCACATGCGTCTCGATCCTGCGCGCCTCCGCCGCCTCGCGCAGCTCCTCCGTCGTCGGGCTCTCGGTTCCGGCGCGCGGATTGATTAGGAGAAAGCCGCGCACTGCCTCGAGGCTATAGGCCGCGGCGTCCTCCAAGTTAGGCCGTTCGGCTCATTGTGAGCGTCCGGCCTCGTCCCGATCATTCATCCATGGACGGACGCGGCCTGCATCGCATCGAGGAGGAGCTCGGCGAGAGCTGGCTGGAGCGCTGGCTCGACGCGGGGATCGAGCAGCTCGAGGCGTATCTGGCCAAGCACGCCGCGTTCCTCGCCTACCTAGAAACCGCCGAGAGCGCGAGCTAGGCCGCCGCTCTAAAGGCACCGGCGGGTTTCAGCGCCGGATCTGGCGGAATCGAACGCCAGATGAAGCTGAGCTACCTCTGGCGCGGCCTTCCGGGCCACCCGATTCATCCGCCGCTGACGGACGCGACGATTGGCGCCTACACCGCTGCGACGCTGATGGCCCTCGCGAGCGTGCTGGGGATCGCCGAGAAGGCAGCCGCGTACGGCTGGTGGCTCGCGCTCGTGATCGGGCTGATCATCACGGCGCTCACCGCGCTGACGGGCTTCGCCGACTGGCTCTCGATCGAGTGGCGCTCGCCCCTCTGGTGGACGGCGACGTGGCACATGGCTTCGATGCTGACGGCGACGGTGTTCTTCCTGATCGCGGCGCTCGTCGGCCACTCCGGCTACACGAACGGCGCCGTCGAGACCGGCCCGTTAATCCTCACGCTCGTCGGCTTCGTCTTCCTCACCGTCGGCGGGTGGCTCGGCGGAGCGGTCGTCTTCGTGCACGGCATGCGTGTGCTCAGCCTGGTGGAGGAGCCGCCGGACCGCGCGGCATCCCCGGCGCCGCATCCGGAGAAAGACGAAGCCGAGGCCTAGGCCCTAGGCAGCGGCTTCGGCGAGGCCGAGGCGCTGCTCGAGCATCGACTTCGGCATCGCCCCGACTGCGGCTGCGTGCGGCTCCCCGTCCTTGAAGAGGATCAGGGTCGGGATCGACATCACCCCGTAGCGCTGGGCCACGGCGGGCTGCTCGTCGATGTTCAGCTTTACGACCTTGAGCTCGCTGCGCTCCTGCGCGATCTCGTCGAGAACCGGCGCGATCGCGTGGCACGGGCCGCACCACTCGGCCCAGAAGTCCACTAGCACGAGCTGGTCGCTCTGGAGCACTTGCTGCTCGAAGTCTTGTTCGGTCACTGTGTCTGCCATGTAGTCCTTTCTACCTCAGGTCTCGGCTAGCTCAAACGCGTGGCCCTGAACCGTTGTTCCCGCTCGGTACGATCGCTTGATGCCGCAGGTCTTCCGTCCACTTCCGAACGTACCCGACCAGCCGGCGCTTGAACGCGAGGTCCTGGAGCGCTGGGAGACCGAGCAGACGTTCACGCGCCTGCGCGAGCAGAACGCCGGCGGCCCGCGCTTCAGCTTCATCGACGGCCCGGTCACGGCCAACAACCCGATGGGGGTTCACCACGCCTGGGGGCGCACGCTCAAGGACGTCTTCCAGCGCTACCGAGCCGCGCGCGGCCACGACGAGCGCTACCAGAACGGCTTCGACTGCCAGGGCCTCTGGGTCGAGGTCGAGGTCGAGAAGGAGCTCGGCCTCAACTCGAAGCGCGAGATCGAGGACTACGGGATCGCCGAGTTCGCCGAGCGCTGCAAGGAGCGAGTCGCGAAGTATGTCGGCGTGATGACGAACCAGTCGAAGCGCCTCGGCCAGTGGATGGACTGGGGCAACGACTACCTGACCTTCTCGGACACGAACATCGAGTACATCTGGCGCTTCCTGAAGGAGTGCCACTCCCGCGGCTGGCTCTACAAGGGCCACCGCTCGACCCAATGGTGCCCGCGTTGCGGCACCTCGCTCTCGCAGCACGAGCAGGCCGGCGAGGAGAACCACCGTGAGATGGAGCACCCGTCGCTCTACGTGCGCTTCCCGCTCAAGAAGCGCGAGGGCGAGGCGCTCGTCGTCTGGACGACGACGCCGTGGACCCTGCCGGCCAACGTCGCAGCGGCCGTGAAGCCGGACGCCGAGTACGTGCTCGGCCCGACCGGAGAGTGGCGAGCCCGTGAGCTGGCCGGCGAGGTCGAGGCCGTCAAGACGGCCCGCGGCGCGGAGCTCGTCGGGCTCGAGTACGAGGCGCCCTTCGACGATCTTCCGGCCCAGGAGGGCGTCGTCCACCGCGTCATCCCCTGGAACGAGGTCTCGCTGGAGGAAGGCACCGGGATCGTCCACATCGCGCCCGGCGCGGGCGCTGAGGACTTCGACCTCTCGCGTGTGC
>DATLPH010000015.1:0-38032 GCA_035535855.1 Gaiellaceae bacterium
CGCGGCAGCGAGCCCATCAGGCCCCACGTGTACGGATGCTGCGGACGGTTGAAGAGATCGTGCACCTCGGCCTGCTCGACCACGTTGGCCGCGTACATCACGAGCACGTCGTCCGCGACCTCAGCGACGACACCCAGGTCGTGCGTGATCATGATGATCGCGCTGCCGAAGTCCTCCTGGAGGCGCTTCATCAGCGAGAGGATCTGCGCCTGCGTCGTCACGTCGAGGGCCGTCGTCGGCTCGTCGGCGATCAGCAGGTCGGGGTCGTTGATCAGCGCCATCGCGATCATCACGCGCTGGCGCATACCGCCCGAGAACTGGTGCGGGTAGTCGTCGATGCGAGCCTCGGCCTTCGGGATGCCCACGGCCTTCAGCAGCTCGAGCGCGCGTGCGCGCGCGACCCGCTTCGTCACGTCGCGGTGCAGGAGGACGGCCTCGACGAGCTGCCGGCCGATCGTGTGCACCGGGTTCAGCGAAGTCATCGGGTCCTGGAAGATCATCGAGATCTCGTCCCCGCGGATCGCGCGGAGCTCGCTGGGCTTGGCCGTCAGCAGGTCCTTGTCCTTCCAGAGCGCCTCGCCGCCCGAGATCGTGTTGCGCTTCGGGTTGAGGCCCATGATCGTCAGGCACGTGACGCTCTTGCCGCAGCCCGACTCACCGACGATGCCGAGCGTCTGGCCCTTCTCAACCTGGAACGAGACATCCTGGACGGCCTTGACGATGCCGTCCTCGGTCCGGAAGGAAGTGCTCAGTCCTTTGACGTCGAGAAGTGCCACCGGTGTGGTCTAGGTTAGCCGGATCCGCGGGTCGATCCACGCGTACAACAGGTCGACCAACAGGTTGAAGACGATGATCGCGATCGTCGCAAAGACGATCACCCCCTGCACGATGGCCAGGTCCTGTGTGTTGATCCCGATGATCGCCGTCTGGCCGAGACCCGGCAGCTGGAAGACGTATTCCGTGAAGATCGCCCCTCCGAGCGCGATCCCGATGTCCATCCCGAGCATCGTTACCACCGGGAGCAGCGCGTTGCGCAGGACGTGCGAGACCATTACCTGGCGCTCCGGCGCGCCCTTCGCGCGAGCGGTGCGGACGAAGTCCTCGTTCAGCGTCTCCATCACGTTGGCGCGGATCATGCGCACGTAGAGCGCCGCGAACAGGAGCGCGAAGGTGCACCACGGCAGGATCAGGTGGTAGAACCACTGCCAGGGCCCACCGGGCAGCCCGGAGTCACCGGGCGCCCCGAAGAAGTTGGCGTAGTTCGCGATCGGCGTCCACCCCAGCCTGACGCCGAACACGTACTCGAGGATCAGCCCGATCCAGACAGGGTGAGCCGAGACCCCGATCAGGACGAACACCATCGCCGCCCTGTCGATGAGCGACCGTGGCCTGAGCGCGGAGAAGATCCCGACCGTGAGGCCGATGATCATCCAGAGAACGGCGCCGCCGAAGACGAGCGAGGCTGTCACCGGAGCGGCCTCCTTGATGCGCTGGTTGACGCTCTGGCTCGTCGCGAACGACGTGCCGAGGTCCTGGTGGAGCACGAGCTGCTTGAGGAAGCGGTAGTACTGCACCGGCATCGGCTTGTCGAGCCCGAGCTTCCGGGTCGCCTGCACGAGGCAGGCGCGCTTCGCCTGCTCGCCGCCGCACACGGCACGCGCCGGGTTGTTCGGCCCCACGTAGAAGATCACGAACGTGACGAAGGTGATCACCAGGAAGAGCAAGATCGCCCAGAGCATTCGTCTGACGAGATATCTGGCCACGCGCGCTCTCTCCTCTAGAAAGTCGGGGCGTTTCCGCCGGTGGGGTCAGGATGTTACTGGGTTGAAAGCACGTGAGGCGCCGGACAAGCCGGCGCCTCACGCGTAGTGCACTTACTTCGTCGTGCCTCCTACTTCAGTGCCGCCGTAGCCCAGTCCCAGTCCTGGTAAATGCCCTGGTAGACGAGGCTCTTCGGGTTGACGCGGTTCGAGAAGATGTAGCGGTTGTTGTACGTCCGCTCCACAGCCATCGGAGCCGCCTGGTTCATGATGTCCAGGTCGAGCTGGCCGTAGACCTTGAGCCGCTTCGGGCCGACGAGCCTGGCCGCAGCGGTCATCTTCTTGTTCCACTTCGGATCGTTGAAGTACGAGTAGTTCACGTTGTTCTCAGCCTGGATCGATCCGCCGTAGAGGAGGATGTTGATCCAGTCGTACGGATCCGGGTAGTCCGAGCACCAACCCATGTTCGTACCCATGTCGAGGTCGGTGTTCCTCTTGCCCATTGCGTCGTAGAGATCCGCGCCCGAGAACGGCTTCATCGTGATGTTGCCGGGCTTGAAGCCGAGCCGGATCAGGTCACGCCGGACGATCTGGGACTGCGCGATGTTCGAGGCGCTGTTCGTCCTGTAGCCGACGTTGATCTTGCCGCTCTTGAAGTGGCCCTTAGCGAGCTTCTTCGCGGTGGCGAGATTCGACTTGTACAGCTGGACGTTCCTCCAACCGGGGACACCCGGGTTGAAGATGTGCGTCCACGGCTGACCCGCGTACGGACCGGCCTGGCTGGTGTAGTCCTTGCGGTTGATGACGTAGTTGACCGCCTTGCGCAGGTTCGTGTTGCCCTTGAACAGCGAGCGCGAGACGTTCATCGGGAGGTAACCGGTGCAGTTGACCGGCATGCTCCAGAAGCGGCCCCTGTTCAGGCCGTACTTCTTCTTGACGCCCTGGACCTCAGCCGAAGGCAGAGGGCCCTCGTCGAGCTGGTTCGCGATCGTCTGGTTGAACGCGGTCTGCTCGTTGAGGTTCCACGAGACGTCGACACCCGCGAGGTTGTGCGGGCGCGTGCGGCCGGGGCCCTTCTTGTAGAAGGGGTTCCGCCGCAGCTGCGTGAGCCGGTCGGGGTTGTTCCGCACCATGTAGTACGGGCCCGCCGACGGCAGGTTGGTCTTCGTGACGTTGACGACTTCCTTCGTGAGCGGAACCTTGAAGGAGGTGGCCTGGAAGAACGGCATGGTGATCTTCGCCATGAACGTTCCGTCGGGCTTCGTCAGGTTGATGGTCAGCTTGTTGCCCTTGACGACCACACCGCTGACGCTCGTCGCCTTGCCGTCGTTCACCTTCTTGGCACCGACGATGTTCGTGCCGCTCGAGTCGGTGATGAACGGCGCGCCCGGCGAGGCCAGGTCATGGTTCGCCGTGCGGTCGATGGCCCGCTTGAAGTTCTTCGCGGTCACCTTCGAGCCGTCGCTGAAGCGGAAGCCAGGACGGATCGTGAACGTGTACCTTCGACCGTTGTTCGACACCGTGAACTTCGAAGCGACCTCGGGGATCAGCTTGCTGCCCGCGGGGCCCTTCTTGTCCGGATAGTTGTAGAGCTTCGCGGCGGTCGCGTACTCGAGCGACCACGCGGTGGTGACGTAAGCGAGCTGCTGGTCGACCTGCGTGGAGGCCCCGACGTTGCCGTACCGCCAGATGCCGCCCTGCTTGAGCGCGTGGCTGCTAGTGCCAGCACTCGCAAAGCTCGCTGCGATCAGAAGGCTTGCCCCGGTCACGAGCATTGCGACCGCGAGCCATTGCCGTCTGTGCATGTCTCTCCTTTCCGTGAATTCGAGCCAAAAGATGCCTGGCTCCGAACGGGCGCCTGCCCCGTCCTACAGGCTTGAGACGCCCAAGTAACGAGTTGGTTAGTGCGGATTTACTGCTGGCTGGAGCGCGGATCGAACGCGTCGCGGAGCCCGTCTCCGAGCAGGTTGAACGCGAGCGTCGTCAGCAGCACCGCGAGCCCCGGCCAGAGCATCAGCAGGGGGCGGGTCGTGTAGTACTGCGGCGCGTCCGAGAGCAGGTTTCCCCAGCTCGCGGTCGGCGGCTTGATCCCGAGGCCGAGGAACGACAGTCCCGCCTCGAACAGCACGTAGCTCGCGACGATCAGCGTCGAGTAGACGATCATCGGAGCGATCAGGTGCGGCAGCACGTGTGAGCGGATGATCCGGGAGTCGCTGGCGCCGATCATCCTGGCCGCCTCGATGTATTCCTTCTCGCGGATCGAGAGCGTCTGCGCGCGCATGATCCTCGCGGGATAGAACCAGCCGAACATGGTGAAGATCAGCACCAGCGTGACCACCCCGTTCGGGAACAGCCCCCCTAAGGTGACCGCGTCCAGCTGCGGGCCGACCGTCGCGGCGAGCGCGACGATGAAGAGCAGGAGCGGGAAGGCCATCGTCACCTCGGTGATGCGCGAGATGATCGTGTCGACGGAGCCGCGGAAGTAGCCGGCGATCGAGCCGAGGATCACCCCGATGAACATCACGCCGAACGTCGAGAGCAGCGCGACCTCGAGCGAAACGCGGGCGCCGTAGAGCAGGCGCAGGAACTCGTCCTGGCCGAGGCGGTTCGCGCCGCCGAGCACCAGGATGTCTCGATGGTTCGTGTAGTAGTTGTCGATGTGCGTCCAGGGGTTCGCGGGCAGCAGGCTGACGCTGTCCACCGCGGCCGTGCCGGTGAAGATGTCGTCCGGCCCGTGCCCGATGTAGTGCCTTGCGATCGGGGCGCCGCCAAAGGCGAACAGGATCAGGAAGATGATGAAGACGCCACTGGCGATCGCGACCTTGTCGCGCTTGAACCTGCGCCAGACGAGCGCCCAGTAGCTTCGCGCCTGAACATCGTCTTGCTCGCCGAGCTCACCGCCGCTCTCGACGGCGACCGCCTCGGCGAGCAGGCCCTGGCTGGAGACGATGGGGTCTTTTTCTTTCTGCGCCATGAGTAAGGCCGAAAGGAACTGGTTCGGGACTATAGACGAGCGCGGAGCGCCGGAAGTTTGTCGGACCGCTAGCCCGTGAGGGCGTCGGCCCCGGCGACCACCTCGAGGATCTCCTGCGTGATCTCCGCCTGGCGCGCCCGGTTCATGTCGAGTGTGAGGCTCGAGATCAGGTCGGCGGCGTTCCCCGAGGCGTTGCGCATCGCGGTCATCCGCGCGCCCTGCTCGGAGGCGGCCGACTCCAGCAGCGCCCGGTAGAGCTCGGTCTCGACGTAGACCGGGAGCAGGCGCTCGAGGATCTGCTCCGGCTCGGGCTCGTAGATGAAGTCGCCCAGGAGCGCCGCTTCCTCGGCGTCGCTCTCGTCGCGCTCCAGCAGCTGCTCCGGGATGGGCAGCACGTCGCGCTCGACCGCCTGCTGGACGAGCGCGGAGACGAACTGGTTGTAGACGATCACGACGCGGTCGACCTCGCCGCTCTCGTACAGCTCGGCAGCCCGGCGCGCGATCGCCTGCGCGTCGGTGTAGGCCGGGCGGTCGCTGAAGCCGATCCAGGCTGTGTCCACCTCATAGCGACGGAAGGTCAGGGTCGAGCGGCCCTTCTTGCCGGCCACGAGCCAGCGGACCTCGGCGCCCTCGCCGCTCAGCTGCCGCTCGAGCGCGAACGCGTGGCGCAGGACCTGCGCGTTGAAGGCGCCGGCCAGTCCGCGGTCGCCCGTGATCGGCACGATCGCGACGCGCTTCACCTCACGCCGCTGCAGCAGCGTGAGGCCCTGCAGCGACGTGCTCGCGCGGGCGGTGCCGATCATCAGCTCGGTCATGCGGTCGGCGTACGGCCGCATCGCCTCGATCCGCGCCTGGGCGCGCCGCAGCCGCGCGGAGGCGACGAGCTCCATCGCCTTCGTGATCTTGCGCGTGTTCCGGATCGAGCGGATCCGGCGTTTGAGGTCCTGAACGGTTGCCATGGCTACGCGGCGGCCGGGGTCTCCTCGGAGGCCTTGAAGCCCTTGGCGAAGCGCTTGAGCTCCTCGTCGAGCCGGTCGCTCAACTCGTCCGGGAGCTCGCCGCCGTCGCGGATCTTTTTCAGGATCGAGTCGTCGGCGCGCAGGTGGTCGCGGAGCTCCTGGAGGAAGCGCGGCACGTCGACCACCGGGATCGCATCGAGGTAGCCGTTCACGCCGGCGTAGATCGCGGCGACCTGCTCCTCGACCGGCCACGGGTCGTACTGCGGCTGGTTCAGCAGGGAGACGAGGCGCTCGCCGCGGGCGAGGATCTTCTGGGTCGCCTGGTCGAGCTCCGAGCCGAACTGGGCGAAGGCCTCCAGCTCGCGGTACTGCGAGAGGTCGAGCTTGAGCCCGCCGGCGACCTTGTTCATCGCCTTGATCCGGGCCGAGCCGCCGACGCGGGAGACCGAGATGCCGACGTTGATCGCCGGCCGCACGCCGGAGAAGAAGAGCTCCGACTCGAGGAAGATCTGGCCGTCGGTGATCGAGATCACGTTCGTCGGGATGTACGCGGAGACGTCGCCCGCCTGGGTCTCGACCACCGGCAGCGCTGTGAGCGAGCCGCCGCCGTGCTCGTCCGAGAGCTTGCACGCGCGCTCCAGCAGACGCGAGTGGAGGTAGAAGACGTCGCCCGGGTAGGCCTCGCGGCCGGGCGGGCGGCGCAGCAGCAGGGACATCTGCCGGTAGGCGTCCGCGTGCTTGGAGAGGTCGTCGTACATGACGAGCGCGTGCTGGCCGTTGAACATGAAGTACTCGCCCATCGCGCAGCCGGCGTACGGCGCCATCCACTTGATCGGCGCGGCCTCGGAGGCGGCGGCGTTGACGATGATCGTGTAGTCCATCGCCCCCTCCTCCTTTAGCTTCTCGTGCACCTGGGCGACGGTAGAGGCCTTCTGGCCGATCGCGACGTAGACGCAGATCAGGTCCTGGCCGCGCTGATTGAGGATCGTGTCGACGAGGATCGCCGTCTTGCCGGTCGTGCGGTCGCCGATGATCAGCTCGCGCTGGCCGCGGCCGATCGGGATCATCGAGTCGATCGCCTTCAGGCCCGTTTGCACGGGCTCCTTCACGGGCTGGCGCGCGATCACGCCCGGCGCCTTGAACTCGAGCGGCCGGCGCTCGCTCGCCTGGATCGGGCCGGCGCCGTCGATCGGCTGGCCGAGCGGGTTGACGATCCGCCCCACCAGCTCGGGCCCGACGGGGACGCTCGCGACCGTGCCGGTCCGCTTGACCGGCTCGCCTTCCTTGACGTGCTCCCACTCGCCGAAGAGCGCCGTACCGACGTTGTCCTCCTCGAGGTTGAAGGCGAGGCCCGTGACGCCGTGCTCGAACTCGAGCATCTCCGACGCGACGCAGTTCTCGAGCCCGTAGACGCGGGCGATCCCGTCGCCGACCTCCAGCACGGAGCCGACCTCGGCGAGATCGCTCTCGACGTCGTACTCCTCGATCCGCTGCTTGAGAATCGAGGTGATCTCTTCGGGGCGAAGCTTCACTGGTTCTCCTCTCTCATACCTCTCATGCCGTTGCCAGCTCTCGGCGGAGCCGGTCGAGCCGGCCGCGAACGCTTGCGTCGAGCCGGTGGGAGCCGACCTGTAGAACGATGCCGCCGATCAGACCCGGGTCGACCGCGCGGCTCGCCTCGACCTTGCGGCCGGAGGCCTGCTCGATCTGGCCCAGCAGCTTGCGCGCCTCCTCGTCGGAAAGCTCGATCGCGGTCGTCAGCTCGGCGTGGACGATTCCCTCGTGCTCGGCGACCAGGCGCTCGAACTCGCGGCCGATCTCCTCGAGCTGGTCGGTCCGGCCCTTGTCCACGAGGACGAGCAGAAAGTTGCGCAGCAGCTCCTCGCTGCCGGCCAGCACGTCCTCGAGCGCGGCCGCGCGGGCGCGCGGGTCGAGCTGCGGATTGCGCAGGAGCTCCCTGAGCTCGGGGACTTCGCTCTCGGCCGCCACGACGCTGGCCAGCTGCTCGCCGACAGGCCCGAGCTTGTCCTGCTCCAGCGCCGCCTCGAAGAGCGCGAGCGCGTACACCCGATCCACGACACTCACTCGTCGCGCTCCAGGACGGAGAAGTCGAGCTCGCCGACGGCTTCCTCGATCAGGCGCCGGTGGTCGGCGTCGTCGAGCGACTTCCGCGTCACCTTGGACGCGGCGAGCATGCTCAGGTCGACGACTTCGACGCGGATCTGCTCGAGCGCGCGGCGGGTCTCCGCCTCGATCTGCTTGCGCGTCTCCTCGAGCCGCCGCTGCCGGTCGGACTCGAGCTCCTCGCGCATCCGCCGCTCGTTCGCGTCGGCGACGCGGCGAGCCTCGCTGAGGATCTCCTCTGCGTCGGTCTGCGCGCGGCCGATCAGCTGCTTGTGCTCCTCGAGGAGCTTCCGCGCCTCCTCGCGCGCATGGTCCGCCTCCTCCAGCGACTGCCGGATCCGCTCGCGCCGCTCGTCGATCGCCTTCTGGATCGGGCCGAACGCGTAGCGCTTGAGCACGAACAGCGTGATCAGGAAGCAGACGATCGTCCAGATCATCAGCCCCGGCGTGACCTGGATCAGTGGGTTGGCGGCGACGGGCATCGGACTAGACGAGGACGAAGGCGAGAATCGAGCCGAGCAGGCCGTAGAAGACGACGGCCTCGGTGAGCGCGAAGCCGAGCCACTGGATGCCCTGCAGCTCTCCGCGCAGCTCGGGCTGCCGTGCGACCGACTGGATCATCGAGGCGAAGATGTTGCCGATGCCGATGCCGGCGCCCAGGGCGCCGAGGCCGACACCGAGCGCGAGGCCGATCGCCTTGCCGGCCTTCGTGACGTCGCCGCTCGTCGCGGCGAGAACAGTTCCAAGCACGAGGAACCTCCTTAGTGCTCAGGCTCGATGGCTGAGCCGATGTAGATGGCGGACAGGGCGGCGAAGATGAACGCCTGGATGCCGACCACGATGATCACCTCGAAGAGGTAGAAGACCGTGGCGACGGGAAGCACGAGCGGTGCGAGGTAGATGCTCTCGAGGATGAACATCAGGCCGATGAAGGTCAGGATCAGGATGTGGCCGGCGAGCATGTTGGCGAAGAGACGGACGCTCAGCGAGAGCAGTCGCATGAACTGGCCGATGATCTCCAGCGGCACGATCAGCAGCAGCAGCGCCCTTGGCGCTTCGGGGATCCAGCTCTTGAAGTAGCGGATCGGGCCGTTCCAGCGAATGCCCTCGACGTGCGTGAACACGAAGGTCAGGATCGCGAGCGCGAGCGTCACCGAGAGCGACGAGGTGGCGGCGTAGATGCCCCAGACGGGGAAGCCGTGCCAGGTCTCGCCCGTGAGCGGCAGCGGGATGAACCCGATCAGGTTCACGACGAAGATGAACAGCAGCAGCGTCGCCACGTACGGGAACCAGCGGCCGATCGCCTTAGCGGGCAGGCCCTGCTCGGCGATCTGCACCTGGGCGATCTCGTAGATCTGCTCGCCGACCGTCTGCCGGCGATTGAGCGTCTTGCCCCGCATCAGGACGAGACCGACCAGGATCGTCAGCACGGTCGCGAGGAGCAGGTAGACGACCGCCTTCGTGATCGACAGGTTCAGCGGACCGAGGTGGATCGAGATCCACTCGTGCTGCTCGAACTCGGTCGTCGGGTCGAACTCGCCGCGCGCGAAAGCCTGCGTGGGCAGGCTCAGGGCGAACACGCTCGCTGCCAGCAGGGCGCGTTTCATGCCCGCGGCTCCTGCGAGTAGTAGCCGAGCACCGAGAACGCGAGCTCGGCCGTGTAGGCCGCGCCGTAGACGAGCGCCGCGGCCAGGCCCGCGTCGCGATCGGACGCGACCAGGGCGAGGAGAACGGCGAGCACCGCCAGCAGCTTGATCATCATGCCGAAGGCCAGTACCCCGGAGGCGGCGAGGTTATCCGGCGACGGCTTCAACCGGCCGAGCAAGAGGCCGAGCGCCTGCGCACCCACCCAGAGGAGCGCGGCGACGGCCCAGCCGGTGAGCGGCCAGCCCGTGACCAGGAAGAGTGGCAGGGTGATCGCGATCACGAGCGCCCCTGCGCCCGCGGGGAGCCAGCCGTGCCGCGGCAGCGGCCGCGGAGCTCCGAGGATGCCGACGCGCGTCAAAGGACGTTCCGGTAGCGCTTGTAGACGGCGAAAACGCCGGCCGGCACACCGACGAAGGCTCCGCCGAGGATGCCGAGGCCGACCGAGCCTGCCGCCCAGCCCACGAGCGCGCCCACTCCAACGCTTGCGGCGGTCACGCCCCCGAGGAGTGCGCCAGCTCCGGCCGGCTCGAAGGTCGAACGGGGACTGGGCTCCATCGGGGCGAGCATAACAAACCTTGTGACACCGGAAATCGGCTCAACCGCCTCGTTTTCGCCGGACTTTGTTTCACGGTTAGGATCATCCGGGTGCGCGTCGTCTTGATCCACGGCAGCGGTGGCAACGCCGCGAGCGCGTGGGCGCCGGTGCAGGGGCTCTCCGACCGGTTCGAGCTCGTGGCGCCGAACCGCGGCGGCTACCCACCCGGGCCGCTGCTCGAGCGAATCGACTTCGACGAGCAGGCCGAGGAGCTGGCGCCCCTCCTCCGAGACGGAGCCCACCTCGTGGGCCATTCGTACGGCGGCCTGATCGCGCTGCTGATGGCAGCCCGGCGCCGCGAGGCCGTGCTCTCGCTGGCCGTCAGCGAGCCGCCCGCCTTCGCGCTGGCGCCCGGGAACCCGGACGTCGAGCGGCTCGTGGAGCAGCTCGACCACGTCCAACGGACCGTGCGAGAGCCGCGCGAGTTCGCGGCCGGCTTCCTCGAGCTGGTCGGCAGCAACGCGGAGCTGCCGGATCCGCTGCCCCCGGACGCCGAGCAGAGCATCCGCGCGACGATCGCCGAGCGGTCGCCGCTGGAGGCGGTGATCCCGCTCGACGAGCTCGCGGCAACGCCCTTCCCGAAGCTCGTCGTGTCGGGAGCGCACCACCCCGCGTTCGACGCCGTGTGCGACGTGCTCGAGCAGCGCCTCGGCGCGGAGCGCGCTGTCCTCCCGGGCGCCGGCCACAGCATCCCGCGGGCGCCCGGCTACGCGGCTCTGCTCGAGGACTTCCTCTCGCGCTAGGCGGTGCGGCGCGCGGCCGCCTCGCGCGCTTCCTGCTCGCGGCGGCGGATGCGCGGGTTGGCGAGCTTCACGATCTCGAGCAGGTAGACCATGTAGATCGAGGCGCCAAGGGCGACCGCGCCGATCACGGCGACGGCAACCGTCGACCAGGTGTGCCAGACACCGTGCGCATGCGGGTGGATGAAGCGCGTTGCCAGCGCGGCGCCAGCGAGCAGTGCGCACCAGGCCCACAGCGTGAGGGCGGCGCGGCGCTCCGAGAAGCCGATGTTCAGGAAGCGGTGGTGCAGGTGCGTCTGGTCGGCCGCGTAGACCGGCTGGCCGTACTTGATCCGCTTGGCGACGACGAACGAGGTGTCGATGATCGGCACCGCCAGCACGAGCAGCGGGAACAGCAGTGTTGCGACCGCAGCCGTCTTCAAAAGCCCCTGAACGGCAAGCGCCCCGAGCGTGAACCCGAGCAGCAGCGCACCGGAGTCGCCCATGAAGATCCGCGCCGGGTAGAAGTTGTGACGCAGGAATCCGAGGCAGGCGCCGAGCACGATCGCGGCCAGGATCGCGGGCTCCGGGCGCCCCAGCGAGAGCGCGATCACGCAGAAGGTGAAGCCGGAGATGGCACAGACCCCGGCAGCCAGCCCGTCGAGGCCGTCGAGGAAGTTGACCATGTTCATGATCGCCACGATCCAGAGCACGGTCAGCGGGATGCCCACCCACTCGGGCAGCGCGTGCACGCCGACCAGTGGGAAGGTGAAGCGGTGCACCCAGATCCCGAAGCCGGTCGGGATCGCCGCGGCCGCGATCTGGCCGCCGAGCTTCTCCCACCAGACGAGGCCGCGGAAGTCGTCGATCGCGCCGACCGTGGTCGCGACCGCCATTCCGAGGAGCAGCCCCTTCGTCTCGCGGCCGAGCGGCAGGAACGCCAGCGCCGGCACGAAGATCCCGAAGAAGAGGGCGAGCCCACCGAGCCGCGGCACGGTGCTGCGGTTGACGCGCCGCGCGCCGGGCCGGTCGACGGCGCCGATCAGCCTCGCCATCCCACCGACGGCCGGCGTCATCAGCACCACAATCGCGAGCGCGAGGACGGCCCCGTAGAGCACCTCGAGGTGGTCGGTAAGCGTGTTCCAGACCACTACTTCGTCCCGTAGAGGCGGTCCCCGGCGTCGCCGAGGCCCGGGACGATGTAGCCCCGCTCGTCCAACCCGCGGTCGATCGAGGCGGTGACGACCCGCACGTCGGGGTGTTCCTCGCGGAGGTGCTCGATCCCTTCGGGCGCGGCGACCAGGCAGACGAGCGTCACCGAGCGCGCGCCGGCGTTCTTGACGGCCGCGACGGCAGCAGCGCTGGAGCGGCCGGTGGCGAGCATCGGGTCGAGCACGATCGCGTCGCGCTCGCCGTCGCCGAGCTCGGGCAGCTTCACGTAGTACTCGACCGGCTGCAGCGTCTCCTCGTCCCGGTAGAGGCCGATGAACCCGACCCTCGCGCTGGACACGAGCGAGAGCACGCCGTCCAGCATCCCCAGGCCGGCGCGCAGCACCGGGCAGACCGCCACCTTCTTGCCCGCGATCCGCTGCACCTCGGTGCGCTCGAGCGGCGTCTCGACCTCGACCGTCTCGGTCGGGAAGTCCTTCGTCGCCTCGTAGGTGAGCAGCAGCGTGACCTCGTTGGCGACCTTGCGGAAGTGGACGGTCGGCGTGTCCTTGTCGCGCAGGTACGAGAGCTTGTGCTGGACGAGCGGGTGCGTGACGACGGTCACGCCGGACAGCGTCTCGGTCACGTCACGTAGGTCGTGAAGCCGCGGAAGCCCGGGTACAGCGGACGCCGCTCGCAGAGCACGTCGACCCGCGCGGCCAGCGCCGTAACGTCCGCCCCGTCGGCGAGGGCGCCGCAGATGACCGCGCCGACCTCGCGGAAGTCGTCCTCGTCGAAGCCGCGCATCGTCGCCGCGGGGGTGCCGATCCGGATCCCCGAGGCGACAGTCGGCGGCCGCTCGTCGAAGGGGACCGTGTTCCGGTTGACCGTCAGCTTCACCTCGGCGAGCCGTTCCTCGGCGTCCTTGCCGCTCCACTCGGTCGAGCGCAAGTCGACCTGCAGCAGGTGGGTGTCGGTACCGCCGGTGAGCACGTCGAGCCCGCCCTCCTGCAGGCTCACCGCGAGCGTGTCGGCGTTGGCGCGCACCTGCGTCTGGTACTCGCGGAAGGCCTCGGTCGCAGCGATGCGGAAGCAGGTCGCCTTGGCCGCGATCGTGTGCACGAGCGGCCCGCCCTGCATCCCGGGAAAGACGGCGCGGTCGACCGCCTGCGCGTGCTCCTCCCCGCAGAGGATGAATCCGGCCCGGGGGCCGGCGAGCGTCTTGTGGGTCGTCGAGGTGACGAAGTGGCAGTCCTTGACCGGATTCGGGTGCAGCCCGGCCGCGACGAGCCCGGCGAAATGGGCCATGTCGCAGAGGAGCAAGGCGCCGACTTCGTCCGCGATCTCGCGGAAGCGGTCGGTCTCGACAGTGCGCGGATACGCGGAGCCGCCGCAGACGATCAGCTTCGGCTTGTGCTGCTTGGCCAGCGCGAGCACCTCGTCGTAGTCGACCACGTTCGTCTCGCGCGAGACGCCGTAGTGGACGATCGTGTAGAGCCGCCCGGAGAAATTGACCTTGAGCCCGTGCGTGAGGTGGCCGCCGTGGGAGAGCTCGAGCGAGAGGATCGTGTCGCCCGGCTGGAGCGAGGCCATGTAGACCGCCATGTTCGTCTGCGCGCCCGCGTGGGGCTGCACGTTCGCGTGCTCGGCGCCGAACAGCTCCTTTGCGCGATCGATCGCGGTCTGCTCGATCTCGTCGACGACCTCGCAGCCGCCGTAGTAGCGGCGCCCCGGGTAGCCCTCGGCGTACTTGTTCGTCGGCACCGACCCGACCGCCTCGAGCACGGACGGCCAGGTGAAGTTCTCGGAGGCGATCAGCTCGATCTGCCCCCGCTGCCGCTCGAGCTCGCGGCCGAGCAACTCGGCGATGGCCGGGTCGATCTCGGCGAGCCCGGCGGTACGGAGATGCTGCACGGTCTCCTGCGCTACCGCCACGCCGTGGATGGTACTCGCGCTACCTGCCGGCGGCGGCCGCGAGGGCCCGTTCGATCGCCTCAACGGCCGGAACTGTTCCCTCCCGGATGACCCGCGGCTCCTCGCCGGTCAGGTCGAGCACGGTGGACGGGGTGCCAGGGAGCTCGCCGCCGTCGAGCACGGCTGCAGCGCCGGCGCGGATCTCCACCGGCACGTCCTCCAGCCGCCGCGGCTCTGGACCGCCGTGCAGGTTCGCGCTCGTGGCGACGACCGCGCCCACCTGCTCCAGCACATCGGCTCCGGGCCCGGTCAGCTCCGGCACGCGCACGCCGATCTGCTCGGGCGTCGAGCCCGTGAGCCAGCGGTAGCGCTGACCCGGGTTCGGCAGGATCAACGTGAACGGCCCCGGCAGGAGCGCGCGCACGAGCGTTCCCGCTTGGTCACGCAGCTCCGGGACGAGCTCGAACAGGAGCTCGACGTCCTTCGCCAGCAGCGCCGTCGGCTGCTCCGGCGGGCGACCCTTCATACGGTAGATCTCGCGCGTGGACGCCTCGTGGTGCGGGTCCGCGCAGAGGCCGTAGACGGTGTCGGTGGGCAGCACCACCGGCCGGCCGTCCCGGATCGCCTCGACCGCCTGCTCGATCAGGCTCGTGCCCCGACGCCGAGGAACGAGAGCACGGCTTCGCGGAACTGGTCGGGGCCTTCCACGAAGATCATGTGCCCGACTCCCTCGAGAACAACCGTCTCGGGCTGCGGGATCCCCTCGCTGAGCTCGGCGGCGCAGGCGGGGCCGGTGATGAAGTCCTTCTCGCCGGTGATCACGAGCGTCGGCATCGTCAGGCTCGGTAGAAGCGAGCGGAGGTCGAAGTGCTCCCAGATCTGCGTCTCCCACATCTTCGTCGCGTCGACGCAGAGCTCCTCGCCCTTCATCGACTCGATATAGGCGCGTTCCTCGTCGCCGTAGCTCGCGAGGTAGAACGGCATCATCCGCAGCACCAGGTCCATCAGCTCCCGGCCGTCCGCGAAGTCGCCGGTCAGTTCGGTCTCCAGCGCCGCGCGCGCATCGTCGTACCAGGGCTCGCCGGTGCGCTGCTCGAGCGCCGCCTGCATCGCGGCCTCCTGGTCGGGCCCGTGACGCGGCAGCGTGCTGGCGAGGATCAGGCGCTCGACCCGGTCCGGGAAGCGCGCCGCGTAGGCGATCGCGGCGACCCCGCCGTGCGAGTGGCCGAGCAGGAGCAGCCGCTCGAGCCCGAGGTGCTCGCGCAGCTCTTCGAGATCGGAGGCGTAGTCGTCGATCGCGTAGCCGCTCGGGTCGAGCGCCGGATCGGAGCCGCCCGTCCCACGCGGATCGACGAGCACGAGCTCGAGGTCGGCGTCGAGCCCGCCCATGTTCGCCAGGTAACGCGAGGAGAAGCCGGGGCCGCCGGGGTGACAGACCAGCGTCGGCCCGCTCCCGGTCCGCTCGTAGGCCAGCGTGCGCCCGTCCTGTGTCGTCAGCCTGCCCATCGACCCTCCGCAACCCGATCCCTACCGGCCAGATCCGGAGTGATCGTAACGTCGTCGAAGCCGATTTCCGAAAGCAGGCGCTCCACCCGCTCGCCGGCTCCGCACGCGGTCTCGAGCACGAGCCAGCCGCCGGGCCGCAGGGCCTCGGTCGCCGCCCGCGCGAGCTGCTCCGTGGCCCCGGGCGCGACGAGCGCGACGTGGGGCTCCCAGTCGCGCACCTCCGGCTGCAGCGTCGGCAGCTCTTCGGGCTCGACGTAGGGCGGATTCGAGACCACCAGGTCGAAGTCGTGCTTGCCAAGGCCGCTGGTGAGATCGTGCTCGACGAGCCGGACCCGGCCGTTCACGCCGGTCACGTCCAGGTTCTCGCGCGCGAGCGCGAGGGCATCCGGCGAGACGTCGACGGCGGTGACGCGCGCCGTCGGCACCTCGTCTGCGATCGCAAGCGCGATCGCTCCCGTGCCGGTGCCCACGTCGAGCACCTTCGGCTCCTCGAGGCCGCGGATGTGCTCGAGCGCCCGTTCGACGACGACCTCCGTCTCGGGTCGCGGGATCAGCGCGCGCCGGTCGGTCTTCAGCGTCAGCCGCCTGAAGCCCCACTCGCCCAGGATGTAGGCGAGCGGCTCGCGCTTCTCGCGCCTCACGACGTTGGCGTCGAAGGCTGCCTCCTGCTCCGCGTTCAGCTCGCGGTCAAGTTCCGCGTAGAGCAGCGCGCGGGCGCAGTCGTCGCAGGCCTTCGCCAGCAGGAGCTCGGCCTCGAGCCGGGCGGACTCCACCCCGGCTTCGGCGAGCCGCGAGGTCGCCCGGGCAAGCGCTCCGCCGAGGGTCACGCCTGCGCAGTCTCGAGCGCGCGCCGCCGCTCTTCGGCGGCCAGGGCCTCCGTGAACTCGTCCAGCTCCCCCTCGAGGATCTTGTCGAGCCGGTGCACGGTCAGGTGTACGCGGTGGTCGGTCACCCGGTTCTCGGCGAAGTTGTAGGTGCGGATCTTCTCGGCCCGCTGACCCGAGCCGATCTGCGAGCGGCGCGCCTCGGCTTGCTCGGCCTGCTGGCGCTCCCGCTCGGCCTCGTAGAGCCGCGCGCGGAGGACGCGCAGCGCCTTCGTCTTGTTCTGAAGCTGCGACTTCTCGTCCTGCATCGCGACCACGATCCCGGTCGGCACGTGGGTGATGCGCACGGCAGAGTCGGTGGTGTTCACGCTCTGGCCGCCAGGCCCCGTCGAGCGGTAGACGTCGATCTTGAGGTCGTTCTGGTCAAGCTCGACCTCGACCTCCTCCGCCTCTGGCATCGCGGCCACGGTGGCGGTGGAGGTGTGGATCCGGCCCTGCGACTCGGTCTCGGGCACGCGCTGGACGCGGTGGGTGCCGGCCTCCCACTTGAAGACCGAGTACGCCCCGTCGCCCTTGACCGCGAAGACGACCTCCTTGAAGCCGCCGGACTCGTTCCCGCTCGCCTCGAGCTGCTCGACGCTGAAGCCGCGCCGCTCCGCGTAGCGCGTGAGCATGCGGAAGAGATCAGCTGCCCAGTGCGCGGCCTCGTCCCCGCCGACGCCCTGGCGGATCTCGACGATCACGTCCTTGCGGTCGGCCGGGTCGGTCTCGACGAGCGCGAGCTTGAGCTCCTCCTCGAGGCTCGCGAGCTGCTCCTCGAGCTCGGGCACCATCTCCTTCAGGTCGCCGTCGTTGCGCGCCGCCTCGAGGTCGTCGTTCAGGTCTCGCCACCTCTCCGCCAGTCGCGCCGGGCCCTCGAGCTCCTTCGCGCGCCGTCCGACCTCCGCGGCTTCGCGGTGGTCGTTGTAAACGTCGGGGTCGCTCAACCGCTCCTGCGTCTCGCGGTAGGAGCGCTCGACCTCGTCTACGAGCTGGGCGAACTCGGCCATGCGGCCAAGGTTAGCGCCGTGGGGGCCCGGCCCTCGCGAGCCGAGCCCCCTCTGCGCCTGGTCTAGAAGTCGACGAAGACGCCGCCCGAGTCGATCGGGGTCGAGTGCGCGCCCTGGTCGTGCGGCACGCCGACGGTCGCGACTCCGGTGCAGCTCCCGCCGAGGCCGTCAGTGACCTCGAAGGCGATCCGGTAGACGCGGCCATCGCCGGTCCCGCTGCGCTCTGCGCGCAGCCAGACCTGGTTCGTTCCCGCCGCAGGCAGCGCGTCCGGCGAGGTGTCGCCGTCGCCGAGCCCGTTCAGCGGCTCGTCCTGGGTGACACCGGTGACGCTGGTGGTGATCGGGTTGCCGTCCGGGTCGGTTGCCCCGGTCAGCGTGTTCAGGTGCAGCTTGTGATTGGGCGGCCACAGGTTCGGGCCACCGGTCACGGTGCTGCAGATCGGGTTGTGGTTGAGCGTCGTCACGACGGTGGACTGGTTGTTGCCGCCCACCGGGTCGAACTGGTTGCCGGAGACGATCGCGGTGTTCGTGAGCGTCGAGCCGGCGCTTCCGGCCGTGACCGTGACGTCGAAGCTCTGCGACGCCCCGGGGGCGAGGTTCCCGACCGTGCAGGTGACCACCCCCGCGGCGTGCGTGCAGCCCGCGCTCGCGGAGACGAACGTCGTGCGCGAGGGCAGCGTGTCCTTCACCACCACGCCCGTTGCAGCCGCCGGACCGTTGTTGGTCGCGGTCAGGTGGTACGTGTAGGTGTCGCCCTCGGTGACGAGGCTGGGCGCCGTCTTCACGACGGCCAGTCAGCGCCGTTGACCGTGATCGCGACGGACTGCTGGAACTCCGGCCCCGACAGCTGGCCGTTCTGCAGGAACGCGACCGTGCAGTGGAGCGTCGTCCCGCCCGGGTTGGACCGATCGACGGTGAGCGTCTCGACGAAGTTCGCGTCGTCGCCGCTCGTGACGGTCACGCTCGGCACGTTGTAGGTCGCCGTCAGGCCCGCGTCGCACGTCGGCGACGGTGTCACCGTGACCGGCAGGTTCTGCAGGCCCGCGAGGATCGCGTCGGAGACCTGGTTCGGGTCGTTGACGGTAAAGAGCTGGCCACCGGTCGCGTTGATGATCGTGGTCGCCTCGCCGGAGACCGAGCCCGGCGGCCCGCAGGTCGCGTCGTAGTCGGCCTCGAAGCCGCCGAAGAGCTGGTTGTCGTTCAGCCCGTTGGCGTAGCCGCCGGTGTTGAGCGAGACCGCGATCACGCGGATGTTCGCGGCCGCGAGCTCCGCGGCCACCGAGGCCGTGGTCAGGTTGGAGGCGAGCCCGGTGAAACCGGTGCAGACCGGATCGTGACCAGGCGCGTCACCGAACCAGACGACGACCCTGGTCGAGTCGCTGCGGAACCCGATCGTCGGGTCCGTGGCGAGCTTGTGGAGGGCGAAGAGCTGCCCTTCCGGGCCGTCGTGCCCCGAGCCCGCCGGTGCCGTCCAGGCGTTGATCGCAACGGTCGCGGCTGCGGCGGTCCCGATCGAGGCGCCGTTCTGGAAGACGTACGGGTCGAGCTGCGGCCTCTGGAAGTCCTTGTAGTCGCCCGCTCCGAACATCGCGCCGGTCGTGCTGCCGTTCACGGTGGACATGATCGCCCCCGCATTCGCCTGCACGTTGGCGATCGCGTCGCCCATGCTCCCGGTCGAGTCCGAGAGCACGTAGATGTCCGGCTTCGGCGGGATCGCTTGCGTGTGCACCACCTTTGCGACGGTGATGTGGTCGCCCGGGTTGAGCGTCGCCGTCACCGATGACGGAACGACGCCCGGTGCGGCCGCGGCTACGCCCAGCCCGACGGCCAGCGCGAGCGCTGTCGCCGCCAGGATCCCGAGCGCGATGCGGCGGGTCGTGTCTTGCGTCTCATCTCTCTCCCTTGTTTCGCCCGCTGCGATTGCGACGGGCGGCGATGACCAGATTCGCCGCAGGCGAAATCCGACGTTAATGCGCCGAGGAGGGCTGCGAGAGGCTGCAGCCGTTTGGTGATCGCCGCAGACGCGGAGCGGGCATCGGCGGCCCCCTGTGTCGCGATCCCTACTTACATCACGTTACGAAAGGACCCGGGTCTGCGCAACACCCGGGCGAGGGACTGCGCTAGGCCATGATCTCGACGCGCTCGGCGGCCTTCCGGTCCTCGCGACCCTCGAGCGCGAGCACCTCACGGAGGGCGCGGATCGAGACTTCGAGCTGGTCGAGCGTGGGCTCGCGGGTCGTCAGCCGCTGGAGCCAGAGGCCGGGCGCGAGCAACGTCATCAGGAAACGGTTATCGGTGTGCTTCCCGGCGAAGCGGATCAGCTCGTAGGCGATCCCGGCGATCACCGGCAGGAGCAGGATCCTCGAGGCGATCAGCCAGTACCAAACCGGCCGCCCGAAAAAGGCGAACACGAAGATCGCAATCACCATCACCCAGAGCAGAAACGCCGTCCCGCAACGCGGGTGGATGAGGCTAAAGCGCTGGACGATCTCCGGCTTCAGCTCCTCTCCGGCCTCGTACGCGTTGATCGCCTTGTGCTCGGCGGCGTGGTACTGGAAGACGCGCCGCAGGTCGGGCAGGAGCGAGATCAGGCAGAGATAGAGGATGAACAGCGTGACGCGGATCAAGCCCTCGACGATCACGAAATAGCCCGTGGTCTCTATCGGCAGCCAGTTCGTGATCAGCGCCGGCGTGACCTTGAAGAGCAGCACCGCGAAGGCGATCGCCACGGCGAAGGCGAAGACGAGCGCACCGCGGGAGAGCTCCGTGTCGACCTCGGCCTGGCCGTCCGAGCCTTCCTCCTGCGCCGCGTACTGGGCCGAGATCGAGAGGGCGCGGAAGCCGATCGCGAGCGACTCGCCGAGGGCGACGATGCCGCGGACGACGGGCAGCCGGAAGAACCAGTGCCGCTTCATGACCGACTCGATCGGCCGGCAGACCTCGGCGATCTGCCCGTCCGGCTTGCGGACGGCTACGGCCCAGTTCGAAGGGCCGCGCATCATCACGCCCTCGAGGACGGCTTGCCCGCCGATCGGGGCGCTCATACCTGTTTAGGCCTTGCGGCCGGCCTTCTCGAGGCGGCGCTGGAACCGCTCCACGCGGCCGCCGCTGTCCATCAGCTTCTGCTTGCCCGTGTAGAACGGGTGGCAGTTCGAGCACACCTCGACGTGCAGCTCCGGTTTGGTGGAGCGCGTCTGGAACTCGTTCCCGCAGGCGCAGTGAACGTGTGCGAGGACGTACTCGGGATGGATCTCGGTCTTCATTCTCCGGCCAGGATAGCAGCGGCGGTTTGGGTGGCCACGTTGCCGCCCGAGACCACCGCGACGACCCTCTGGCCCGGTTCTACGCCCGCTTTGTGGGCGAGTAGCGCCGCCGTCGTGGCGGCGCCGGCGACCTCGGGCGCGAGCTTCGCGCGCGTGTACAAGAAACGGAAGGCGTCCTCGAGCTCCTCCTCGGTGACGAGCACCGACTCGATCCCGAGCGCGAGGCACTGCCGCACGCAGTTCGCGCCTGCGTAGGGGCCGTTCAGGCCGTCGGCGATCGAGCCGGCCTCGACGGTGACCGGCTCCCGCGCCTTCAGGCTCTCGTGCAACGCGCGCGAACGCTCCGGCTCGACGGCAACGATGCGGGTGGCCGGGTTGCGGCCCTTCACCGCGGTTGCGATCCCGGAGATCAGGCCGCCCCCGCCGACGGGCACGAGCACGACGTCCGGATCCGGGACGTCCTCGAGCAGCTCGAGGCCGACGGTCCCCTGGCCCGCCATCACGGCCGGGTCGTCGTACGGGTGGACGAGCGTGCGGCCGGTCGACTCTCTCAGCTGCTCGAGGCGCTCGAAGGCGGCCGGGATGTCGGGCGACTCGGTGTCGATCGTCGCGCCGTAGCCGCGCGCGGCCTCGACCTTGAGCGGGCTCGCGGTCTCCCACATCACGACCAGGGCGTCGATCCCTTCCTGCGCGGAGGCATACGCGAGCGCCTGCGCGTGGTTGCCGGCGGAGATCGAGATCACGCCGCGGCGCTTCTCCTCGTCGGAGAGCTGCGCGAGCTTGTTCAGCACGCCGCGCGGCTTGAACGAGCCCGTCTTCTGGAAGAGCTCGGCCTTGAGGTGGACCTCCGCCCCGGCCCGCTCGCTCAGCGTCGCCGAGCCGAAGGTGGGCGTGCGGTGCAGCCGTCCCGCGATCCGCTCGTGCGCGGCCTCGACGTCGGCGAGCTCCAGCACGGGGTCGGGCGCAAGCATCTACGTGAGCTTGTACTCGGGCCCTGCGCCGCCCTCTGGAGGGGTCAGGCGGCCGCCCTTGGCCGTGATCGCTCCGCACTGCACGCAGTTGGAGGGCGTCACCGCGACGTGCACGTCGCCGTCGCCTGCCTCTTCGCCGACGTCGTACACGGCCGCGGGGCACATGCGCTTCCAGAGCTCGGCCACCTCCGGCGCAACGCGGTCCCGCACGCGCAGGTGATTGGGCGCGTCGTCCCGAGTCTGGTTCCCGGAGAGGAAGACCGAAGAGAGCTTGTCGAAAATGAGCTTCCCGTCGGGCGCCGGGTAGCGCTTCGCCCGGTCGGTTCGGATCAGCTCGTGGTCGGCGTCGCGCTCGGTGCGCGCGTTCCCCGGGGGGACGGCGCCGCGGGTCACCGTCATCGCGCCGGCCATCGCACCCCCGATCAAGAGCCCGCGCCCGAAAGCCGGCCGCATGTTGCGCACCTGCTTCAGGTCGCGCCAGACGAAGCTCTGCGCGAGCGCTGCGTCGTAGCCGGCGAGCGCACCGCGCCGGCCCGGCGACTCGCCTCGCTGGAGCGCAGCGAAGGCCGCTTCGGCCGCGAGCCGCCCCGACTCGACCGCGTAGTGGATGCCCTTCAGCGCCGGCACGTTCACGAGGCCGGCCCCGTCGCCGACGATCAGCAGGCCCGGCGCGTGCAGCCGCGTCGGCAGCGAGAGGAAGCCGCCCTCCGGGATCGTCTTGGCTCCCCACGCGACCCGCTCGCCGCCCTCGAGCAGCTTGCGCACCAGCTTGTGCGTCTTCAACTCCTGCAGCACGTCGTGCACGGACAGCTCGACGTCGCGGTAGTCGAGGCCGACCACCATCCCGACCGTGACCAGGTCCTCGCCCATCGGGTAGATGAACGAGCCGCCGAACTCGCGGTGCTTCGCGCCGCCGCGCAGCGGCCAGCCCAGCGTGTGGATCACGCGGTCGAGCGGCTTCGCGACCTTCCAGACCTCCTTCACGCCGAGCGCCCAGACCTGCGGGTTCTCGCCCTCGAGCCCGAAGCGGTCGAGCGCGATCCCGGTTAGGTGCCCCTGCGTCCCCTCGGCGAGCACGGTCACCCGCGCGTGCACGTCCGAGCCGGGCTCGAAGTTGCCGAGCTCCTCCCCGCCTTTCCCGCGGCCGCGGTCGCCCGTGCGGACGCCGCGGACGCGCCCGTCGCCGACGAGCAGCGCGTGGCCGGTGGTCTCGGGGAGAATCGTCGCGCCGGCGTCCTCGGCCTGCTCGGCGAGCCAGCGGCCGAGCTGTGAGAGTGACGCCACGAAGTTCCCGTGGTTGCGCATCGTCGGCGGCTTGGGGATCCGCAGCGCCCGCTTCGGGGTGAGGAAGTAGACCGCCTCGTGCTCGACGCGCCCGTAGAACGGGAAGTCGCTCGTCTTGACGCGGCCGTCGAACAGCTTGCGCAGCGAGCTCGGGTTGACGACGGCGCCGGAGAGCAGGTGCGAGCCGGGCTGCTTGCCCTTCTCCAGCACCGCGACAGGGACGTCGCCGAGGCGCTCGGCCAGCTCCGGCGCTCCCTCGAGCAGCTGCCCGAGCCTGATCGCGCAGGCGAGGCCCGCCGGCCCTGCGCCGACGATCAGCACGCCGACCTCGATCTCGGCCTCGCCCGGAGCGGCGATGAACTCGGCCGGCGAGAACGACGGTGGGTAGTCCGAGGGCCTCAAGCGGCCTTGCGCGCTCGGACGAGCTCGGTCAGCTTCGGGACGATCTCGTTCAGGTCGCCCACGACGCCGAGGTCGGCGTACTCGAAGATCGGCGCGTTCGGGTCCTTGTTGATGGCGACGATCAGACCGGAGCTCTGCATCCCGACCTTGTGCTGGATCGCGCCCGAGATCCCGACCGCGACGTAGAGCTTCGGCGAGACCGTCTTGCCGGTCTGCCCGACCTGCGCCGCGTACGGGTACCAGCCCGCGTCGACGACGGCGCGCGTAGCGGCAACCGCGCCACCGAGCGCCTTGGCCAGCTCCTCCACCTGCGCGAACCCCTCCGGCGCGCCGAGGCCACGGCCTCCGGCGACGATCACGTCGGCGTCCTCGATCGACGGCCCCTCGCTCTCCTCGTGCGCCTGCTCCACCATCGTCGCGGCCAGCGAGAAGTCCTGGAAGCGCGCCTCGAACTTCTCCACCTCCGCGGAGCCGCCGCTCTCCTTCGGCTCAAAGGTCCCGGAGCGGACCAGCGCAAGCCGCGGCTCGGAGCTCCACCCCACCTCGACGTAGACGGAGTCGCCGAGCGCGGGCCGCTTGCCGACGAGCTTGCCGTCCTCGACCGCGAGATCGGTCAGGTCGTAGTTGAGCCCGGCGTCGAGCCGCGCGGCCAGGCCGGCCGCGACGTCGGCCGAGAGCACGCTGGCCGCGAACAGGACGGCATCGAAGCCGCCGTCGCGCACCAGGGTCTCGAGCGCGTCCACCCGCGGCTGCGGGAGCGGCGAGCCGAGCAGCACGTCGTCCTGCACGTGCACGCGCTGTGCGCCGAACTTGCCCGCGTCGGCCGCGAGGCCCTCGACCTCGGAGCCGAGCAGCACCGCCTCGACCTCGCCGCCGAGCGAGGCCGCCTTGGAGAGCACGCCCAGCGAGTCTTTCTGCAGCCGGCCCTCGTGGTCCTCGAGGAGGACGAGGAGCTTCATAGAGCCTTGCGCTCCTGAAGGAAGTCGACGATCTTCTCCGCCGCCGAGCCGTCGTCCTCGATCTTGACCGTGTCGCCGCGCGCGGGCGGGTCGCCCAGCGCCTCCACCGTCGTGCGGGAGCCCGGCTCGCCGGCCTCCTCGGCTGGCACGCCCAGGTCGGCGAGCGAGACCGTCTCCTGCGGCTTCTTCTTCGCGCCCATGATCCCCTTGAGCGACGGGTAGCGCGGCTCGTTGATCGCATCCGAGACCGCGATCACCGCGGGCAGCGGCGCCTCGATCACGTCGTAGCCGTACTCGGTCTGGCGCTTGCCGCGCACCTTGCCGTCCGCGAGTGTCAGCTCCGCGACCTGCGAGATCAGCGGCCGCTGCAGGCGGTCGGCGACGGCTGCCCAGAGGACGGCGCCATCGCCGTCACTCGCCTGCTGTCCGAAGAGGACGAGGTCAGCACCTTCGCGCTCCAGCGCCGCCGCGAGCACGCGGCTCGTCGCGACGAGGTCGGAGCCCGCCGCGGCCTCGTCCGAGACCAATACGACCCGGTCGGCGCCCATCGCAAGCGCCCGCCGCATCGCCTCCAGCGCACGCTCCGGGCCGACGGACACGATCACGACCTCGCTGGCATCCGCCCCGGAATCGGCTTCCTTGACCTTCAGTGCCTCTTCCACCGCGTTGACGTCGAACTGGTTCAGCGCGCCCTCCCCCGAGCGGTCGAGCCGCTTCGTCTCGGGGTCGATCCGCCGGGCCGCGGTGGCCTCGGGCACGTATTTGGCGCAAACGGCGATCTTCATGCGCGCGGGACTCTACCGAGGGGGCCCCTGCTAGGGTCCGGCCCTTCGGACCGACCGGAGCCACCTGATCAGCCACCGGAAGACAGCCCGAGGAACCCTCTTTCTCGTCCTCGCTCTCCTCACCCTTGCGGCCGGAGCGGGCGCCGCCACGCCGAAGAAGATCGTCTTCCCGGTGCTCGGGACGGTCACCTACGTGGACGACTTCGGCGATGCTCGCGCCGGAGGAGTGCACCAGGGGATCGACATGATGGCGCCGAAGCGCAGCCTCGCGCTCGCGGCCGAGGCGGGCAAGGTCGAGTTCTGGGCGCACTCCGCGAACGCCGGCTGCATGCTCTACCTGCACGGCCAGAGCGGCACGGACTACTACTACATCCACCTCAACAACGACCGCACACTCAAGAACGACAACCGCGGCAAGTGCGTCGCGGGGACGGCATACGCGAAGGGCCTCAAGGACGGCGCGAAGGTCGTGGCCGGCCAGCCGGTCGGGTACGTCGGCGACTCGGGCGACGCGAACGGGATCCACCCGCACCTGCATTTCGAGCTCCACCCGGGCCGCAAGGGCGCGGTCGACCCGTACCCGTGGCTCCAGCGCGCGTCGCGGCTGCTGTTCTCCGCGCCGAGGGGCGCGCCCTTCACGCTCGAGCTCCGCGGGACCGTGGCCGCCGTGACCGAGGAAGCGGTGCAGATCCGGCTCGCCGCGGTGAGCGCGTGGCCGATGCGGCAGCGCCAGTCGAAGCTGAAGCGGCGGGTGCTCGTGAACGTGCCCGCGGATGCGACGGTGCAGCGCGTTCCGAAGCTGGGCGCGTACGGCACGGCAATGATCCTGACCGACGCGAAGGTCGGGCAGCAGCTCGACGTCTGGACGGCTGCGGCCCCGACGACGCTCCGGGCCCAGCGCGGCGACGACCTTGCGCTGAGCGCCTCGCTCGTCTCGGTCCTCGCGCCGACGCGTTAGCGGCCGACGAACTTCGGCTCGCGCTTTTCCGCGAAGGCGGTGAGGCCTTCCTTCGCGTCCTCGGTGGCGAACAGGCCACCGAACTCGTCCGCTTCCCGCTGCAGGTTGTCGACGTGGTCGCCCTGCAGCGCGTGGTTCAGCGCGCGCTTGGCCGCCGCTAGGGCGACCGGGCTCTTCGAGGCGAGCAGCTCCGCCACCTCGCGCGCCTTCTCGAGCACCGGGTCGTGCACGCCGTTGACCAGCCCGAGCCTCAGCGCCTCCTCCGCTCCCACGAGCCGGCCGGTGAGCACGAGCTCCTTCGCAACCCCGAGCGTGGTCGCGCGCGCGAGACGCTGGGTGCCGCCCCAGCCCGGAATGATCCCGAGGTTGATCTCGGGCTGGCCAAGGCGCGCGGCCGAGGCCGCGTAGCGCAGGTCGCAGGCGAGCGCCAGCTCGCAGCCGCCGCCGAGGGCGAAGCCGTTGATCGCCGCGATCGTCGGCTTCGGCATCGTCTCGAGCAGCTCTGCGCAGTTGTGCCCGAGCTCGCCCCAGGCCATGGCCTCCTCGACCTCGAGACCGCTCATGTACTTGATGTCGGCGCCCGCGACGAAGGCCTTGTCGCCCGAGCCCGTGACCAATACGACGCCCACCCCGGGGTCCGCGGCAAGCTCGCCGAGGCGGTCGCGCAGCTCCTCGAGCGTCGGCCGGTCGAGCGCGTTCATCGCCTCGGGCCGGTCGACGATGACGGTCGCGACCGCGCCTTCGCGGTCGACGCGAACGGCTATGCCGGAACCTTCCCGCGCAGGAACTCGACGATCTCGCTCGTCGGCGCCCCCGGGGTGAACACCGCCGCCACGCCCTGGCGCTGCAGCTCCTCGGCGTCCTCGTTCGGGATCGTCCCGCCGAGCACGACGAGCACGTCCTCGGCGCCGTTGTCGCGGAGCCCGTCGAGGATGCGCGGCACGAGCGTCATGTGCGCGCCGGAGAGGATCGAGATGCCGACCGCGTCGGCGTCCTCCTGGATCGCGGTCTCGACGATCTGCTCCGGCGTCTGGTGCAATCCGGTGTAGATGACCTCCATGCCTGCATCGCGGAGTGCGCGTGCGATGATCTTCGCCCCCCGGTCGTGCCCGTCAAGGCCGGGTTTCGCTATGACGACACGGATCTTGTTGGCCACCACAATGAGTATATGAGCGTGAAACTGACGGTCGTCGGCTGCTCTCCGGCCTGGCCGAACCCCGGCGGCGCACAGTCCGGCTACCTGCTGGAGGGCCCGGGACGGCTGCTGCTCGACTGCGGCCCGGGCGTGCTTGCCAAGCTGCGCGAGCGCGAGGCGTGGCCGCGGGTGGACACGATCGCGATCACGCACTGGCACCTCGACCATTGGGGCGATCTCGTGCCCTGGGTCTGGGGATCGACGCTCGGGCCCGGTGAAGGCGTCGAGCAGCCCGAGCTCTGGGTGCCGCCGGAGGGCCGCGAGATGCTCTGCACGATCGGCGGCAGGCTCGGCCAGCCCGAGATGTTCGAGCAGGCCTTCCGGCTGAAGGAGTACGCCGAGGGCGAGACCTTCCAGACCGCGTCCGGGTTCGAGGTCACTCCCCACCGCGTCCTCCACTACCAGCTGCTCGCCTTCGGCTTCCGCGCCTGCGCGAACGGGGCGGTGGTCGGCTACTCGGGCGACTCCGGGCCGAGCGACAGCCTCACCGACATCGCCCGCGACGCCGACCTGTTCGTCTGCGAGGCGACGCTGCTGAAGACGAACCCGGAGGGTGGCACGCGCGGCCACCTCAGCGCCCAGGAGGCGGTCGAGGCCTACGAGGCCGCCAACGCGAAGCGCCTGCTGCTCACGCACCGGCCCTTCGAGCGCCCGCTCGAGGACTCGCTCGAGCTCGCCCACGACGGGCTGGAGATCGAGATCTAGAAGAGGGTGGTCGCCGGCGCTATTGGCCGGTCGGGACCGGCGGCGTCCAGCGCGGCATCCAGTAGTTCACGCGCCAGTGATAGTTGGTGCGCGAGCCGACCGGGATGAGGCCGAGCTGGAAGGTGACCGGCCTGGTGCTGATGCCCGGCTTTCCGGCGAGGCCGACCTCGACGAGGATCTCCTTCGTCGTGGCGTAATCGAGGTAGTACTGGACGTGCTTGGTGTCCACGCCCGGGTACGGGATGACCGGGAGGTCCTTCGCAGCCTTCCAGCGGGCCAGCGAGTAGCCCGCACGCAGCTCCGGAGCCACGACCGGCCAGGAAGCCTCGACGTGCTTGCGCGCGACTGCGGTGCCGATGAACGTCGAAACCGCCTTGCGCGTCTCGGGATCGAGCTGCGAGTACGTCTTGATCGTGATCCCCTCCGAGTTCTTCAGCGGGGTGCTCTTCGCCGGCAGCGTCGGGTGGAAGCCCTTGTCCGGCTTTGCGCTCGTCTTGTCGCTGCCGCCCACCAGCTTGACCGTGAGCGCCAGCGCGCCGGCCGCCAGCACGACGACGCCCGCCCACAAGAGGTAGCGGTGAAAACGAGGTGAATTGATCGCAGTCTGAACTGAGCTCATCGGGGTCAAGAGGTGTAGACGCTCAACGTAGCCGGATGTTAGAAGACGGGAGTCTCGCGCCAGGTGCCCCACGCCTCGCGCAGGGCGTCGCACATCTCACCCATCGTGACGTACGCGCGCGAGGCCTCGATCAGCAGCGGCATCAGGTTCTCGTCCTCGCGCCCAGCTGCCTCTTTCAGGCGCGCGAGGGAGGCCTCGACGGCGGCCGAGTCGCGGCCGGCGCGGACGGCCTGCACGCGGTCGATCTGCTTCTGCTCGAGCGCCGGGTCGACGCGTAGCAGCTCGATCTCCGCCTCGTCCTCGAGCTCGTAACGGTTGACGCCGACCACGATCCGCTGCTTCGACTCGACCTCCGCCTGGTAGCGGAACGACGCCTCGGCGATCTCGCGCTGGAAGAAGTTCTCCTTGATCGCGGGGATCACCCCCCCGAGCTGTTCGATCCGCGCGAAGTAGTCGTACGCCTCGGCCTCGAGGCGGTTGGTCAGGTCCTCGAGGTAGTAAGACCCGCCGAGCGGGTCGATCGTGTTCACGACTCCTGTCTCGTGGGCGATCACCTGCTGTGTGCGGAGCGCGAGCCGGACCGCGTTCTCGGTCGGCAGCGCGAGCGCCTCGTCGTAGGAGTTCGTATGCAGGGACTGGGTCCCGCCGAGCACCGCCGAGAGAGCCTCGATCGCCGTTCGCACGATGTTCACCTCGGGCTGCTGCGCGGTCAGCGAGACACCGGCGGTCTGGGTGTGGAAGCGCATCAGCCACGAGCGGGGGTTCTTGGCGCCGTAGCGCTCGCGCAGCTCGCGCGCCCAGATGCGCCGGGCGGCGCGGTACTTGGCGATCTCCTCGAAGAAGTCGAGGTGCGCGTTGAAGAAGAACGAGAGGCGCGGGGCGAACTCGTCGACGTCCAGCCCCCGCTCGATCGCCGCGTCGACGTAGGCGAAGCCGTTCGCAAGCGTGAAGGCGAGCTCCTGGCTCGCGTTCGAGCCGGCCTCGCGGATGTGGTAGCCGGAGATCGAGATCGGATGCCAGAGCGGGAGCTCGCTCGAGCAGAACTCGACCATGTCCGTTACCAGCCGCATCGACGGCTCGGGCGGGAAGATCCATTCCTTCTGGGCGATGTACTCCTTGAGGATGTCCGTCTGGATCGTCCCCCGGAGCCCGCCGCGCGCGACGCCCTGCTGCTCGGCGACGCAGATGTAGAACGCGAGTAGCATCGCTGCCGGCCCGTTGATCGTCATCGAGGTCGAGACGTCGCCGAGCGGGATCCCGGCGAAGAGCGTCTCGGCGTCGGCCAGCGAGTCGATCGCCACGCCCTCCCGGCCAACTTCGCCGAGCGAGCGCTCGTGGTCGGAGTCGTAGCCCATCAGGGTCGGCATGTCGAAGGCGGTCGAGAGCCCCGTCTGTCCGTGCTCGAGCAGGTAGCGGAAGCGCTCGTTCGTCTCCTCGGCGGTGCCGAAGCCCGCGAATTGCCGCATCGTCCAGAGCCGACCCCGATACATGGACGGGTAGACCCCGCGCGTGAAGGGATAGGCGCCGGGGTAGCCGAGGTCGCGGTCGTAATCGACCGGGCTTCCCTCGGGGGTGTAGAGCGGGTCGTTCTCGAGCCCGGAGATCGTGCTGAAGAGCTCGCCCTGGCGCTCGGGCGCGGCGTCGTAGAGTTCGCGCCGCCAGCGGCCGCTGTCGTCGAGCTCGCGCGTGTCCTCCGTCGTCGCCATCAGCTGATTGTGCCGGTTTCCCGTCGCCTGCGGAGGCGCTCAAGGCGGCCGTTTTCCTCGAAGTCCCTCCCCCATCAGGGGGATTTGCGCGTCGTGATAGTGGCTTGAAAGTCATAAAGGCGTAGCCCGCGCACCGCCCGCTGCCGATTCGAACCGCGGCGAGCACGATGGTGCGTTTCCCAAATCCCGCGCAGGTTTCGGCACCGGCAGAAGCGATCGAGCCTCAGCACCGACTGGTGCTGCGGTTCGCTCTCTACACCGGAGTCGTCCTGCTGGCTGCAGGTCTGGCGATCGCCTGGCTCGTCAACCGCGAGGTGGCCGACCGGGCCGAGCGCACGGTCGAGAGCCAGGCCCGAGCGCTGGCCGAGGACAGCCTCAGCAGCCACATCCGCGCCGCCGACTTCAGGGCCCCGGTCTCGGGCACCAGGCGCGCGACGCTGGACGAGCTCTTTCGCAAGAGCATCCTGATCCCGGGCGTCGTCGGGGGACGGCTCGTCAGCCCGAACGGAACGGTCACCTACTCGGCCCGCCATGAGCTGATCGGGACGCGCGTCAAGGGGATGACCGACCTGCGCCGCGTGCTGGGCGGCTCGGTCAACCGCGACGTCACCCGCACGACGACCTGGCGCGGCCAAAAGAACCTGAAGGTCCTGCGCGTGCGCGTGCCGGTCCGGCTCAACCGCTCGCCGTCGGCGATCGGGGCGCTCGAGCTCGACCAGGACTACCGCGCGGTCTCCGTCAGCATCGGCGACGCGCACGGGCGGCTCGCGCTGATCCTCGCGCTCGCCCTGCTGGCTCTTTACGCGTCGCTCTTTCCGATTCTCCGCCGCGTCACGCGCGAGCTCGAGCAACGGAACCGCCAGCGCGGGCTGCTGCTCGAAGCCGAGCGCGGCGCCCGCGCCGAGGCCGAGTCGGTGCAGCGGCTGCTGACCGAGCAGAACGAGCGGCTGCGCGAGCTCGACGCGCTGAAGGACGAGTTCATCTCACTGGTCTCGCACGAGCTCCGGACTCCGCTGACCTCGATTCGCGGATACCTCGATCTCTTGCTCGAAGACCGCAGCCTCAGCGTCGACCAGCGCCGGTTCCTCTCGATCGTCGACCGCAACTCGGCCCGCCTGCTCGATCTCGTCAGCGATCTGCTCTTCCTCGCCCAGGTCGACGCCGGCAAGCTCGCGTTCGAGGCCCATCCCGTGGACCTCGAGCAGGTCGTGATGGAGTGCATGGAGAGCTCTTCCCCGATCGCGGCCGCGAAGGGAATCGAGCTCACCTCGCAGACGACGCGACTGCCGAAGCTGCGCGGCGACCGCGCCCGGCTGGCGCAGGTGCTCGACAACCTGGTCTCCAACGCGGTGAAGTTCACTCCTGCCGGAGGGCGCGTCGAGGTGCGCCTGAGCGCTGTCGAAGGCGCCGCCGTGATCGAGGTCGAGGACACGGGCCTCGGCCTGGCCGAGGACGAGCAGGAGCAGCTCTTCGAGCGCTTCTTCCGCAGCTCGCGGGCGACCGAGAACGCAGTGCCCGGGACCGGCCTCGGCCTGGCGATCGCGAAGGCGATCGTCGAGCACCACGGCGGCCGGATCGAGCTCGAAAGCGCCGAGGACGTCGGCACGACGGTACGCGTGCAGCTGCCGCTGTCGAAGCGCGAGCTTGGCGCTCCGGCGCACGAACTGGCCGCGTGAGCAGCCGCCTCTCCCTCGTTGCAGGGATCTGGAGGGCGGTCATACCGTTTTCACACCGGACTCCGTCCGTCTCCCGTCTTCGGCGGCCGATGTAGGAGCCGTGGCGAGCGTGCGCAATCCCTTGCGTCGATCCGGCGCACCCGGTTTCACGAGGAGGCTCCTCGGGGCCTCCTCGGTGGCGTTGCTGCCGCTTGCGCTGAGCCTCTTGCTCGGCGTGGTGCTGGTGCGCGACGCTGCCGCGCCCACCAGCCTTCACTCACACAGTCAGGCGCCGTTCTCGGCCGTCGTGCTGCACGAGCAGGCCGGGAGCGGGAGCACCACGGAGGGTTCGAGCCGGAGCCGCGGCAACCAGCCCGGCACGGGCGGCACCCGGGCAACCGTGAACGGTGCCAGTGCCGCAGCGACCGGGTCGAGCTCGAGCCGGCTTGCCCGGATCGTCCAGGCGCCTACCGTGTCGGGGCCTCCTCGCACGCCGGTGACCCCGACCTCGGGCGGGTCGTCGACGCTCAACGACTACTCCACGCTTCGAAAGCGCCGCCCCAGGCTTCGGCGGGGACCGGCCGGCCCGCGCGGGCCTGTCGGTCCCGCTGGCCTGCCCGGCCGCGCGGGCGCGACCGGGCCTGCCGGGCCCACCGGGCCCCAGGGGATCCCGGGCACAGCCGTGGCGAAGGGCGATCGCGGCGCGACCGGTCCCCAGGGACTACAGGGCCTGATCGGCCCGGTCGGTCTTCAGGGCGCAAAGGGCAACAAGGGCGCGACCGGCTCCAAGGGCGCGACCGGCTGGAAGGGCGCTACCGGCGCGAAGGGCTCCAAGGGAACCACCGGCGTCCAGGGCGCGAAGGGCACCACCGGCTCGAAGGGCGCAACCGGATCCAAGGGCGCAACGGGCGCTCAGGGGCCGGCGGGCGCCAAGGGCCCGACCGGTGCCAAGGGTGCAACGGGCGCGAAGGGTGTCACCGGGGCCAAGGGCTCGACCGGCTCGAAGGGCACCACGGGCGCCAAGGGAGCAACAGGATCGAAGGGCGCGACGGGCGCGAAGGGCGCAACCGGAGGCAAGGGCTCGACCGGCGCCAAGGGCACGACGGGCGCCAAGGGTGCCACCGGCACGAAGGGTGCAACCGGAGCGAAGGGTTCCACCGGCGCGAAGGGCGCGACGGGCGTTCAGGGCATTCAGGGACCTGCGGGATCGCAGGGGCCGACCGGCGCACGCGGCGTCACCGGTGCGAAGGGCGTGACCGGCTCCAAGGGATCGACCGGGTCGAAGGGAGCCACCGGGGCCAAGGGCTCGACCGGGGCCAAGGGCTCGACCGGGGCCAAGGGCACGACCGGAGCCAAGGGCACGACCGGCGCGAAGGGCGCCACCGGCAACACCGGCTCGACGGGTGCACGCGGCGCTACCGGCTCCAAGGGCGCAACGGGCGCGAAGGGCGCGACCGGCGTTCAGGGCATTCAGGGACCTGCGGGATCGCAGGGGCCGACCGGCGCACGCGGCGTCACCGGTGCGAAGGGCGTGACCGGCTCCAAGGGATCGACCGGGTCGAAGGGAGCCACCGGGGCCAAGGGCTCGACCGGCTCGAATGGCGCGACCGGAGGCAAGGGCGCGACGGGAGACCGCGGCTCGACGGGCGCGAAGGGCGCCACGGGCTCGAAGGGCACGACGGGATCGAAGGGCTCGACCGGCGCGAAGGGTGCAACCGGCGCGAAGGGCGTCACGGGATCGAAGGGAACCACCGGCTCCAAGGGCGCGACCGGAGGCAAGGGCGCGACGGGAGACCGCGGCTCGACGGGCGCGAAGGGCGCCACGGGCTCGAAGGGCACGACGGGATCGAAGGGCTCGACCGGCGCGAAGGGTGCGACCGGCGTCCAGGGTATCCAGGGTCCCGCGGGCGCACAGGGGCCGACCGGCGCGAAGGGTGCGACCGGGGCCAAGGGCGCGACCGGCGTCCAGGGTGTCACCGGATCGAAGGGCGTTACCGGCCCGAAGGGCGTTACCGGCCCGAAGGGCGCGACCGGATCCAAGGGGTCGACCGGCTCGAAGGGCGCAACCGGCGCGAAGGGTGTCACCGGCTCCAAGGGCGCGACAGGCGCGAAGGGCGCCACTGGGGCCAGGGGCTCGACCGGCCTTCAGGGACCGACCGGCGCAAAGGGCCCGACCGGTGCGAAGGGCGTGACGGGTGCCAAGGGCGCCACCGGCGCGAAGGGTGTCACCGGCTCCAAGGGCGCGACAGGCGCGAAGGGCGCGACGGGATCGAAGGGCTCGACCGGCGCGAAGGGCGTCACCGGCTCCAAGGGCGCCACGGGCTCGAAGGGCGTCACCGGCGCCAAGGGCACCACGGGCACACAGGGGATCCAGGGCCCCGCAGGAGTGCAGGGACCAACCGGAGCGAAAGGTGCAACCGGAGCCAAGGGCGCGACCGGCGTGCAGGGCATCCAGGGGCCCGCCGGCGCCAAAGGGCCGACCGGCTCGAAGGGCGCAACCGGAGCGAAGGGCGTCACGGGCAACAAGGGCGTGACGGGCTCCAAGGGTGTCACCGGCTCCAAGGGCGTCACCGGCTCGAAGGGCGTGACCGGCTCCAAGGGCGTCACGGGCGCGAAGGGAACCACCGGCGCGAAGGGCGTGACCGGGGCCAAGGGCGTGACCGGCTCGAAGGGCGCTACCGGCTCGACCGGCACCTCCGGGACCGACGGTGCGACCGTCGCGACCTCGCAGACAACGGCGAGCACCACCTTCGCCGACCTGGCCACCGTTGGCCCGGCTGTCACGGTCACGATTCCGGCTTCCGGGAAGGCAATGGTGATCCTGACGGCGTCGGAGACGGACAGCGCCAGCTCGGGTCTGGCCGCGATGGCGTTCGCGATCTCCGGCGCGACGACGCAGGCAGCCTCCGACGCGCGGTCGCTGGTCGTCAAGAGCGGCGGCAACCAGTCGATCCTGATGCAGGGCAGCGCCACCTATTTCGTGACCGGGCTGACGGCGGGCAGCACGACCTTCACAGCGAAGTACCGGGTGAGCGCAGGAACCGGCACGTTCGCCGAGCGAACGATCGTCGTCATCCCGCTGCCCTAGATGGACGGCGAGCTCGGGCAGGCTAGATCCCGAGTCCGGGAGGAACGCCGGCACGGAGCCGGAACCGTGACTGCGGTGCCTGGAACGCTCGTCCAGAGCACACCCGAGAGCCGCGTCCAGATCGTCGTCCTCACAATTGCCGTGGCGGTCGCAGCGGCCGTCGTCGCGCTGCTCCTGACTCGAAGGGACGAGGCCCAGCCGGTCGTAGCCCCGACCGGCCCGGTGGTGGTCTCGCAAGCCGACCTGCAACGAGTTGCACGCGCGACCGGACATCCCGTGTACTGGGGCGGGCCACGCAGCGGCTTCTCGTACGAGCTGACCGTCACGTCGGAGGGCAGGATCTTCATCCGCTACCTCTCCGACGGCGTCGCCGCGGGGGATCCGCGAGCGAGCTTCCTCGCGATCGGCACGTACCCAGGCGCCCGCTCGTTCGCCGACCTGGCGCGGGCCGCGAAGCGCAAGGACACGTTTTCGATGCGCCTCGACCGTGGCGGGCTGGGGGTCATCTCGCGGCAGGCCCCGACGAGCGCCTACTTCGCCTATCCCAACGCCGACTATCAGGTCGAGGTCTTCGCTCCGTCGCGCGACACCGCGCGTCGCCTCGTCTCGAGCGGCGCGATCAGACCGATTCGCTAGCGCCGCCCGGGCGCCAGAGGGGCTCTTCCCCTTCCGGGTTCGACGCGCGCGCGAGGATGAACAGCAGATCGGAGAGCCGGTTGAGGTAGACCGGGACGAGCGGGTTGATGTCCACCTGCTCCGCGCCGGCGAGGGCGCTCAGCTCGGCACGCCGACAGACGGCGCGCGCGACGTGCAGCCGCGCCGCCGCCTCGCTGCCGCCCGGGAGGACGAAGCTCTTCAGCTCCGGCAGGCCCTCGTTGTGACGGTCGCAGAGCGCTTCGAGCCCGTCGACCTGGGCCTGGGTGACGCGCAGCCGGTCGTCGCCGGCGGCGTAGGGCACCGACAGATCGGCGCCGAGGTCGAAGAGCTCGTTCTGGATTCGGGCAAGCGGCTCGCGCAGCTCCGGGTCGAGATCTGCGAGCGCGAGCACAAGCCCGAGCTGTGAGTTGAGCTCGTCGACCACGCCGTACGCGACCACGCGGGGATCGAGCTTCGTCACGCGGGAGCCGTCGCCGAGGCTCGTCTCGCCGCGATCTCCGCCCCGCGTGTAGATCTTCGTGAGCCGGACCGGCTCGTCGCGCTCGCGCGGGCTCACCGGCTTCGCCGTGGCCGCGCGGGCGTCACGCTTTCGACACGGTCTCGTGACAGACACGTGACAGTTCGGCTCATAGGCTGTTGGTGGGCGGGGGTGGTGGGAACCCGCGTCACGGGCGTGAACATCAAGCTCATCCCTGGGCCAGCTCGCGCTCGCGAAGGCCGAGGATCGAGCGCGCGATCACCAGCCGCTGGATCTCGCTCGTTCCCTCGTAGATCTCGGTGATCTTCGCGTCGCGGTAGTAGCGCTCGACCGGGAACTCCTTCGTGTACCCGTAGCCGCCGAGCACCTGGATCGCCTCGGCGGTCTGCCGTCTCGCCATCTCCGACGCGAACAGCTTCGCCTTGGCGCCCTCCTCGGTGTGCGGCCGCCCCTCCTGCTTCAGCCAGGCCGCGCGGTAGACCAGCAGTCGCGCCGCGTCGATCTCGGTGGCCATGTCGGCGAGCTTCCACTGGATCGCCTGAAACTCGGCGATCGCCTTGCCGAACTGCCGCCGCTCGACCGCGTAAGCCCGGGCCGCGTCGTACGCCGCCTGCGCGATCCCAAGCGCCTGCGCAGCGATCCCGATCCGGCCCCCGTCGAGCGTCGCCATTGCCACGTTGAAGCCCTTGCCCTCCTCGTGCAGCAGCCGGTCCCTCCCCACCTCCGCGCCCTCGATCGCTAGGTCGACCGTCGAGGACGAGTTCAGGCCGAGCTTCTCCTCCTCTCGCGTCGCACGCACCTGGTCGCCGTCGAGGATGAACGCGGAGACGCCCTTAGCCCCGGGGGTGTCCTGGTCGGTGCGCGCGAAGAGGAGCACGGTCCCGCCGAAGCCGCCGTTCGTGATCCACTGCTTCGAGCCTGAGATCGACCAGCCGTCGCCGTTCGGAGTCGCGGCGGTCCGCAGCGAGCCGGCGTCGGAGCCCGCCTCGGGCTCGGTCAGCGCAAAGGCGCCGATTGCCTCGCCGCGAGCGAGCGGGGGGACGAAGCGGCTCCGCTGCTCGTCGGTGCCGAATGTGAGGATCGGCAGGGTCACGGCGCTCGTGTGCACCGCGACGGTGACACCCACGCCCGCGTCGGCGCGCGAGAGCTCCTCGAGCACGAGGATGTAGGAGAGGAAGTCCGCGCCCGCGCCGCCGTATTCCTCGGGGATGCAGACACCGAGGAGACCCGGCTCGGCAAGCTTGCCGAACAGCTCGCGCGGGAAGCCGTGCTCGCGGTCCCAGGTCGAGGCGTTGGGCTCGATCTCGGCTTGCGCGAACTCGCGCGCCAGCGACTGGATCTCCCTCTGGTCCGCCGTCAGGCCGAAATCCATCGGGCCGCGAGTATAGTCGTGCCCGGTTTGGCTTCCGGGACTGCGCAGGGCACGCTGCCGTGGAGCTGGTACTCCGATTCCGAGCTGCTGCGGCGAGAGCAGGAGCGGATCTTTCGCCGCTCCTGGCAGTACGCAGGGCCCGCGGAGCACGCAGCCGACGCCGGCGACTACTTCACGTGCCAGGTCGGCGACGTGCCGGTCGTCGTCGTCCGCGACCGGGCCGGAGAGCTTCACGCCTTCCTCAACGTCTGCCGCCACCGGGGCTCGATCGTCGCCGTCGGGCGCGGCAACCGCGAGACGCTGCAGTGCCGCTACCACGCGTGGACCTATGGTCTCGACGGGCGACTCCGAGCCGCGCCGCGCGCCCAGCGCGAGCCGGGGTTCGACATGGAAGGGATCGCGTTGCGCGAGCTCGCGGTCGAGACCTGGGGGCCGCTGGTCTTCGTCCATCCCGAGGCGGACGCGGCTCCGCTCGCGGAGACGCTCGGCCCCGTGCCTGGGCTGGTCACCGACGCAGGGATCGAGCCCGAGCGCCTTCGCTTCCGCAGGCGGAGCGAGTCCGAGCTCGCCTGCAACTGGAAGGTCGCGATCGAGAACTACCTCGAGTGCTACCACTGCGCGGTCGCGCACCCCGGCTTCAGCGCCGTGGTCGACGTCTCGCCGGACGCGTATCGCCTCGAGACCTTCGAGCAGGGCTCGAGCCAGTTCGGCCCGA
>DATLPH010000016.1:0-3202 GCA_035535855.1 Gaiellaceae bacterium
GCGCGACTTGACCGGTTGGACGATGGGAGTGCCCGTCGCAGTGCTCGCCGTCCTCTCGGTCATCGGCGGGTGGATCCAGTTCGCGCCGCTCTGGCATCCGGTGGAGACGTGGCTGCAGAGCGTCGCGGAGCCGGTGGTCACGCCGACGGACTGGCAGGAGGCCATCTCGAGCGCGCTCGCCGTGCTGCTCGGGCTCCTCGGGATCTACGTCGCCTGGGCCCTCTACGCAGTCAAGACGTTCACCGTGCCGCGGTTCGCCTTTGCGCAGCGTGTGCTCGAGCACAGGTTCTATTTCGACGAGCTGTACGACGCGCTGTTCTACCGTCCCACCGTCTGGCTGGCCAAAGCGCTCTACCGAGGTGTCGAGGACCCGCTGATCGCGGAGTCGTCGACGTCTCTCGGACAGGACACGCGTAACCTCGGCCGAGTCGTCGCTCGCCTCCAGACGGGGCTGGTGCGCACCTACGTGCTCGCCATCGCCTCGAGTGCGGCCGTCCTCGCCATCGTCTTCATCGCGGTCAAATGACGACGCTGCTGATCCTCCTGCCCCTCGCTGCGGCACTCGTCATCTGGGTGCTGCCGCTGAACGACATCTCTGCGGGCGCCCTTGCCCTGCTCGCCGCTCTCGTAGAGGTCGGCCTCTGGATTCAGCTGCTCGTCCGCTACGACTTTGCACAGGGCGGCCTTCAGTTCGCGCAGGAGCGGGCCTGGTTCAGCGACCTGCACGTCTCGTACCACGTGGGGGTCTACGGGTTCTCGGTCTGGCTCGTCGGACTCACGGTCGTCGCGATGGCGGCAGCGATCGCCTACGGGTTCTGGGTCGGCCGCGACCGCGTACGCGCCTACATGGGACTCATGCTGTTCCTGACCGGCGCGATCGTCGGAGTCTTCACCGCGCAGGATCTGCTGCTCTTCTACGCCTTCTTCGAGGCGATGATGATCCCCCTGTACATCCTCGTGGGCGTCTGGGGCGGGCCGGGCCGGCTGGGGGCCACGCTCAAGTTCGTGCTCTACACGATGGCGGGCTCGCTGCTGATGCTGGCCTCGATCATCGTCTACGGGCTCTCGCAGAACACCTTCGACCTGACCCAGATCGGCCAGAGCTCGAGCGACTGGGTCTTCCTGGGATTCGTGGCGGCGTTCGCGATCAAGGCGCCACTCTTTCCGCTCCATGGCTGGCTGCCCGACGCGTACCGCGAGTCGTCTCCCGAGGTCGCCGCGATTCTCTCCGGCGTCGTCTCGAAAGCGGCCGCCTACGGCTTCCTGCGGATTGCGATCGCGAAGTTCCCCGAACCTGTGCAGCACTACCGCGCCCCGATCCTCGCCCTCGCAGCGATCGGGTTGATCTACGGCTCGCTGCTCGCATTTCGCGCGCCCGACATCCGCGGCGTGATCGCGTACTCGTCGCTCGCACAGATGGGGCTGATCACGATGGGCCTCTTCGCGGTCAACGACCTCGGCTTCGACGGCGCTGTGCTGCAGATGGTGAACCACGGCCTCGTGTCGGCCGCGCTCTTCCTGCTCGCCGGCATGGTGGAACGGCGAACGCTCACGGGTGAGCTCACGCGGCTCGGCGGCATGGCGCGCGGTCGGCCGGCGCTCGCGACAGTGCTGATCACCACCGGAGTGATCGCCCTTGCGGTGCCGCTGTCGTCGGCGTTCGCCGGTGAGTTCCTGATCCTCGCCGGCGTGTTCCGTCAGGGCTGGGGGTGGTCGGTCGTCGGCGCCGTTGCGATCGTCCTCGCTGCCGCCTACGTCCTGCGGCTGATCTCGGCTGTTCTTCACCGCGACGTCGGGCCCGCCGTCTCCGACTCCGCGCTCGACCTTCGGCCGGCGGAGCTCGGCGTCGTCGTCCCGCTCGTCGCCTGCCTGCTCGCCCTCTCGGCGTGGCCCGCGGCGATCACGGAGCACTCCTTCCGAAACGACCGCGGTCAGACCGACGTGTCCCAGGGCTTCAAGTGATTCACGGGCCGCACATCGACTGGTTCGCGCTCGCCGCGGTCAACAGCCTGCTCGCCGCCGCTGCGCTGGCGCTCCTCTCGGCGGTGCTCGTCCCGGGCCCGTTGCGCAGGCCCGTCGCAGCCTCGCTCTGCGCGCTCGGCTATGCGGCCGCAACCGGCTTCGCGATCGCGCTCTACGTCAGGTCGCCGCACGGGCACGGCGTCGTCGTGGATGCGTTCCGCCGCGATCGTCTCGCCGAGCTGGCGGGCATCATCCTCGCGGGCTCGGGCCTGCTCGCCACCGCGATCTCCTACCGAGAGCGCATGCGCGAGCACCACGGCGAGTACTACGCACTCCTTGCCGCAGCCGGCGGCGGGATGCTGTTCTTTGTCGGCACCAACAACCTGATGACGCTCTTCCTCGGGCTCGAGTGGTTCTCGATCTGCCTCTACATCCTGTGCGCGATCGATCGCGACCGGCTCGGCGGCCTGGAGGCGGCACTCAAGTATCTCGTCATCGGCGGCTTCGGCTCTGCGGTCCTGCTGTTCGGCTCGGCGCTCGTCTACGGCGCCACCGGGCAGCTGGGCTTCGGCGCGATCTCGGCAGCGGGACACGCACACGACTCGTTGCTCGTCTTCGGTCTCGCGATGATCATCGCCGGGCTCGCCTTCAAGGCGTCCGCCGCACCGTTCCACATGTGGACGCCCGACGTCTACGAAGGCGCGCCGACCCCGGTGACCGCGTTCATGGCTGCTGCGACGAAGGCGGCGGCGCTCGTCGTCACGCTGCGCCTGCTCGTCACGGCGTTCCCGGGCGAGGCACATCTCTGGACGGTCGCACTCGCGGCGATTGCCGTCTGCTCACTCGTGATCGGCAACCTCGCCGCACTGGTACAGAAAGGCGTGAAGCGGATGCTGGCCTACTCGTCGATCTCCCAGGCGGGCTTCATGCTCATCGCGGTCTCGGCGAATTCGAACCTCGGCGCTCGGGCGCTCCTCTTCTACCTCGTTCCGTACGCGGCGATGTCTCTTGGCTCGTTTGCCGTCGTCGCTGCGCGCGAGCGTGAGCTCGGCGTCCCGGTGACCTTCGAGAACATGGCCGGGTTCGGCTGGGAGCGGCCGCTGCTCGGAGTCTCGATGTGGGCGTTCATGCTCGGCTTCGCCGGATTCCCGCTGACCGGCGGCTTCGTCGGCAAGTTCTACGCCTTCGCCGCCGCCTACGAGCACGGTTGGACCTGGCTCGTGATCGTCGGCGTGCTCGC
>DATLPH010000017.1:0-3750 GCA_035535855.1 Gaiellaceae bacterium
CGGGACACCGGTCGCGGCTGGAGCGGGGGACCAGGCCGCCGGCGCGCTGGGAGTTGGCGTCGCCGGCCCGAGGTCGCTTTCGGTGGTCCTCGGCACCTCGGGAGTCGTCTTCGCGGCGCTGCCCGCGTACGCGCCGGAGCCAGAGGCGCGCCTCCACGTCTTTTGCCACGCCGTTCCCGGGACCTGGCACGCAATGGGCGTGATGCTCTCCGCCGCCGGCTCGCTGCGCTGGTTCCGGGACGCGTTCGCCCCGGGCGTCGCGTACGACGAGCTTCTCGCGGGGGCCGATGACGTCGAGCCGGGTGCCGACGGGGTGCTGTTCCTCCCGTACCTTTCCGGCGAGCGGACGCCGCACGCGGACCCGCACGCGCGCGCCGCGTTCACCGGCCTCGGGCTCGCGCACGGCCGCCCGGCGCTCACCCGCGCCGTCCTCGAGGGCGTCGCCTACGGCCTGCGCGACTCGCTCGAGCTTCTGCGGCAGCTGGGCGTCCGCGCGGAGAGCGGGCGCGTCTCGGGCGGCGGCGCCCGCAGCCGGCTCTGGCTGCAAATCGTTGCCTCGACGCTCGGCATCCCGCTCGAGCTCACGGCCGCCGAGGAAGGAGCCGCCTTCGGCGCGGCCCTGCTCGGCGCGGTTGCCGCGGGTGCGTTCTCGGACGTCCACGAGGCGGTCGAGGAGTGCGTCCGGCCCCGCGAGCGGTTCGAGCCCGACGCAGGCTGGATGCGCACGTACGAGGCCGGTTACCCTCGCTACCGCGCGTTGTATCCGTCCCTCGAACACCTGGAGGAGCGATGACATTGGAGGGGAAGGCCGCACTGGTCACCGGGGCGAGCCGTGGGATCGGCCGCGCGGTCGCGCAGATGCTCGCCGCCGCCGGTGTGGGTATCGGGTTGGCGTCTCGCAGCGGCGACGACCTCGGGCTCGACAACGTGGTCGCGCGTCCCTGCGACGTGCGCAACCCGGCCGACCTCGAGGAGATCGTCGGCGAGACGGTCGACCGCTTCGGGCGCCTGGACATCCTCGTGGCCAACGCCGGGGTCGGCGCCTACGGGCCGTTCCTCGAGCTTTCGCCCGAGCACCTCGAGGAGATGATCGACGTGAACGTCAAGGGAACGCTGTACGCCGTGCGTGCAGCGCTGCCGCACCTGCTCGAGAGCGGGGAGGCCGACCTCGTCACGATCGCTTCCGAGGCGGGGCGGCGCGGCCTGCCGCTGGAGGCGGTCTACTGCGCGTCGAAGTTCGCGCAGGTCGGTTTCACCCGGGCGATGGACCACGAGCTGCGCGAGCGGGGAGTCCGGTGCACGAACATCTGCCCGGGCGGGGTCGCGACCGACTTCGCCATGGGCCGCGGGCGAACTCCCGAGATGCCGGAGCTCGCCGGGATGATGAGCGCGGAGGACGTGGCCGAGGTCGTCCTCTTCGCCCTGACGAGGCCTCGCACCCACCGCATCCTCGAGACGGCCTTCCGGCCGGTGACGGAGGCGTCGTGGGGATGAATCCGGTCAAGTGGGGCATCGTCTCCACAGCGGACATCAACCGGCTCGTGATCCCGCCCGCGCAGGCCTCGGAGAAGTGCGACCTGGTCGCGGTGGCGAGCCGAGACGCAGCCCGGGCCGAGGCGTACGCACGCGAGTGGGGCATCGAGCGCTCCTACGGCGGCTACGAGGCGCTGCTCGACGATCCCGACGTCGAGGCCGTCTACATCTCGCTGCCGAACTCGATGCACTGCGAGTGGTCGATCCGCGCGGTCGAGGCGGGGAAGCACGTGCTCTGCGAGAAGCCGATGTCGCGACGGGCCGCGGAAGTCGAGGCCGCCTTCGACGCCGCCGACCGGTCGGGTCGCCTGCTGTCGGAGGCGTTCATGTGGCGCCACAACCCGCAAACCGCGAAGCTGACCGAGCTGGTCGAGGGCGGCGCGGTTGGGGCGCCGCGCGTGATCCGCTCGTCGTTCAGCTTCACCATCGAGGACGACCCGGACAACGTGCGGCTGCTCTCGGAGCTGGACGGCGGAGCCCTGATGGACGTCGGCTGCTACTGCGTCAGCGCGTCGCGGCTGCTCGGCGGTGAGCCGCGGCACACTGCGGGCGCCCAGGTGCTCGGTGGAGACGGAGTCGACGTCGTGTTCGCCGGGGTGATGCTCCACGACAACGGCGTGACGGCGCAATTCGACTGCGGCTTCGTGCTGCCGTCGCGCGACGAGCTCGAGGTGATCGGCGAGGAGGGCTCGCTCTTTCTCGACGATCCCTGGCACGTCCACGAGCCGCTGATCGAGATTCGGCGCGACGGCGCCGTCGAGCGCGTCGAGACCGAGCGCGTGAACTCCTACCAGCTCGAGCTCGAGAATCTGAGCGAGGCGATCCGCGGCGAGGCCGAGCCGTTGCTCGGCCGCGCCGACGCGGTCGGCAACGCCCGTGCGCTCGAGGCGCTGTACGCCTCCGCGGAACCCTCTTAGCGCTCGACCGCGAAGGCGATGTTCACCGTCGTGCGGTAGACGCTGATGCGGTCGTTCTCGACGACCGCGCTCATCGAGATCACGTCGGCGCCGGTGATGCCGCGCAGGGTCTTCGAGGCCTCCTGCACGGCCGCGTCGGCGGCCTTCGCGAAGCTCTCGGGGGAGGAGCCGATGATCGTGATCACCTTGGCGATGTCTGCCATGTCGTTCCTTTCGTTCGAGGTCGTCACCTAGCCTCGCCTACCCGGGCGCGTGGGGCCGCAAAACCGCGCCGATACACTGGCGGGCCGTGTTCGACACCCTCTCAGACCGCCTTCAGGGCGCGCTCGGCGACCTGCGCAAGCAGGGTCGCCTGGACGAGGAGGCGATCTCGCGCGCGATGCGCGAGGTCCGACTCGCGCTGCTCGAGGCCGACGTCAACTTCGAGGTGGTCAAGGACTTCGTCGCCCGCGTCCGCGAGCGGGCGCTCGGCGCCGACGTCCTGAAGAGCCTCACTCCCGGCCAGCAGGTGGTGAAGATCGTCCAGGAGGAGCTGACCTCGCTGATGGGCACGGGCGACTCGCGGCTCGCGTTCGCGTCGCGGCCGCCGACGGTGATCCTGCTCGCGGGTCTCCAGGGCTCGGGCAAGACCACCGCCGCCGCCAAGCTCGCGCTGCTGCTGCGCAAGGAGGGCCGCAAGCCGGGCCTCGTCGCAGCGGACCTGCAGCGCCCCGCCGCGATCGACCAGCTCGAGCAGCTCGGCCGCGAGCTGCAGGTGCCGGTCTTCAGCGAGGAGCGGGCCGACCCCGTCGCTGCCGCGACCGGAGGGCTGGAGGGCGCGCGCAGCGAGGGGCTCGACACCGTGGTGCTCGACACGGCGGGCCGGCTGCACGTGGATGAGGAGCTGATGGACGAGCTCGTCGCCGTCCGCGACGCGACCAAGCCGACGAACGTCCTGCTCGTGCTCGACTCGATGACCGGCCAGGACGCCGTCCGCGTGGCCGAGGCGTTCGCCGAGCGCGTCGCCTTCGACGGCGTCGTGCTGACGAAGCTCGACGGCGACGCCCGCGGCGGTGCCGCCCTCTCGGTCAAGGCGGTCACGGGCAAGCCGATCAAGCTCGTCTCGGTCGGCGAGCGGCTCGACCAGCTCGAGTACTTCCACCCCGACCGCATGGCGTCGCGGATCCTCGGCATGGGCGACGTGCTAAGCCTGATCGAGAAGGCCGAGCAGGCGGTCGAGCAGGACGAGGCGGAGGAGATGGAGCGCCGCATGATGAGCGGCGAGTTCACCTTCGACGACTTCCTGCGCAGCTACAAGATG
>DATLPH010000018.1:0-19803 GCA_035535855.1 Gaiellaceae bacterium
ACGCACTCACGTCGAGGGCCATCAAGAAACGGTCGCGGGGCGTGTCCGTGAAGCGCCCCTCGAGATCCTCCGCGGCCGCGAACGCGACCGAGTGCACAAGCAGGTCGAGGCCGCCGAGCGCCTCCCCCGCCTCGCGCACGACCCGCTCCACATCATCGTCCGAACGCACGTCGCACTCGGTGACGAGCGGGCTCGAGAGGCTCTCCGCGAGCTCACGCACGCCCTTCTCGATCCGCTCGCCCTGATACGTAAACGCGAGCTGCGCGCCCTCCTCTGACAGGCGCTTCGCGATCGCCCACGCGATCGACCGCTTGTTGGCGACGCCGAGGACGAGGCCGCGCTTGCCTTCGAAGCGATTCACGGTTCGCGATCCTAGTCGGTTATCTTGGGCCACCTTGCGCGTCGCGGTCGTCACCGGCGGCGGGTCCGGCATCGGCGCGGCTGTCGCGAGCACGCTGGCCGGGCGCGGGTGGCTCTGCGTGCTCGTCGGCCGCCGCGCGGACCGACTCCAGGCGACGGCGGCGGAAGTCGGGGGCGAATACGAGGTCTGCGACGTTGCCGACCGCGATGCCGTCGAGCGGATGGCGGCCTCCGTCCGCGAGCGCCATCCCCAGATCGGACTGCTCGTGAACAACGCGGGCGTGGCCGGGCGCGGCAACTACCTCGACCTGCCCCCGGAGCGAATCGAGGAGCTGATCCGGATCAACTACCTCGGCTCGGTCTGGTGCCTCCAGGCGTTCCTGCCCGCGCTCGAAGCTGCGGCTCCGTCACACCTGGTCAACGTCGTCTCCGTCGCGGGGACGGTCGCGGTCGGGCCGTACTCGGCGTCGAAGCATGCGCAGCTGGCCTTCTCCCGATCGGTCGCGCGCGAGCTCAAGCCACTTGGGATCCATGTACACACGGTGAACCCCGGGTTCGTGCACACCGAAGGCTTCCCGCAGGACTGGCTGCTGCGGGGCCGGTTCAAGCGAGTCGTGGTCGGCCCCGAGCGTGTGGCGGACAGCGTCGTCCGCGCGATCGAGCGCGACCGGGCCGAGATCTTCGTCCCGCGCTGGTACCGGGCGGCCGCGATCGCGCAGGCGCTCGTCCCCGGGACGTTTCGACGCGTGTCCACGCGACGCAGGACTCCCTAGCTACGGTGCAGGAATGGAGATCGAGTTCCTGTTCTGGGACGGCTGCCCGTCGCACCCGGAGGCCAGGCAGCTCCTCGACGACGTCCTCGCCGAGCGGGGCCTCGACGTCGCGGTGAAGGTGCGCGAGGTCTACACACAGGCCGAGGCTGAGGAGCTGCGCTTCCCCGGCTCGCCGACGATCCGCGTCGACGGGAAGGACGTCGACCCGGGCAGCGCATCTGCGCGACCCGCGCTCAACTGCCGCATCTACCGCAAGCCGGACGGACGTCCGTCCCCCGTGCCCACCCGCGAACAACTGGAGGCCGCACTGTCATGACGATCGCTCTCGCCACCGAGGCTCCCACCTTCGACCTGCCGGGCGTCGACGGCCGGCAGCACTCGTTCGGCGATTACGCGGACACCACCGCGCTCGCCGTCGTCTGGTCGTGCAACCACTGCCCGTACGTGCAGGCGTGGGAAGGGCGGATGATCGAGCTGCAGCGCGAGTTCGGCGACGGGGGCTTCGGGCTGGTCGCGATCAACTCGAACGACGCCGACGCGTACCCGGAAGACTCGTTCGAGGCGATGCAGGCGCGCGCCGAGGGGCAGGGCTTCAACTTCGACTACCTGTACGACGAGGACCAGTCGGTGCTGAACGCGTACGGCGCGGAGCGGACGCCCGAGGTCTTCCTGTTCGACGGCGACCGCAGGCTCGTCTACCACGGCGCGATCGACGACTCGCGCGAGGAGGACGGCGTCAGCCAGCAGTACCTCCGCGACGCGCTCGCCGCGGTCCTCTCGGGCCAGGAGCCGCCGCTCAGCGAGACGCCGGCGGTCGGCTGCACGGTCAAGTGGAAATGACGCGCTTGTCGAGCAGGTACCAGCCGAGCTCGGCCGTGTAGTTCGGCGGGGCGAGCGACTCGGCGCGCTCGCGGGCCTCGCCCTCGCACGCGGCAAGGTCAAGGTACGGGCCCAGCTCGCGGGGCTGACGCTCGTACTCGGCCGTGATCAGCACGAGATCGTTCGCCTCGAACAGATGGCGTAGGTCGATGTCGGCGAGGGCACGCGCGTGCGAGGGGTCGCGAGCCCGCTCGAAGGCGTTCAGCTCGACCGCGACGACCGGGTCGACCGGCGCGATCTGATCCACGATCAGCACGCGCCCGCCGAGCCGCGTCACCCGTGCGAGCTCGGCCACGGCCAGCTCGGGCCGCGCGATGTGGTGCAGCGTCCGCAGCGATCCCGCCAGGTCGAACGAGCTATCCTCGAAGGGCAGCGCGGTTGCGTCGCCCTCGACGAACTCCACGTTCGGAAACCGCACGCCACGCCGCCGCCCCTGCTCGAGCAGCTCAGGCACGAGATCGACCGCCACCACCTCGCGCACGTGAGGCGCGAGCGCGAAGGCGAGAGCCCCGGCACCGCTGCCGGAGTCGAGCGCCCGCTCGTCGCCGGCGGGCGTGGCGAACCGCCGCACCTTGGCCTCGAGCTCGACCGCACGCGCGTCCTGCAGCGCGGCGACGCGGTCAGCGGTCTTCGCGAACCGTTCCCGCGTTGCGTCTTGCATACTCGAGCGCCTCCTCCCTCGTGGCGATCGTACCCGCGGCACGCTCCTCCTCGATCGCGCCGAGCAGCCGCCCGATCTCCGGCCCGGGCGGCAGGTCGAGCTCGTCGCCGCGCAGGAGCGGCTCCGCCGGTTCGGACGCACGCGCCTCTTCGATCGCGCCGCTCAGCTCGGACGCACCCACGAACGCGAGCGCTTCGAGCGCCCAGGGCTCGGTTGCGCGACGGAAGCGGTGGATGGAACGAGGATCGTCCTCGGGCCGCTCGGCCCGCAGGAGCGCCTTGGCGTGGCGCCGCTGCTCGTTGGACACGCGAAAGCCACCGAGGCTCACGCCGAAGACCGCCACCAGCCGGTAGTCGGGCGAGTCCCAGCGGTCGAGCCGGTCGTCGATGGCGCCGCCGAGCGGCTCGAGCAGGCCGAGCTGGTCGAGCCGCCGGTATCCGCTCGGCGAGAGCCGCCGTAGCTCAGCGAGGACGCGCTCGCCGGCCGGGCGTGTCACCAGGTGCGCGTCCCGCCGGACGAGCTCCTCGGTCTCGGGAACCATGCGGAAGTCGAAGGGGAGCTCGTCCTCCAGCCGGACTGCGCGCAGCAGACGCAGCGGATCGTCCTCGAACACGCTCTCCTTGACGGCTCGAAGTCGATTCGCCGCGAGGTCGCCGTAGCCGTTGTAGGGGTCGACCACCTCGTCGGTGCCGACTCGCTCGGCGATCGCGTTGATGCTGAAGTCACGGCTCGCAAGGTCGTCCTCGATCGACCCGGGAAGCGGTGTGAAGTCCACCGTCCGGTTGCCGTCCAGGACGACGCGCCAGGCGCCGTGCCGCTCGGAGAGGGGGAACGGCGCACCGCCGACGTGCTTCGCCAGCTTGCGGGCGGCGCGCTTCGGATCGCGAACGGCCACGTCGAGGTCGACCAGTGGCCGGGCAAGGGCTTGGTCGCGGACTGCGCCGCCGACGATCCAGGCCTCCTCGCCGCTGAAGAGCTCCTCGACCAGCTCAAGCATCGACCACCGTCCGCCGCGCGCGCCGCGGATCCGAGGAGATCCGCGAGACCAGCTCGTAGTTGATCGTGCCCGCCACGCGCGCGTGATCCTCGGCGAGCACGCCTTGGCCGACGATCGTCACCGGCGCTCCCACCGGCTCCTCACCCTCGAGCTCGACCGCGAAGGCGTCCATCGAGACCGTTCCGACGACCTGCCGCGGCTCGCCGCTGACGCGCACCTCGGTGCCGGTCAGGTCGCGGCGGAAGCCGTCCGCGTAGCCGACCGGGACGATCCCGATCCAAGTCTCTTGCCCGGCGACGAAGCGGCGCCCGTAGCCGGCGCTCTCGCCGGGCTGCAGCTTCTTGACCTGGGCGAGCTCGCTGCGCCAGGAGAGCACAGGCTCGAGGCCGTCCGTCGCCGGGTCCTCCCCGAAGGGCGAGAGGCCGTAGAGCGCGATCCCACAGCGGGCCGCGTCGAACCGCGCGGCCGGAAGCCGCAGCGCCGCGGCGCTGTTGGCGACGTGGCGCATCAGGTCGGCGTAGGGCTCGGTGGCGCGGCGGAAGCGCTCGACCTGCTGGTCGGCGTACGTCGGATCGGAGTCCGCGGTCGCGAGATGGGACATCAGGCCGACGACCTCGGGCCCGGGCTTCGGCAGCTCCGACAGCCCCCAGCGGCCCATGCCGGTGTCGAGCTTGAGGTGGACGCGCACGCCATCCGGGAGCTCGTCGGTGGAGACCGCGAGCTCGCACCGAGCCTCGCGCGCCTCGGCGATCTCGCGGCTCGACAGCGTCGGGCCCATTACCAGAATCCGAGCGAGCGAGAACTCCATTCGCAGCTCCAGCCCTTCCGCCACGGTCGCGACGCAGAGAGCGCCCGCGCCCTCGTCGAGCACGGCGCCGGCGACGTCGACCGCGCCGTGGCCGTAGGCGTCAGCCTTCACGACCGCCCACAGCTGCGCGCCGTCGAGCACGCGCAGCAGCGTCCGCGCGTTGCGGCGAACGGCGCCGAGGTCGACGGTCACCTCAGACCGGCGCATCGAGCACCAGCGGCAGCGCGGCGGAGACGTCGCTCGCGACCGCGCCCGACTGTGGAATCGTCATCGACGCGAGCTGCTGTGCCGCGGCTCCGGCGGCTGCGGCGATCCGTGCCTCCACTCCTTTCGAGAGGAAGGCCGCCACGATCCCCGTGAGCACGTCGCCGCTTCCGGCCGTCGCGAGCGCGGGAGTGCCTAGCGAGACCACGAGCACACCCTCGCCCGGCGCGGCGACGAGCGTGTCCGCGCCCTTCAGCAGGCAGACGCAGCGGAAGTTCTCAGCGGCCCTGCGGACGGCCTCGAGCCGGTGCGCGGCGACCCAGCTGGACTGGACACCGAGCAGATTCGCCAGCTCGCCCTCGTGTGGGGTGAGCACGGTCGGCGCCGCCCGCTCGAAAGGCTCGAGCTCGTGTAGCCCGTCGGCGTCGACCACAGCAGGGCGGTCGAGCTCGGTCAGCAGCCGCCGCACCACCTCCCGCGGGCCGGCTCCCCGTCCGAGCCCGGGCCCGAGCGCGAGCGCGCCCGCCTTCGAGCCGAACTCCGCGATCGCCTCGATCGCCCGCGGGGAGATCGTGCCCTCATCCTCGGGGCAGGGCAGCTTCACCGCCTCGAGCAGGCGCTGCTCGAACACGGCCAGGGTCGAGTCCGGCACGGCCACGGCGACGTAGCCCGCGTCCGCGCGGAATGCGGCCTCGACGGTGAGACAGGGAGCTCCGGTCAGCCCGCGCGAGCCCCCGACCACGAGCACCGTGCCGGCGCTGTACTTGTTCTGCTCCGCGCTGCGGCGCGGCACCTCGCCGAGGATCGCGGGCGTCACGAGCCGGTGCTCGGTCTCGAGGTGCTCGAGGCCGATGTCCGCGACGACGAGCTCGCCTGCCCGGAAGCGGCCCGGCGCGACCTCGAGGCCGACCTTCGGCGCATGCATCGTCACGGTCACCGTCGCGTCCACACACGCAGCTGCCACCTCGCCCGTCGAGGCGTTCACGCCCGAGGGCAGGTCGACGGAGACGACCGGCGCGTCTGCGGCGTTGATCGCCTCGATCGCGCGCGCAGCGTCGTCGCGTGGCTCGCCGTGGAAGCCGGTGCCGAACAGCGCGTCGATCAGGACGTCCGCCTCCTCGACAGGCGCGTCCTCGGCCGTTCGCGCCGCCTTGCCCGCCGACTCGAGCACCTCGAGCGCGATCCGGCCGTCGCCGCCGTTCGCACCGCCGCCGCAGACGGCCACGAACCGCTCCGCGTCCGGGAAGCGGCGCAGCGCCTCCTCCGCGACCGCGCGCCCCGCCCGCGCCATCAGCTCGTCGACGTCGTGGCCGGCCTCCGCCTGCTTCATCTCGTCGGCGGTGTAGAGCGGGTCAAGGCTCATTTCAGGCTGAAGCTTCGCTCTTCGGGCGCGATGGGTGGTGCGTGGCAAGGACGCAGGGAGTGTTCGTAGCCGGAGGCTACGGGCGCGACCGAGGACGCAGTCCACGCGCCGCACAGCGCGGCCGAAGGGCACAAGGCTTCGGTCTGAAAGGAGCCGCTAGGCATCGGCGATGAGGCAGACCGCCTGCGCAAGCTCGCGCGAGTGCGTCATCGAAAGGTCGATCTCCCCCGCGCCGACGCGCTCGGCCCACGCCTTCGTCTTGCCGCTCAGCGTCACGCCGGGCTTCGGCCGGCCCACGATCTCGATCTCGCGCCACGTGAACCGGACGCCCGAGCCCAGCGCCTTGCCCACGGCCTCCTTGCCCGCGAAGCGCGCGGCGTAGTGCTGCGGCGGGTTCGGCTTCGATTCGCAGTAGGCGCGCTCGGCCTCGGTGAAGCACCGCTCGCGGAAGTCCGGGTAGCGCTCGAGGGCCCGGGCGATCCGCGGAATTTCGATCAGGTCGACGCCGACTCGCACGGCGGGAACTCTACGGCGCGGATTCGATCCAGCCGGGCAGCGCGGCGATCGAGGTGACGATGCCGTCGGGTTGCACGCGCGCGACCTCGACGGCGTCAGGCCGGAACTTGCCCGTTCGCACGAGCACGGTGCGCAGGCCAGCGGCGTGGGCGCCCGCGATGTCGGCCTCGATGTCGTCGCCCACCATCCAGGTCAGCTCCGCGTCCGAGTCGAGTGCGTCGAGCGCGGCCTTGAAATACGCGGGGCTCGGCTTGCCGAGAACGGTCGCCTCGATGTCGGCCGCGTACTCGAGCCCAGCGACGAAGGCCCCCGAGTCGAGCAGCGGCCCACGCGCGGTCTGCCACCAGCGGTTCTTGTGCAGGCAGTAGAGCTCCGCGCCGGCCTGCAGCTCCGCGAACGCGCGGGCGAGGTTCATGTAGCTGAAGACCTGGTTCGTCTCGAAGGTCTCGTCGGCGCCCCCGATCAGCACCGCGTCCGCGCCTTCGCCGACGAGCTCGATCTCGCCGAGGTCCTCGACGATGTCGGGCATCGTCAGCGCCAGAACCCGCTGGCCCTTGAGCGCGTGGGCGGCCGCGACCGGCGTCGTCTGCAACTCCTCGTCCTCGAGCGCGACGCCGAAGCCGCGGATCTGGTCGGCGAGGCGCTTGCGCGAGTGCGTGGTGTTGTTCGTAACGAAGCGGAGCCGATGGCCGTTGTCGCGAAGCTGGGCCACCGCCTCGGCTGCGCCGGCGATCGGCGCGCCCGAGACGTGGAGGACGCCGTCTACGTCCAGGAGAATGCCTGCCATATGGAGCGCGAGTCTATTCGGGTGACGCGGACGGTCTCCATCCCGCGGAGCGAGATCGAGCTGCGCTTCTCGCGCTCGAGCGGGCCGGGCGGCCAGCACGCGCAGAAGAGCGACACGCGGGTCGAGGCGGTCTTCGACGTCGAGGCGTCCGCGTCGCTCTCCGAGGCGCAGAGGCGGCGCGTGCTGAAGAAGGCGGGGCCGGTGCTGCGCGCGGTGGCGCAGGACGAGCGGAGCCAGTGGCGCAACCGCGAGCTCGCGCTCGAGCGGCTGGCCGAGGCGCTGCGGGAGGCGCTGTACGTCCCGCGCAAGCGGCGGCCGACGAAGCCGAGCAAGGCCGCGGTCGAGAGGCGCCTCGACCAGAAGCGGCGGCGCAGCCGCCTGAAGCGCCAGCGCCGCGAGCTCGACTAGGGCGGAAGTTCTTACCGACGTCTTACGGCTCGCTTACGACCGCGTAACAGCGGCCTGACAACGACCCGCCAGGCTTCGCCCAACGTCCCGCCTCACGAACAAGGAGTCGTCATGAGAAAGCGGGTTCTGCTCGCCGCGCTGCTGGCACTGATGCTGCTCGCAGTCGGAAGCTCGGCGACCCTCGCCGCAAGTCGCAGCGGCACCGTGCTCTACCTGTTCAACGGACGCATGATGGCCGACGCCGGCAACTCGCCGACCATCGCCGTCGACGTCAAGGGCGGCAACCACGCCGCGCTCAGGAAGCTGATCGGCCAGAGCGACGACCGGAACTTCGCGGTCGGCGACAACACGCAGTACCTCCGCTGGACGCACGGCGTCCCGACGGTCGTGACCGAGCCGAATCTCCTCGCGGGCGACCGCGTGACCGTGCGCGTCAGGGCCGACCGCCGCGCCTCGCTCGCCCAGATCGAGGCCACGGCCGCCAGGCAGGTCGCGGACCAGGGCCCGAGCGGGCGCTTCCCGCGCCAGCCGCTCTGGCTCTTCATCGGCACGCTCAACGCTTCCGCCGGGGGCGGCCACGTGTCGCTGCACATCACGGACGGAAACCTGCGCGCGCTGCGGGCGATGCTCGGGCAGCCGCTCAACGAGTCGTTCAGCTACGACCGGCACACCGTCTTCGTCCTCTGGCAGGGCCGTGTGCCCACCCTGATCTCCCCGGGCCAGCTCCGCGTCGGCGACCGGATCTCGGTCCGGATCCGCGCCCCGCGGTCGTTCTCGCTCGGCCAGGTCGAGGCCATCCCGGCGAACCACGTGGGCGACCACGCGCCCGCCGCGTAGGCCGCACAAATCCGCCTGCACGAAAGAGAGGCCGCCTCGAGCGGCCTCTCTTCGTTCGTGTGGCCCACGACGCGGCTAGGGTCCACAGGGGTCATGCGACTTTGGGGGTCAATCGGCGGCGGCCGCGACATGGCGGTCGATCTCGGCACGGCGAACACGCTCGTGTTCATCCGCGGGCGCGGGATCGTGCTGTTCGAGCCGTCCGTGGTCGCGATCTCCGAGGAGACCGGCCGCGTCCACGCCGTCGGCGCCGAGGCCAAGCGCATGATCGGCCGCACGCCCGCCTCGATCCGGGCCACCCGCCCGCTGCGCCACGGGGTGATCGCCGACTTCGAGGTGACCGAGGAGATGCTGCGGCACTTCATCTCCAAGGCCGGCGGCTCGCGCTTCGCCTTCGCGCGGGTCGTGCTCTGCGTGCCGAGCGGGATCACCGACGTCGAGCGCCGCGCCGTCGACGAGGCCACCCGCGCGGCCGGCGCGCGCTCGATCTACCTGATCGAGGAGCCGATGGCCGCGGCGATCGGCGCCGACCTCCCGGTCGCGGACGCGATCGCGAGCATGGTGATCGACATCGGCGGCGGCACGACCGAGGTCGCGGTCATCTCGCTCGGTGGGATGGTCGTGTGGGAGTCGATCCGCGTCGGCGGCTACGAGATGGACGACGCGATCGTCGACTACGTCAAGAGCGTGCACAAGCTACTGATCGGCCAGGAGACGGCGGAGTCGGCGAAGATCGAGGTCGGCTCGGCGTGGCCCCTCGACGACGCGGGCGAGACCAGCGTCGCCGGACGGGACCTCGTGACGGGCCTGCTCCGCCGCGTGACCCTGTCGGCCGGTGACGTCCGCCGCGCGCTCGAGCCGCCGGTCGCGCGAATCGTCGGCGCGGTCAAGGACACGCTCGAACGGACGCCGCCGGAGCTCGCGGCCGACCTCGGCGAGCGAGGGATCGTGCTCGCCGGCGGCGGCTCGCTCCTGCGTGGGATCGACGAGAAGCTCCGCAGCGAGATCGGCCTACCCGTGCAGCTCGCCGAGTCGCCGCTCACGTGCGTCGTCGAGGGCGCGGGCCGCAGCCTCGACGAGCTGGAGACGCTCGAACGCGCCGCGAAGGCCCAGCGGCGAACCCGCAGCCGCCGCTAGACGCGCGGCAGCCGTGCGAGCAGCCGTTCGACCGCGCCGGGCCGGGGCGGCGAAGGTGCCGCGAGAAAACCGGCCAGCCGCTCGGCCTCCTCCTCGTCCAGTGAGACCGCCGCCTCGGCGACGCCCTCGGGGCTCCAGACGCTGAAGCGGACGTGCGGCTCCTCGGTCAGGTAGCGCGAGACGCGCAGCGCCTTGCCGGCGTCGCGCGGGTGGGCCCGGAAGAACTCGACCAGCTTGCGCCGCTGCGGGGAGGCGCACCACGGGCAGAAGCGGTAGGCCGACTCGAGTTCGCCACCACACTCGGCACAGACGCGCATCCTGCCTCCCGTCACCTGAAAGAGGGATTCTCGCACGCCGGCCGCAGGTTTGGGAGGCGCGGGGCCTCTCTGCTGGTATCCCCCAAGGAGGAGCCATGCCGCCGGTTCGCACGCTGATCGCTGACGACCACCAGCTGTTCGCAGAGACGCTCGGCCTGACGCTCGACTTCGACGAGCGGGTCGAGGTCGTCGGCTCGGCTGCCAACGGCAAAGAGGCCGTCCGTCTCGCGCTCGAGCTGCAGCCGGACTCGGTGTTGATGGATCTCGAGATGCCCCTCCTCGACGGCGTTGGCGCCACCCGGCTGCTGCGGCGTCTGCTGCCCGCTTGCAAGGTGGTCGTCCTGACTGCATCGCTCTCCCCCGAGGACGCTCACCGCGCGCGGGCCGCAGGCGCCGCGGCCTACCTGACGAAGGGGTGCTCGACCGAGCACGTCGTCGAAGCGCTGCTCGAGAGCGCGGCCTTGCAATCTGCTCCGACCTGCACACACTTCGTCTGAGGCCGCTGAGCTGCACCAGGTCGCCCAGCCCATGAGTGCCGCACCCACATTCCGCGAGAGCGCCGCGACCGCCGAGGCCGCGCAGGCAGGACTGCTCTACGAGCGGTACGCCAGGCGGATCCTCGGCTACTGCCGCAACCGGCTGGCCTCTCAGGAGGAGGCGGAGGATGCGGTGCAGCACACCTTCCTGAACGCCTACCGCAGCCTCAGCTCAGGCACGGTGCCACGTGCCGAGGCGGCGTGGCTGTTCAAGATCGCCGAGAACGTCTGCCGCGAGCGGCGTCGCTCGGCGTGGCGGCGCAGCCGCATCGAGATCGTCTCGGACGACGGCCTCGTCGGCGACGAGGCGGCGCCCGAGCGCTCGCACGACGAGCTGACGGGGATCGCCGACGCGCTCGCCGAGCTGACCCCGAATCAGCGCCGCGCGATCCTGATGCGGGAGTGGCAAGGGCTCTCGTACCGCGAGATCGCGACCGAGCTGGCGCTCACCGAGGCCGCGGTCGAGACGCTGCTCTTCCGCGCCCGCCGCTCGCTCGCCCGCAAGCTCGACCGCTCACGCGGGCGTGTCTGGGGCTGGGCGAATGTCGGCTCGGCGCTCACCGGGGCAAAGGCACTGCTGGGCGGGACGGCCGCCCAGGTCGTCGCGGCAACCGCGGTCCTAGCGACGGGCGTGACCGCGGCGACGCCTGCGGTCCGGCACGAGGCGACCCATCACACGGCCGTGCCCGTCCATGTTGCTCCGTCGGCCACGAGTCACGCCGCGCCCCGGATCACCCCGTCCGCGAGCCGAGAGGTGGGCACGCGCACGGTCCCGGCGAAGGCGCGGTCCGCTCGACCCGTGGCCCGGCCGCCGGTTACGCATGCCACCCCTGCTCCGCCCACGGCCGCCCCGCCCGCGAGCGCTGGACCGGCTCCACAGGCCCCGCCGGCGAGCGTGCCCGCTCCACCGGCTCCCACGCCTCCCGCCGTCCAGCTCCCGCCCGCTTCGCCTCCGCCGGTCGCGCCGCCTCCGCCGGTCGTGCCGCCCCCGCCGGTCGCGCCGCCTCCGCTGCCCCCGACGCCACCGCTGCCGCCGTTGGAGCCTCCGGAGCTGCCTACCTTGCCGCCGGCTCCCGGCCTGCCTCTCCCGTAACGGCGTACCGCTCCGGGTCGACCTCGAACTTCGCGCGGCACCCAGGCCCGCAGAAGAAGTAGCGCTTGCCACCGTGATCGGCCGAGAGCGCCTTGGCCCGGTCGACGGTCATCCCGCAGACCGGGTCGCGGTCGCCCCGCCTCAGGGTCAGCGCGAACAACCCGGCCGCGACGAGCGTGAAGAGCATGTTCAGGACGGTGGTGTAGTTCCACGAGATGCCGCGCTCCGAGATCGACTCGATCGAGGGCCGTGTCTCCGGAATCAGGCCCAGCGCGCTGAAGAGCCCATCCACCGCCAGCGCAGCGACGACCATCGACGCGAACATGACGCCGACGACCACCGCGGTCACGCTCCCGCCGTAATAGCGGCGGTAGATCAGGATCAGCGGGATGATGATCAGATCGGCGTAGATGAAAGCGATCACGCCCGCGAACGAGATCCCGCCGCCCCAGAGCACCGCCGCGAGCGGGATGTTCCCGACCGAGCAGACGAACGAGACCACGGCCACGAGCGGCCCGACGACGACACTCACGAGCAGCTGGGGAGCGCCCCCGGTGTCGGTCAGGAAGAGGTGGTTGAAGAACGACTTCGGCAGCAGCGCCACGAACCCGGCGATCACGAAGCCGGCAGTGATCTCCTTCCAGAGCATCTCCCAGTCGCCGCGAAAGTTGTGCGCCACATCCGACCAGCCCTGAAGCGAGAGCGGCCCCGAGCCGCCGGCCGAGTGGTGCATGTGGCCCGTGTCGGCCGCGATCGCCCGCTGCCGGGCGCGCTCCTCTTGCTGCCGCGAGATCAAGAGCCGCACGCCGAACCACATCAGCAGGATCAGCACCAGGCCGCCGACGAACTCGGCCAGCGTGAACTCCCAGCCGAGGAAGACCCACAGCACGATCCCGATCTCGAAGACGAGGTTCGTGGAGGCGAACTGGAACACCATCGCCGCCGCCAGGCTCGCGCCCTTCTGGAAGAGCGACTTGGCGATCGCGACGGCGGCGTAGCTGCAGGAGGACGAGGCCGCGCCCAGCCCGGTTGCGAGCGCCAGCACCTTCGGCCCGCCGCCGCCGAGCGCGCGCTCGAGGCGGGTACGCGGTACCCAGGCCTGGACGATCCCGGAGAGCAGGATGCCGAGCACGAGCGCCCACCAGACCTCCCACGCCATCTGAAAGGCGTTCCAGAGGCCCTGCCCGATCTGGCCGAGGACGTCCATCGCGCCCCACGCTAACGGGGCGGGATTACTCGACGGTGACGGTCTTCGCCAGGTTGCGCGGCTGGTCGACGTTCAGCCCGCGCAGGCGCGCGATGCGGTAGGCGAGCAGCTGCAGCGGGATCACGGCGAGGATCGGCTGGAGCATCCAGTCGGCCGCCGGCACCCGGAGCACGGCGTCGGCGTAGAGGATGCTGTCGGCGGGCGCGACCGTGGCCGGGTCGGCCGGTGGCGGCGGGCTCGAGCCGCCGCACCCCGCGCCGGCGAACGCCAGCGCAGCCGCCGACGCGCCGCCGGCGAGCCAGGCCCGGATGCCCGTCACTCCACGGTCACCGTCTTCGCCAGGTTGCGCGGCTGGTCGACGTTCAGCCCGCGCAGGCGCGCGATGCGGTAGGCCAGCAGCTGGAGCGGCACGACCGCGAGCACCGACTGCAGGAAGGCGGGCGAGCGCGGCACGTAGATGACGTCGTCAGCGTGGTGCTGGATGTCCTCGTTGCCGTCGGTCGCGATCGCGATCACGTGGGCGCCGCGGGCTCGCGTCTCCTGGATGTTCGAGACGACCTTCTCGTAGATCACCTTCTGGTCGGTCGCGACGCACACGACCGGGGTGCCCTCCTCGAGCAGCGCGATCGGCCCGTGCTTCATCTCGCCGGCCGAGTAGGCGTCGGTCGGGATGTACGAGATCTCCTTCAGCTTGAGCGCGCCCTCGAGCGCGACCGGCAAGCCGATGTGCCGGCCGAGGTAGAGGAAGAACGGCTTCTCGTAGACGCGCTGGGCGATCTCCTCGACCGGGTGGTCGCCGTCGAGGAACTGCTCGATCTTGCTGGGCAGCTCATACAGCTCGTCGAGGATGAACTCGAGCTCGTCCGACGGCATCGTCCCGCGCACCTGGGCGAGCTTGAGGCCGATCAGCGCGAGCAGCGCGACCTGGGCCGTGAACGTCTTCGAGGCCGCGACGCCGATCTCCAGGCCGCAGCGCGTGTAGATGACGCACTCGGCCTCGCGCGTGATCTGCGAGCCCATCAGGTTCGTGATCGCCAGCGTGCGCGCGCCGAGCTCCTTCGCGAGCTTGATCGCGTTGATCGTGTCGCGCGACTCGCCCGACTGCGAGATCCCGATCACGAGCGTGTCCCTCGAGAGCACCGGGTTGCGGTAGATCCACTCGCTGGCGATGTCGGGCTCGACCGGCAGTCGCGCCCACTCCTCGATCATGTAGCGGCCGACGACGCCTGCGTGGTACGAGGTGCCCGCAGCGACGATCACGATGCGGCGCAGGTTGCGCAGCTGCTCCTCGGTCATGCCGAGGCTCTCGAGCACGAGCTCGCCGTGGCGAATGCGGTCGCCGAGGGTCTCGCCGACGGCATCCGGCTGCTCGTAGATCTCCTTCAGCATGAACGTCTCGTAACCGCTCTTCTCGGCGGCCTCGATGTCCCAGTCGACCTCGACCACCTCACGCTCGAGCGGGCCCTCCTCGACGGACACGAAGCGCGAGCCCTCCGGCGTGATCGCGACGATCTCGCCGTCCTCGATCAGCTGGATCGAGCGCGTCTCGCCGATGAAGGCGGCGGCCATCGAGGCCAGGAACATCTCGCCGTTGCCGACGCCGACGAGCAGCGGGCACTGGAGCCGTGCGCCGATGAGCTCCTCGGGGTGGTCATGATGGATGACGACGAAGGCGAAGTGGCCCTCGAGCTCGCGGTAGGCCGCGCGCGTCGCCTCGAGCAGGTCGCCGTCGTAATGGCGCTCGATCAGGTGGACGACGACTTCGGCGTCGGTCTCGGTCTGGAAGCGGTGCCCTTCGGCCTCGAGCGAGCCCTTCAGCTCGCGGTAGTTCTCCACGATCCCGTTGAGGACGATCGCGAGCTTGCCCGCATCGCAGCCGGTCAGCGGGTGCGCGTTCTGCAGGGTGACCGCGCCATGGGTCGCCCAGCGTGTGTGGCCGAGGCCGGTCGTCGCGTGGGAGCCATTGGAGCCGGCCTGCTTCTTCAGGACCTGGAGGTTGCCGACGGCGCGGTCGTACTCGAGCCCTTCGTCCTCCAGCAGGGCGATGCCGGCCGAGTCGTAGCCGCGGTACTCGAGCCGCTCGAGGCCGGCGACCAGCAAGTCCTTACAGGGCCTCTGCCCGACGTATCCGATGATCCCGCACACGCCGAAACCTCCCTTAGAACGCGAAAGGCCCGGCTGCTCCCCCCGTGCCCCTCGTCGGGCCGGGTCAGCCGAGCTCTCGTCTCACGAGAGCGGAGATCGTACCACAGGCCTCGTCGGCTTCGGCGGCCGTTTCGGCCTCCGCGAGCACGCGGATCATCGGTTCCGTGCCCGAGGGGCGCACGAGCACGCGGCCACGGCCCTCGAGTCGCGCGTTCAAGCCCTTTACCTCGTCCAAAACCGCTTGGGAAAGCTCTTTGCGGGCCACGCGGATGTTCTCCTTCACCTGTGGAAAACGCGGCATCACGGCGGCTGCCTCCTCGAGCGTCCGGCCCCCGAGCGCGCCGCACAGGAGCAGGGCAGCGGCAAGGCCGTCGCCGGTGACGTGGTCGCGCAGGTAGATGATGTGGCCGGACTGCTCGCCGCCAAGGAGACCGCCCTCGCGCCGCAGCGCCTCGAGCACGTAGCGGTCGCCCACGTCGGTAGTGACCACGCGGATCCCGCGCTCCTCGGCGAGGCGGTGGAGCCCGAGGTTCGCCATCACCGTGACGGCCACGAGCTCGACCTCGAGGTGCAGCATGAGGATCGCGAGGATCTGATCCCCGTCGACGACCTGCCCGCGCGCGTCGACCGCGAGCATCCGGTCGCCGTCACCGTCGAACGCGATCCCGAGATCGGCTCCCGAGCTGGTAACAGCCTGTTGCAGAGTCGTGAGATCGGTGGCGCCGCAGCCGACGTTGATGTTCGTCCCGTCGGGCTCCGAGCCGATCGTCGTCACGTTCGCGCCGAGCTGCTCGAAGGCCGCGGGCGCGATGCCGGAATAGGCGCCGTTCGCGCAGTCGACCACGAGCTCGAGCCCGGACAGGTCGCTGCCGAAGCGCTCGACGATGTGGCCCAGGTAGCTGTCGATCGCGACGCCGACGCGGTCGATCTCGCCGGGAGTGCCCGCGAAAGGCGCGTCGAAGAGCGACTCGATCTCCTCCTCGGCCGCGTCGGTGAGCTTTTGGCCGTCGCGGTCGAAGAGCTTGACGCCGTTGTACTCGGGCGGGTTGTGCGAGGCCGAGATGACCGCGCCGAGGTCGAGCGAGAGCAGCGCGACCGCAGGTGTGGGCAGCACGCCCGCGAGCACTGCGTTGCCGCCGGCCGAGACGACTCCGCGCGCGAACGCCTCCTCCAGCTCCTCGCCGGAGGCCCGCGTGTCGCGCCCGACGAAGACGCCGCCGCCCTGCGACCACAGCGTCACGGCCCGGCCGAGCTGCTCGACGAGCTCCGCGGTCAGGTCCTCGCCGACGACACCGCGGACACCGTCGGTCCCGAAGTACTTCCGCGCCAAGGAGCTAGCGCTTGGAGAACTGAGGCGCTTTGCGCGCCTTGTGCAGGCCGGCCTTCTTGCGCTCGACGATCCTCGCGTCGCGCGTGAGGAAGCCGGCGCGCTTGAGCGACACGCGGAGCTCCGGATCGGCCTCGACCAGCGCGCGGGCGATGCCGTGGCGGACGGCGCCCGCCTGGCCGCTCGGCCCGCCGCCGTGCACGCGCACGCGGACGTCGAACGTCCCCTCGACCCCCGCGACCTTCAGCGGCGCGAGCGCGAGCTCGCGGTGCGTCGCACGCGGGAAGTAGGCCTCGATCGTGCGGCCGTTGAACCACGTCGTCCCGTCACCGGGACGCAGGATCACGCGGGCGACCGAGGTCTTCCGCTTGCCGGTTCCCTGGTACTGCGCGCGCTCGCTCACGTGGTCAACTCCAGCTCGGTCGGGGACTGCGCCTCGTGCGGATGCTCGGGGCCGGCGTAGATCTTCAGCTTGCCGATCTGGGTGCGCGCGAGGCGGTTGCGCGGGAGCATGCCCTTGACCGCCTTCCGCAGCACCTCGGTCGGCCGGCGCTCCAGCTCGTCGCGCAGCGGCCGGCTCTTGAGGCCGCCCGGGTAGCCGGAATGCCGGTGATACATCTTGTCGTCGAGCTTGTTGCCCGTGACCGCGATCTTCTCGGCGTTCACGACCACGATGAAGTCGCCGGTGTCGACGTGCGGCGTGTACTGAGGCTTGCCCTTGCCGCGGAGCAGGTCCGCGATCTGCGTAGCCAGACGTCCCAGCGTCTTCCCTTCCGCGTCGACGAGATACCAGCGGCGCTCGATCTCGCCCGGTTTGGCAGTCCAGGTCTTCATGTGACAGAAAAGTGGCGGACACGCTGTCCGCCGGGCCGGAATGCTAGCAGCCCACGCCGGAATTCCGCCGCGCCGCCGTGGCTCGGATGGCGAACGTACGGGTCGCCGAGGACGGCGTGGGCGAGCCTTCCGACGGCAACGACGCGGCGGCCGCTGGCAAGCTCGCGCAGGAAGAGCGCCGCGTCCTCGACCTCGGAGCGTGTGGGACGCCGGTTCGTGGCCGGGCGGCCGGGAAGGTGCGGGTGCGTGGGCACGACGTTCCAGCAGAGCGCCTCGTCCTCGAGCCCGAGCTCGGCGAGCACGCGGCGAACGATCGTGGCGGTCGCCTCCGCCGGGCCGTGGCCGGTGAGCTGCCGCTCCGAGGTGAACGGGATCCCTGAGACGCGGGCACCGCGATGGCCCGCCGCCTCGCCGACGAGCAGCAGGGGCGCGTCGGAGAAGGCGCGCAGGTAGGCGAGCAGCCGCTCCCGGCGCGTGCCGGCGCCACGCCCGTCACGATAGAAGTTGAAGGTTGCCCCGATCCGGGCACTCGTCAGCCTCTCCATGAGTTCCTCCATCCGCATCCGGACTTTGACCGACGGCGGCCAGCAGCCGCTGGAGGTGGCGCGCGAGCTGGTCGAGTTCCTCGCGCCGGCGCAGCGCTCGCTCGATCTCGCTCAATACGATTTCCACCTCGGCGAGGAGACGTCGGCGGTAGTCGGAGGCGCGATCCGCGACGCGCACGCGCGGGGGGTCGCCGTGCGGATCATCTACAACGTCGACCACGGGAACCCGATCCCGGTACCGCCGCCGCCCGAGCCGGACGCGCAGCTGATCGCGTCGCTCGGCGTCCCCGCCAAGCCCATCGCGGGTGTGCCCGACTTGATGCATCACAAGTACGTCGTCCGGGACGGCGAGGCGCTCTGGACCGGCTCGATGAACTGGACCGACGACTCGTGGTCGCGCCAGGAGAACGTGATCGTCACTGCCGACTCGCCGGACCTCGCGCACGCGTTCACGCTCGACTTCGAGGAGCTGTGGGAGCGCGGCGACGTCGAGCACAGCGGATTCGTCGAGCCGCGGCCGGTCGACGTCGGCGGGGTGAAGGTGCGGCCCTGGTTCACGCCCGGCTTCGCGGACGCGCTCACGCACCGGATCGCGAAGAAGATCGGGCACGCCCAGCGCGTTCGGATCTGCTCGCCGGTGATCACCTCGGCGCCGGTGCTGGCGACGCTGGCGCAGCGGATCGCCGACGGGCGGGGCGACACCGCCGGCTGCGTCGACGGCACGCAGGTCGACGACGTGATCCGCCAGTGGCAGGCCGACGGCAACGTCTCCTGGAAGCTTCCGCTGCTGCGGCAGGTGCTCGCCGGGCCTTTCACCGGGAAGCGCTCGGTTCCCTGGGAACCGACGGGCAGCCTTCACAACTTCATGCACGCAAAGCTGGTCGTCGCCGACGACGTCGTGTTCACGGGCTCGTTCAACCTCTCGCACTCCGGCGAGAAGAACGCAGAGAACGTGCTCGAGATCGAAGACGCCGGGCTGGCGGCCCAACTGAGCACGTACGTGGACGAGGTACGCGTGCGCTACCCCGCGTTCGAGGCTACGGCCTAGCTACTCCCACTCGATCGTCGACGGCGGCTTCGAGGTGATGTCGAGCACCACCCGGTTCACCGCGGGCACCTCGTTCACGATCCGTGACGAGATCGTTTCGAGCAGGTCGTAGGGCAGCCGCGCCCAGTCGGCCGTCATCGCGTCGTCGCTCGTCACCGCCCGCACCACGACCGGATAGCCGTACGTCCGCTCGTCGCCCTGCACGCCGACCGAGCGAATCGCCGGGAGCACGGCGAACGACTGCCACAGCTCCCGATACAGCCCGGCGCGGCGGATCTCCTCCTGCAGGATCGAATCCGCCTCGCGCAGGATCTCGAGCCGCTCGCCGGTCACCTCGCCGATGATCCGGATCGCGAGCCCCGGCCCCGGGAACGGCTGGCGCCAGACCATCCGCTCTGGCAGCCCGAGCTCCGCGCCCACCCGCCGCACCTCGTCCTTGAACAGCAGCCGCAGCGGCTCGACGAGCTCCATTTCCATGTCCTCGGGAAGCCCCCCGACGTTGTGATGCGACTTGATCGTCGCCGCGACCGAGGCGTCGCCGCCCGACTCGATCACGTCGGAGTAGAGCGTGCCCTGCACCAGGTGGCGAACCTCGCCCAGCCGTCGCGACTCCTGCTCGAAGACACGGATGAACTCCTCGCCGATCGCCTTGCGCTTCTCCTCGGGATCCGAGACCCCGTCGAGCCGTGACAGGAACCGCTCCTGCGCGTCGACGTGGACGAGCGGCACGTAGAAGTGACCCTCGAAGGTCTCGACCACCTGCGCCGCCTCGTCCTTGCGCATGAACCCGTGGTCGACGAAGACGCAGACGAGCTGGTCGCCGACCGCCTTGTGCACGAGCAGCGCGGCGACAGCCGAGTCCACACCGCCCGAGAGCGCACACAGCACCCGCTCGGGCCCGACCTGCGCCCGGATTCGCTCCACCTGCTCCTCGATCACGGCCGCGGCCGTCCAGGTCGGCGGTGCGTCGGCCACGCCGTAGAGGAAGTTCTTCAGCAGCTCCATCCCGTGCGGCGTGTGC
>DATLPH010000019.1:0-3297 GCA_035535855.1 Gaiellaceae bacterium
CGCGAGGCCGAGATCGCGTCGGCGGCGATCAGCAGGACCGCTTCGACCGTCTGCGGCTCGATCTCGTAGTGATGCGCCTCGATCGCGTGCACGACCGCGGGCGACTCGCCGTAGCGGCGCGCATATTGCGCCGAGAGCAGCGCGTGGGAGCCCTCGACCTCGTGGGTGAGCGCCTTGCCGAGGTCGTGCAGCAGCGCCGCCCGCCGCGCCGTCTTGACGCTGGCCTCGAGTTCGGCGGCCATGATCCCGGCGAGGTGGACGACCTCGAGCGTGTGCTTGAGCACGTTCTGCCCGTAGCTCGTCCGGTAGCGCAGCCGCCCGAGGATCTTCACCAGCTCCTCGTGGAAGTCGCCGCAGTTGGCCTCGAAGACCGCCTGCTCGCCTGCCTGGCGGATCGTGTCCTCGATCTCCGCCTTCGACTGGTAGTACATCTCCTCGATCCTGGCCGGATGGATGCGCCCGTCCTCGATCAGCTTCGTCAGCGTCAGCTTCGCGACCTCGCGGCGGATGCCGTCGAAGGACGAGAGCACGACGGCCTGCGGGGTGTCGTCGATGATCACGTCGACGCCCGTCAGGTGCTCGAGCGCGCGGATGTTGCGGCCCTCGCGGCCGATGATGCGGCCCTTCATGTCGTCGGAAGGCAGCTCGATCAGCGAGACGGTCGTCTCGGCGGCGTGGTTGGCCGCGACCCGCTGCAGCGCGTCGGCGACGAGGTTCCGGGCTCGACGCTTGGCCTCGGCACGAGCCTCCTCTTCGGCCTGTCGCACACGGCGCGCGAGCTCGTGGCGTACAAGCTCTTCGGAGCGCTCGAGCAGGTGGGCCTTCGCCTCGTTGACGGTCATGCCCGAGATTCGCTCCAGCTCTCCGAGCTCGGAGTCTCGCGCCTCCTTCAGCTCCTCCTGGAGCTGCTTCGTGTGCAGCTCACGGTCGGCGACGCCCTGCTCGCGGCGCGTCAGCTCGGTGAGCTTCCGGTCGATGTCCTCTTCCTTCGTGAGCGCGCGCTCCTCGATCTTGAGGATCTCCGCTCGCCGCCGGCCGAGGTCCTGCTCGACCTCGCCGCGGAAACGGACCGTGTCCTCCCGAGCCTCGATCTGCGCCTCGCGCCTGAGCGCCTCCGCCTCGCGCTTGGCCTCCGTGACGAGCAGCTGGCGCGTGCGGCGCGCCGCCGCCAGACGGGAGCCGGCGAACGCGTACAGCCAAAGGAAGGCAACCCCGGCTCCGACTGCGAGGCCGATGACGATCCCGATGACGACGACCATGCGCGCTCCCTACTTCGGGCCGGGCCGGAGCCTCGGCCGGGAACCGTTGTCCGCGCCGGAACGCGGTGCCCATCCAGCACCGCATGCACCGGGACATGCTCGAATCGGGAGGCGAGGCGCGCGAGCCTCGCCGACGCGGTTCAGCGCGCCGCCGCTACTGGTTTCTCTCCCTCGCGCTCGTCATGGTCTCTGTGTCGAAGGTCAACGATCCGATTCGGAAACACGTTAGATGCAGGCAAAATGTCGAATGAAGCCCTCGTATCCTAACGCCGCTCAGGGCTCTCGTGCAACGGCTCCCGTGACGACGTCTTCGTCGAAGCCCCTGCTCGCCAGCAGACGAGCCGTCGCCGGGCTCGCTCCGCGGTGCAAGACGAGGCGCTCGGCCCGCTCCCGTTCGGGCTCCAGCTCGCCCACGGCCGCCTCGATCGCCTCGGCCTCCAGACCCTCGCGCTCGAGCTCGAACCTGATCGCCCCGTCGCCCCGGCCGCGCTCGGCCAGCACTCGCGCACGCTCGTCGGCGAAGCGGCCTTCGTCCAGCAGGCCCCGCTCTCGGAGCTCCTCGACAACGGCCCGCGCGTCCTCGGCCGAGATCCCGGCTCGTCCCAGCCGCTCCCGCAGCCCCCGCCGGGAATACTCGCGTCGCGCGAGCGCGCGCATGGCCACTGCGAGCGCCTCGGCCCGCGCCGGGTGTGCCTCCACCTAGGCCTTCGCGGCAGCGACCTCGGCGTCCGCGGCATCAGCTTCCGCGGGCTCCTCGGCCTTGGGCTTTCCGTTCGTCGACTCCGATTCGGCCTCGAGCTCGGGTAGCAGCCGCGCCGAGACGACCTGGTCGGGACCGGCGAGCGCCTGTAGCCGCAGCAGCACCTGCTGCGTCACGTCCGGGTGCTCGCGCAGGAACGCGGTCGCGTTCTGCCGGCCCTGGCCGAGCCGCTCCTCCTCGAAGCTGAAGTGCGAGCCCGACTTCTGAACGACCTTGCGCTCGATCGCGGAGTCGAGGACCGTGCCCTCCCAGGAGATCCCGGTGCCGTAGATGATGTCGAACTCGGCCTGCTTGAACGGCGGCGCGACCTTGTTCTTCACCACCTTCACGCGGACGCGGTTTCCGTAGGCCTCGACGCCGTCCTTCAGCGTTTCGATGCGCCGGATGTCGAGCCGGATCGACGAGTAGAACTTGAGCGCGCGGCCGCCGGGGGTCGTCTCCGGATTGCCGAACATGACGCCGATCTTCTCGCGCAGCTGGTTCGTGAAGAGGCAGATCGTGTCGGTGCGGTTGAGCGTGCCGGCGAGCTTTCGCAGCGCCTGGCTCATCAGCCGCGCCTGCAGGCCGACGTGGGAGTCACCCATCTCGCCCTCGATCTCCGCCTTCGGCGTCAGGGCAGCGACCGAGTCGACCGCGACGACGTCGAGCGCGCCCGAGCGAATCAGCAGCTCCGCGATCTCGAGCGCCTGCTCGCCCGTGTCGGGCTGCGAGACGAGAAGGTCGTCGATGTTGACGCCGATTCGCTTCGCGTACGCCGGGTCCATCGAGTGCTCGGCGTCGATGAAGGCGCAGATGCCGCCGCGCCGCTGGGCCTCGGCGATCACGTGGTAGACGAGGGTCGTCTTGCCCGACGACTCCGGGCCGAAGACCTCGACGATGCGGCCGCGCGGCAGCCCGCCGATCCCGAGCGCGAGGTCGAGGGAGAGGGAACCGGTCGAGATCGAGCCGATCGCAACCTGGGCCCTGTCGTTCATGCGCATCACCGAGCCCTTGCCGAACTGGCGCTCGATCTGGCCGAGCGCGGTGTCGAGAGCCTGCTCGCGGTCCACCGTTATCTCCCTCCCACTCCCATGGATTCAAGGACTTCGTAGTGCGCCCCACCGGGGCGTAGCCGTGACAGGAAAGCAGCAGCATCGGACGTCACGAACGGCTCCAGCTCCGGCAGGGCCGGCTGAAGGCGCGGACGCTGCCTGAACCGCAGCACGGTCACGTGCGGTAGCCACCTGCGCCGCTCGGGCTCGTAGACGCCGAGCGCCTCCAACCGTTCGTGGAGGTCGG
>DATLPH010000020.1:0-9185 GCA_035535855.1 Gaiellaceae bacterium
AAGCTCTCCTTGCGGATCAGCTTGACGAGGTCCGCGATCGGCTGGAGCAGCCCGAACGGGCCCGCGCGGTTGGGGCCGTAGCGAAGCTGCATCCGGCCGAGCACCTTGCGCTCGACCCAGGTCATGTAGGCGAACGTCAGCAGCAGCAGGTTGATGACGAGGAACGCCTTGATGATCGAGATCCACCAGGTGTCGGTCATGGCGCCACTTCCACCTCGACGAAGCCGCCCAGCTCGGCGGCGTGCTCGTCTGCGATTCGCGCCAGCCCCGGCCGCAGCTCGGGGTTGAGGCGCGCCCGCAACGGCAGCCTCGTTCCCACATGGGTGACGAGCACTGGGGCTCCGTCGAGGATCCCCCGCTCGCCGGCGTCGTCGGGCGAGAGCTCGACCTCGGGGGCCGGCCGCTGGAACTGGAGCTCGGGGACGCGCTCGACCGCTGGGCCGGAGAAGAGAGCCTTGTAGCGGATCAGGCGGAGGCCGTCCCCTTCGGGCGCGGGCGGTTCCTCGGGCAGCGCCGCCGGCGGCGCTTCCGTGCGCGTACGCAGCTCGGCGCGCTCGCCGACCTCGCCGAACGGGAGGCCGTCGTAGACCCTCTCCGAAAGCTCGGCGAAGACCGCGGAGGGGAAAGGCGCGACCTCGACGTCGAAGCGCTCGGCCAGTTTCGAGATCCAGGCCAGCTCGTCCGGGGCGGGTGGGATCGCGGTCCGCCGCAGGCGCTGCAGGCGGCCCTCGAGGTTGACGTAGGTGCCGTCGCGCTCCAGGTAGCTCGTGCCCGGGAGGATCAGGTCGGCCCAGCCGGCGGCGAGGCCGTGGAACATCGACGTGACGAGCACGCGCTCGGCGCGCTCGGCCAGCACCCGCACGTTCGGGTTGGCGGCCGCCTCGTCACCGGAGACGATCAGCAGGCCGATCTGCTTGGGGGCCTCACTCTCGCCGTCGTCAGAGCACGCCCAGGCGTCCGCGACGCCGCGGCCGTTCGCCGTGCGCGGCAGGTGGAACGCGCCCGAGCCGGGCTTGCCGGCGAACTCGAGCTGGCGCGCGAGGCCGGCGACGTGGGCGCCGCCCGCGCCCTCCTCGCCCGACCAGATCAGGATCGCGCGCTTGCTCTCGCGGAGACGCTTCCCGAGCGCATTGCGCTTGTCCGCGAGCCGCCTGCAGGCTCCGTGCGCGCCGCCTTCGTGCTCGATCTGCGCGCCTGCCCGGCGGGCGGCCTTCAGCCACAGATCGACGATCGGCGCCCGCTCGGCGACGGGCTCGTCGCCGATGACGACGATCAGCTCGGCGTCGCGGATCGCAGAGAGCGGCAGGCGGAAGGCGTCCAGCGCGGGGCTTGTCTCCTCAGGCATGACCGCGGTGTGCGCGTCGAGCCCGCCGCGCAAAAGCTTCCCGAGCGCGTAGGCCTGCTCTACGGTCTCCGAGCCCGAGAGGGCGGTGACGATGTGGCCCTCGGCCGCGCGCAGCAGCTGCTCGGCCTCGTCGAGCGCGTCGTCCCAGGAGAGCTCCTCCAGCCCGCGTTGCCGGACCCGGCGCAGCGGGTCGGTGATCCGGTCGCGCGCGTACAGGTGCGTGAACCCGAAGCGGCCCTTGTCGCAGAGCCAGCCCTCGTCCACCTCGGGGTGGTTCCGCGAGATCACGCGCTTCACCTTCCCCTCGCGCGTGGTTGCGGAGACGTTGCAGCCGACCGCGCAGAGGCCGCAGACGCTCGGCACGTTCTGGATCTCCCAGGGGCGGGCCTCGAAGCGGTACTGCGTCGAGGTGAGCGCGCCGACCGGGCAGAGCTCGATCACGTTTCCTGAGAAGGGCGCGCGGTAGGGCCGGTCCTCGAAGGTCGCGATCACCGACTGGGCGCCGCGGTTCTGGGCGACGAGCTGGCCGTCCTCGGCGACCGACTCGGAGAAGCGCGTGCAGCGGTAGCAGAGGATGCAGCGCTCTCGGTCGAGCGCGATCGCGGGCGAGACCGGAATCGGCTTCTCGAAGGTGCGCTTCTCGAAGTCCATGCGCGTGTTGCCGGGACCCCAGCGGAAGGTCAGGTCCTGCAGCGGGCACTCGCCGCCCTTGTCGCAGACGGGGCAGTCGAGCGGGTGGTTGACGAGGATGAACTCGAGCGTCGCGTTCTGGCCCTCGGCGGCCTTGTCCGAGGTCTGCGCGGTGCGGACCGCCATACCGTCCTGGGCGGTCATCGTGCACACGGCCTGCAGCTTCGGCATGCCCTCGACCTCGCAGAGGCACATCCGGCACGCGCCGACCGGCGGGCCAAGGCGCGGCTCGTAGCAGAAGACGGGGATCTCGATTCCGGCAGCGAGGGCGGCCTCGACGATCCCGAGCCCCTTCGGCACCTGCACCTCGCGGCCGTCGATCGTGACCCTTACGAGCTCGGGCGTGCTCACGCGGGCACCGTGGCCACGGTCGAGTGGGTGTGCTGGTCCGACGGCGCGAAGATGCCCTCCAGCGACGAATCGCCGCTGTAGGGGCAGCCGCCCTGCTCGACGTGTGCGACGAACTCCTCGCCCCACTTGTCCATGTAGCTCTGAACCGGCCAGACAGCGAAGTCGCCCAGCGCGCAGAGCGACTTGCCCTCGACGCGGTCGCAGACCTTGCGCAGCAGGTCGAGATCGGCAGCATCTCCGTGGCCCGCCTCGAGCTTCTCGAGCAGCTGCACCATCCAGCGGGTCCCCTCGCGGCACGGCGTGCACTTGCCGCACGATTCGTGCATGTAGAACTTCGTCGAGCGCAGCGCGAGCTGGACCATGCAGCAGCGCTCGTCCACGACGATCAGCGAGGCCGCGCCGAAGAACGTCCCGATCGCGCCGAGCGAGTCGTAGTCGAGCGGCACGTCGATCTGGCGCGCCGAGAGCGCGGGGACGGACGAGCCGCCCGGGATGACCGCCTTCAGCTGGTGGCCGTCGGCGATCCCGCCTGCGTGCGTGTAGATCAGCTCGCGCATCGACGTCCCGAGCTCGAGCTCGTAGTTCCCCGGCTTCGCGACGTTGCCGGAGACCGAGAAGACCACCGTGCCCGGGGAGCCGGGGGTGCCGAAGTGGGTGAACTCCTCCGGCCCGAGCTCGAGGATCGCCGGCACCGTCGCGATCGTGCAGACGTTGTTGATCTGCGTCGGCGCGGCGTAGAGCCCCTGCACGGGCGGGAAGGGCGGCCGCGGGCGAGGCTGGCCACGCCGGCCCTCGAGCGAGTCGAGCAGCGCGGTCTCCTCGCCGCAGATGTAGGCGCCGGCGCCGCGGTAGACGGTCACGTTGACGTCGCCGAAGATCTTCGCCTTCGCGGCCTCGTCGACCGCGCGCTGCAGGATCTCGTACTCGGTCAGGTACTCCCCGCGGATGTAGATGAAGACGTCCTTCGACTCGATCGCGTGGGCAGCGATCAGGCAACCCTCGAGCAACCGGTGCGGCACACGCGCCATCACCTCGCGGTCCTTGAACGCGCCCGGCTCGGACTCGTCCGCGTTGACGACGAGGTACTTCGGCTTCGGGCTCGCGCGGTCGAGCAGCGAGGCTTTGCGGCCCATCGGGAAGCCCGCGCCGCCGCGCCCGCGCAGGTTGGCCGCCTGCAGCAGGGCGATCAGATCGTCGGAGCTCAGCTTCCGCGCCTTGGGCACCTGCTTGTAGCCGCCTATCGCCTGGTACTCGGCCAGCTTCGTCAGGTCGTGCTCGTCGGCGCCCGCGAGGAGCATGCTCTTAGCCGGCACGAAGCTCACCCACGATCTCGGGCACGTCCTCGGGCTTCACGCCTTGCCGGTAGCGGTTGTCGACGGCGACGACCGTCGCGTAGCCGCAGCCGCCGAGGCACTCGGCCGTCCGGAGGGTGACCTCGCCGTCCTCCGTCGTCTCGCCGGGCGCGACCCCGAGCTCCGACTCGAACGCGTCGACCACCCGCTGGGCGCCCACGAGCGCGCACGAGAGGTTCGTGCAGACCTCGACCAGGTGCCGGCCCACGGGCGCGAGGTGGAACATGTCGTAGAAGGAGGCGACGGCCTGGCAGTACGCGGGTGTCAGCCCGAGCGCCGAGCCGACCTGCTCGAACGACTCGGTCGCAAGCCAGCCGCCGTTGGCCTGCTGGGCAAGCCGTAGCGCCGGGATCGTCGCCGAGCGCGAGTCCGGGAACTGCTCGGCGATCTTGCGGATCTCCGCGGCCAATTCGCTCATCGGTCGACCTCGCCCATGACTGTGTCGAGCGAGCCGACGATCGCGATCATGTCCGCGACGAGCGCGTCCGACATGCACGTCGCCGTCGCCTCGAGCGCCACGAAGCTCGGCGCGCGGAACTTGACCCGCCAGGGCTTGGGCCCGCCGTCGGAGACGACGTAGCAGCCGAGCTCCCCTCGCGGCGACTCGACCGGGATGTAGACCTCGCCCTCTGGGACGCGGAAGCCCTCAGTGACGATCTTGAAGTGGTGGATCAGGGACTCCATCGAGGTGTGGAGCTCCTCGCGCGGCGGCAGCACGACCTTGCGGTCGTCAGCGATCCACGGCTGCCCCTCCATCCCCTCGAGCCGGTCGAGGCACTGGGCGACGATGCGGGTCGACTCCCGCATCTCGTCCATGTGCACCTTGTACCGGTCCCAGACGTCGCCGTTCTCGTAGACGGGCACGTCGAAATCGACCTGGTCGTAGGCGAGGTAGGGCTGCACCTTGCGCAGGTCCCAGTCGACCCCCGAGCCGCGCAGAACGGGGCCGGTCTGGCCGAGTGCGATCGCGTCCTCGGCCGAGAGCAGGCCGAGCCCCTTGGTCCGCTCGAGCCAGATCGCGTTCTGATCGACGAGGTTCTCGTAGTCGTCGATCGCCTTCGGCATCCAACGGACGAACTTGCGCGCCTCGGGATAGAAGCCGCGCGGGATCTCCTCCGCGAGCCCGCCCACCTGGTAGTAGCGCGTGTGCATGCGCGTCCCGGTGACCATCTCGAAGAGGTCGAGGATCTGGTCGCGCTCGCGAAAGCAGTACCAGAACATCGAGATCGCCCCGAGCTCGAGCGCCGCGGTCGCGAGCCACACGAGATGCGAGTGGATCCGGTTCAGCTCGGCGAGGCACATGCGCATCCAGGTCGCCTTCTCCGGGACCTCCAGCTCGAGCAGCTCCTCGACCGCGAGCACGAAGACGAGCTCGTTGTTCTGGAAGGAGAGGTAGTCGATCCGCGGCGCATACGTGATCGCCTTCCACCAGCTCTTGGCCTCCATGTTCTTCTCGAAGCCGGTGTGCAGGTAGCCGATCACCGCGCGCAGCCCGACCACGTGCTCGCCGTGCAGCTCGATCACAAGCCGCAGGACGCCGTGCGTCGAGGGGTGGTTCGGCCCGAAGTTGATCTCGAGCACGTCGTCGGAGTCGCGCAGCTCCGGTGGGACCTGCAGCGTCGTCGGGATCGGCGAGGGGATGCGCGAGCCTTCGTAGATCTTCGGCCGCTCCTGAGCTAGCGCCACTACTCCTCCCCGGAGAACCGCACCGGCTCGCCGCCGAGCGGGTAGTCCTTGCGGAGGGGATGCCCCTCCCAGTCGTCCTCCATCAGGATGCGGGAGAGGTTCGGGTGGCCCTCGATCCGGATGCCCATCATGTCCCAGGCCTCGCGCTCGTGCCAGTCCGCGGTCGGCCACACGGAGACGACGCTCCCGATCGGCTCGTCTTCGTCCAGCCAGGCCTGCACCCGCACGCGCTGCCCGCCGGGAACCGCGACCAGGTGGTAGTTCATCGAGAATCGCTTCGGCTTCGGCTCGGGCGACCGCTCGAGGCCCTGTGAGCCGGGCGAGTTGAGGTCGCGGCCGGCGGCGTTGCCGATGTAGCCGGCGATCCCCTTCGAGCCCCAGCCGAGGTAGTCGGTCGGCGTGACGTCGGCGAGCATCGAGAAGCCTTCCTCGTCGCGGAGGTGCCGGCAGGCCTCGACCACGCGCGCCGGGTCGACGACAAGCGTCGTCTCGCCGTGGGCCTCGCGTGTCTCGACGAGCCCGGGGACGCGCTCGTAGGTCAGGACGCGACTCCGCGGATCTCGTAGGCCGGCGGGACGCCTGCCTTGATCTTCTCCTGCAGCCGCACGATCCCCTCGATCAGCGCCTCGGGCCGGGGCGGGCAGCCGGGGACGTGGATGTCGACGGCGACGATCTTGTCGACGCCCTGCAGGACGGTGTAGTTGTTGAACATGCCGCCCGAGCTCGCGCAGGCGCCCATCGCGATCACCCACTTCGGCTCGAGCATCTGGTCGTAGATCTGGCGCAGCGGCGCCGCCATCTTGTGGGCGACGCGGCCGGAGACGATCAGCAGGTCGGCCTGGCGCGGCGAGGAGCGGAAGACCTCGGCGCCGAAGCGCGCGACGTCGTAGCGCGCAGAGACGATCGACATCATCTCGATCGCGCAGCAGGCGAGGCCGAAGGTGTCCGGCCAGACCGAGCTCGACTGCGCCCACGCGACCGCCTTCCCCACCGTGGTCAGCATCAGCCGCTCCTCGAGGTCGCCGAGCTCCTGCTCGAAGACGCCTGGGCCTTTGCCCTGCCACTGAACGCGCTCGGAGTGGATGCCGTAGTCGGCGAGCCGCTTCTTTACCGCCACTCGAGCGCCCCTTTCCGCCAGATGTAGACGTAGGCGACCGCGAGGATGACGATGAAGAAGAGGAACTCGACGAAGCCGAACCAGGCGAGCTGGTGGAGGATCACGGCCAGCGGGTAGAGGAAGACGATCTCTATGTCGAAGACGATGAAGAGCATCGCCGTCAGGTAGAAGCTGATCGTGAAGCGGCCCTCCTTCGGCGGGCCCTCCGAGACCCCGGATTCGAACGGCAGCGCGCGGACGCGTGAGCGGCGGTGGGGGCGGGTCGCGAGCTTGAACGACATCACGACCATCGAGATCGGAATCGCAAGCGCGAACAGGCCGTAGATCAGAAAGGGCAACCAGCTGTCGAGCACTCGACCTCCCGCGGAGAGCGAGCCGGAAGTTAGCAGGTTGGCGGGCGCTACGAGCGAGGAGGAAAACGGCTCAACCAAGCGTGAGGCAGCTGTTACAAGCTCGCCCTCTCGGAAGGCCCCGGAGGGGGATTCGGACAGCCCGAGCACGCTGCTACGATGGGCGTGATGGCCACCGCCGAGCAGCACCAGATCTCGATCGTCTCGCTCACCGAGAGCGCGGCCGCGAAGATCAAGGACCTGATGTCCGAGGAGCCCGCCGGCGAGGCCGAGGTCCTGCGGATCGCCGTCCAGGGCGGCGGCTGCTCCGGCTTCCAGTACGCGCTCGGCTTCGACCGCGGCGCGCAGGAGGGCGACAGCGAGCTCGTCAGCCACGGTGTCCCCGTGGTCGTCGACCCGTTCAGCGCTCCGTACCTGACCGGCACCGAGATCGACTGGGTCGAGGGCCTGCAGGCCGGGTTCGCGATCAACAACCCGAACGTCTCCGGCTCGTGCGGCTGCGGCCACTCCTTCCAGGTGGAAGAGGGCGAAGACGCCGCCGAAGGTGCCGCGGGCTGCGGCTCCGGCTGCTCTCACTAAACTCCGGGCGCCATGGGCGCTGACGGCGTCGTCGACATCACGATTCTGGGTGCAGGCCCTGCGGGTCTCGCGGCCGCGTACTACGCCGGCCACCGCGACGCGTCGGTGCGGATCATCGAGAGCCTCGAGCAGCTCGGCGGGCAGGTCGCGGCGGTGTACCCCGAGAAGCACGTCTACGACGTCGCCGGCCACCCCAAGATCCAGGGCACGGCGCTCGTGGAGCTGTGCGCCGAGCAGGGCCTCCAGTACGGGCCGGACGTGCGGCTGGGTGAGGAGGTGCAGTCGCTCGAGCGCCTGACTCAAGACGGCGAGGAGCTGCTCGCGATCGGCACCGACAAAGGCGGTCCGTACCTCGCGCGCGCGATGATCATCACCGCCGGCCATGGCGCCTTCGAGCCGCGGACGCTCGGGATCGAGGGGATCGAGAACTGGGAGGGCCGCGGCGTGTACTACTTCGTCCGCGAAAAGGAAGTCTTCCGCGACCGCACCTGCGTGATCGTCGGCGGCGGCGACTCCGCGCTCGACTGGACGCTCGGCCTGCAGGACACGGCCAAGCCGCCGATCGGGCTCGTCCACCGGCGCGACAACTTCCGCGCGCTCGAGTCCTCGGTCAACGAGGCCCGCTCGCTCGAGGGCGAGGGCCGCGTCCGCATCTTCACGCCGTGCGAGGTGCGCGAGATCCACGGCGACGGCAACCTCGAGGCGGTCTCGATCGAGAACACGAAGACCGGCGAGGTCGAGCAGGTCCCGTGCGAGGCGCTGATCACGCTGCTCGGCTTCCACTCGCACCTCGGCGCGATCGCCGACTGGGGGCTCGAGCTGGAGGGGAAGCGCCAGATCAAGATCGAGCCCAAGACGTGCGAGACGACGCTGCCCGGGGTCTACGCCGCCGGCGACGTGGCCGGCTACGAGGGCAAGATCACGCTGATCACGATCGGCATGGGCGAGGCCGCGATCGCCGCCAACAACGCCGTAGCGCGCATTCGCGGCGAGAAGGTCCAACCGAAGTACTCGACCGACTAGCTCGATCGCGCTACGGCTGAGCGCTCGCCGAGCCGATCACGTTGGGATGGCCGCCCTTCAGGTCGAGTGCCTCCGCTGCGGCGACGTCCGCGTGGTGCACTCGGACTCGCACAACCGCCTCGACGGCGGCGAATGCGCCCGCTGCCGCTACGTGGGCTGGGCCGCCTCGGCGGAGCTCGACGAGCGGCTCCGCAGCAGGCTGCGCACGCGCGCCGTGGAGCGCCGCCGGCTCCATCCCGCCTGAGTAGACTCGATCCCATGGCGCGGACGGAGGCGCAGCAAGAGCTCTGGGGCAGCGAGACTCGCAAGGCCGTGGACAACTTTCCGGTCTCAGGCGAGCCGATCCCCGTGCCTGTCGCGCGCTGGCTAGGCCGGGTAAAGGCCGCTGCCGCCCGAATCAATGCGGAGCTGGGGCTCCTCGACGCCGACAAGGCCGAGCGCATCGCCGCGGCGGGCGACCGCATCGCCGCGGGCGAGCTCGACGACCAGTTCCCGATCGACGTCTTCCAGACCGGCTCGGGGACGAGCTCCAACATGAACGCGAACGAGGTGATCGCGGCCCTCGCGGGCGAGGACGTGCACGCCAACGACGACGTGAACATGGGGCAGTCCTCGAATGACGTCTTCCCGACCGCCGTCCACCTTGCCGCTCTCGACGAGCTGACGAACGACCTCCTGCCGGCGCTCGACGC
>DATLPH010000021.1:0-6724 GCA_035535855.1 Gaiellaceae bacterium
CTCGAGGCACTGGAACGCGGCCGAGTGCTCGCTGTCGACCGGGAGCAGCGTGCCCCCGCCCCGCTCCCGGGCCGCAAGCGCGATCTCTCCGGCAGCGACGAGGCTCTCCTTGTTTGCGAGCGCGAGCGTCACGCCGCGCTCAAGTGCCCAGAGTGTCGCAGGCAGCCCGGCGAAGCCGACGACCGCGTTAAGCACGACGTCAGGCTGTGCGCGCTCCAGCAGCTCCGTGAGGTCGCCGCCGACCTGCGTCAGCGGCGCAAGGCCTTCCACCGGCTGGGAGCCGGACGCCGCCGCAACGAGCTCGAGCTCCGGCTGACCGTCGATGATCTCGAGCGCCTGGCGGCCGATCGAGCCGGTGGCCCCCAGTAGGGCGATCCGCTTCATTCAATCGAAGTGTACGACCGCAACTCGCCTGCGGATTAGGTCATCGCCAGGATCGCGTAGAAGGCCGCCACCGCGGCGAACAGGTGCGAGTCCAGCCGGTCGAGCACGCCGCCGTGCCCGGCCAGCAGCCGGCCGCTGTCCTTGACGTTGAGATCGCGCTTCACGGCCGACTCGAAGAGGTCGCCGAGCGGCGCCGCGACGGCGATCACGGCGCCGAGCACGAGCGAGCGCCAGACGTCGAGGAAGTCGGAGTGGTAGAGCGCGAAGAACGGCACCAGCACGGCGATCACCGTGCCGGCGAAGAGGCCCTCCCACGTCTTCCCGGGCGAGATCGTCGGCGCCATCCGGTGCCTGCCGACCAGCATCCCCGCGAAGTAGGCGACCGCATCCGAGGCGAAGACCGCGAGCAGCACCGTGAAGACGGCGAGGCGCCCGTCGTCGGCCGGCGCGATCGCCCGCAGGAGCAGGATGTGGCTCAGCCCGAGCCCGATCCACGCCGCTCCGAGCACCGTCACGCTGACGGCGACGGTCAGCGACTGGCGGGTCTGCGAGATCCCCTTGAGGACGAATGCGAGCACGATCGTCGTGAGGAAGCCCCCGACCATCCAAACGGGCCCACCGAGCCACGCGCCGAGGAGCGCGAGCAGCGCGCCGGCGTAGCCGGCGAGCACGAGCGGCCGCAACGGTCGCGCGATCCAGAAAAGCTCATGCAGCGCCAGCGTCGCGGCCAGCGCCGCCAGCAAGAACAGCCAGCCGCCACCGAGCCAGACGAGGTAGAGGACGAGCGGCAGCCCGACGACCGCGATCAGGATGCGCGAGAGGAAGGGGCTCATCGCCCGCCGAAGCGGCGGCGTCTGTTGGCGTAGTCGGCGAGCGCATGCTCGAGCTCCTCGCGCCCGAAGTCCGGCCAGAGCCGGTCGAGAAAGACGAGCTCGGAGTACGCGAGCTGCCAGAGCAGGAAGTTCGAGATCCGCAGCTCGCCGCTCGTCCTGATCAGAAGGTCAGGGTCGGGCAGCTCGGGTGCGTACAGGTTCGCGCGCAGCGCATCCTCATCGATGGCCTTCGGGTCGACGCCCGCCTCGACGAGCCGTCGCGCCGCCTGGACGAGCTCGGCGCGGCCGCCGTAGTCGAACGCGATCCAGAGATTGAGGCGGTCGTTGTGCGCGGTCTCCTCCTCGAGCCGCGCCATCTGCTCGCGCAGCTCGTCGGGGGCCCGGTCGCTGCGGCCCATGAAGCGCGTCCGCACGCCCTGCCGAGCCAGGTCGGGCAGCTCCCGCTCGATCGTCTCGCCGAAGATGTCCATCAGCGAGTCGACCTCGCCGGCCGGGCGCGCCCAGTTCTCCGTGGAGAACGCGTAGACGACGAGTGTCTCTACGCCGAGGTCGATCGCGGCCTCGACGGTGCGCCGTAGCGCCTTCGTGCCCTCGCGATGCCCTTCGGCCACGGGCAGGCCCCGGCGCTCGGCCCAGCGGCCATTGCCGTCCATGATGATGGCGACGGTGCGGGCGCTGTCCTCGTTCGCTCCGCGTTCCACGGTGAGGGGGTTCGGCGCCGTCAGCGCGAGTGCCCCTTCAGGTGCTGCAGCCCGTGGCGCAGCGTGATCGCGGGCCGAAGGCGGGCATGTAGTGCCTGGAGGGGCACTAGACCTCCATGATCTCCGCTTCCTTTTTTTTCAGCAGCTCGTCGATCTCGTGCACGTGGTCGTCGGTGAGCTTCTGCACGCGCTCCTCGGCCCGGTGCTCCTCGTCGCTCCCGGCCTCGCCCTTGTCGACGAGCTCCTTGAGGTGATGCATCACGTCGCGCCGAACGTTGCGGACGGCGACCTTCCCTTCCTCCGCCATCTGCCGCACGACCTTGACGAGCTCTTTGCGCCGCTCCTCCGTCAGCTGCGGAATCGGCAGCCGGATCAGCTTGCCGTCGTTCGAGGGCGTGAGGCCGAGATCGGACTCCAGGATCGCCCGCTCGATCGCCCCGACCGAGCTCGGGTCGAAGGGCTGGATCGTCAGCATCCTAGGCTCGGGCGCGCCGATCGAGGCGAGCTGCTTGAGGGGCGTCTGCTGGCCGTAGTAGTCGATCTGCACCCGGTCGAGGAGCGCCGGCGACGCGCGCCCGGTGCGGAGGGTCGAGAACTCCGTCTGCGCGGCTTCGACCGACTTGTGCATCCGCCGCTCCGCGTCCTGAATCAGGTCATCGATCGCCATCTGGCCTCCTCTCTCAAGGGGTCGAGACGATGGTTCCGACCCGCTCGCCGTGCACGACTCTACGGATGTTTCCGTCCTCGAGGGCGAAGACGTAGATGGGCAGGCGGTTGTCCATGCAAAGCGAGAGCGCGGTGGTGTCCATCACCTTGAGACCCCGCTCGATCACCTGCAGATGCGTCAGCTCCGGGAGCAGCTCGGCATTCGGGTCGACCCTGGGATCGCCGTCGAGCACGCCCTCCACGGCGTGCTTGGCCATCAGGATCGCCTCGGCGCCGATCTCGAGCGCGCGCAGCGCCGCAGCCGTGTCCGTCGTGAAGTACGGGTTGCCCGTGCCGGCCGCGAAGATCACGATCCGACGCTTCTCGAGGTGGCGGATCGCGCGACGGCGGATGTAGGGCTCCGCGACCTCGGCCGCCGCCAGTGCGGAGAGTACGCGGGTCTGCGCGCCTCGCCGCTCGAGTGCATCCTGCAGCGCGAGCGCGTTCAGCAGGGTCGCGAGCATCCCGGCGTAGTCGGCCGTGGCGCGGTCCATGCCCTCGGCGGCCGCCTCGATCCCGCGGTAGATGTTCCCCGCGCCCACCACGATCGCGAGCTCGAGGCCCTCTTCGTGGACGCCGACGATCTCGTCCGAGATCACGGCAATCCGGGCGGGATCGAGCCCGTACTCCCGCTCGCCCATCATCGCCTCGCCGGAGAGCTTCAGCAGCACCCGGTGAAACGCGCTGCCGGCCCCCTGTGGCCCGGCCTCGTCGGCTTGGACCGCCTCCGTCACTCGGCGAGCGAGTAGCGGACGAACTCGAGCACTTCGAGGCCCGCCTCCTCGAGCGCCTTGCCGGCGGTCTGCGAGGGGTCGTGGATCCAGGACTGCTCGCTCAGCGCGACGCCGGAGAGGAACTCCTTGCGCAGACGCCCCTCGACGATCTTCGAGCGCACCTCCTCGGGCTTCGACTGCACGTCGGCCTGGTTCTCGTAGATCGCGCGCTCGTTCGCGAGCTCCTCTTCGGGAACCTCGTCGACGCCGCGGAAGCGCGGCGCGGCGAACGAGATGTGCATCGCCAGCCGGCGTGCGGCTGCCGGGTCGGAACCCTTCACCCGCACCAGCACGCCGATCTTGTTCGCCGGCGGGTGGACGTACTCTGCGAGGAGCTCGCCCTCGCCGGCCTCCATCCGCGTGGCGCCCGCGAGCTCGACGTTCTCGCCGAGCCGGCCCACCAGCTCCAGCCGGCGCTCCTCCAGCTCCGCGACGGCACCGGGACCGTTCTCCTCGACCGCCTCGAAGACGGCCTCGGCGAAGGCGAGGAACTCCTCGTTCTTGGAGACCGGCTCCGTCTCGCAGCCGACCGCGACGATCGCGCCCACGTTGCCGGAGACCGAGGCGAGCACCTCGCCCTCCGTGGTCGCGCGGCCGGCCTTCTTGCCTGCGGCGGCCATGCCCTGCTCGCGCAGGAGGCGCTGGGCGGCCTCGACGTCTCCCCCGGTCTCCTCCAGGGCGCGCTTGGCCGCCATCATCCCGGCGCCGGTGCGGTCGCGCAGCTCCTTGACGAGGCTCGCCGGGATCTCCACCTGGCTCACTGGCTCTCGCCACCCGTCTCCGGCACGGCCACCGGCTCCGGCTGAGCCTCGGGCTCGGCGGCCGGCTCGGGCTCGGGCTCGGCCTCGGCCGCGGCTTCGGGCTCCGCGGGCGCCTCCGGCTCCGGCTGAGTCTCCTCGGCCGGGGCGGGCTCGAAGTCCGCCGGGGTCGCGCGCTGCTTCCCCTCTTCGATCGCGTCGGCGATCGCGTGCACGACCAGGCTGCAAGAGCGGATCGCGTCGTCGTTGCCCGGGATGACGAAGTCGGCCTCGTCCGGGTCGCAGTTCGTGTCCACGAGCGCGATCACGGGCAACCCGAGCCGGCGCGCCTCCTTCACGGCGAGCTGCTCCTTGCGCAGGTCGACGATGAAGACGGCGTCCGGCTGCTTGCGCATGTCGGCCACGCCGCCGAGGTTCGCTTCGAGCTTCTCGAGCTCGGCCTGCATCGAGATTCGCTCCTTGGGCGGGAGCAGCTCGAGCTGGTTCTCGTCGCGAAGACGCCGGAGCTCGTGCAGGTGCTCGATGCGCTCGGAGATCGTGCGCCAGTTCGTGAGCAGGCCGCCGAGCCAGCGGTGGTTGACGTACGGCATCCCGACCCGTTTGGCGTCCTCCTCGACGGAGTCCTGGGCCTGCTTCTTGGTGCCGACGAAGAGAACGGTGCCGTTGCGTTCGCCGAGGTTGCGAACGAACGCCTGCGCCTCCTCCAGGCTCTCGAGCGTCTTCTGCAGGTCGATGATGTAGATCCCGCCGCGCTCGCCGAAGATGAAACGGCGCATCTTCGGGTTCCAGCGGCGCGTCTGGTGGCCGAAGTGGACTCCGGCCTCCAGGAGCTCTCGCATGCTGACTGCCACGTGGTTCCTTTCGCTGGTTGTTGGCGTTGCGACCGGCGGGAGCGAGGTGGGACCGGCGTTGAGACGCCGGCACCGCCACCTGCCCAGATCGCCGGGTAGGGGACGAAAAGCAGCGGGATTGTACCCAACCCCTCATGTTCTGGTGTCTGGGCGCCGATCCATCATGTACGTGGTGAGCATGCGCGAATCGCCGCCCGCGCTCGAGGAGCTCGCGTCCGAGATTCAGGCCCTGGCCTGGGACCTCGCCGTGGCCGCCGTCGAGGAGGGCCTCGTCGACGACCAGATCCCGTCGTTGCAGCGGCTGGGACGCCTCGGCCAGCTCAATGACATGCCGACCTTCATTACAGAGCTCTCGCGAGAGCTCGTCGACCCGCAGCCCGAGCGTCTGCGCCGCGGCAGCCCACTGGCCGCCCAGGCACGCGAGCACGCGCGCCAGCGCGAGGCCCTCGGCTTCGCGCCGCGCGAGATCGTGACCGAGTTCCTCGTCCTGCGCCGGGTGCTCTGGCGCTTCGTGTCCGAGCGCGCCCAGCAGCTGGAGCCGGAGGAGGTGCTCACCTGCGAGCGGCGCCTGAACGACACGATCGACCGGCTCGTGACCGAGTGCGTCGGCGCGTACTTCGACCGCTCGATGTCCGAGCTCAGCCACCAGGCCCGGCACGACCAGCTCACGGGCCTCCTGCACCATCAAGCCTTCGTGGGGGAGCTCGAGCACGAGCTCGAGCGAGCGGTTCGCTACGGGCACGGACTGGCCCTCGTCTTTCTCGACCTCGACGGTTTCAAGGAGCTGAACGACACCTACGGGCATCCCGAGGGGGACAAGGCGCTCCAGCGGCTCGCGGGGCTCCTGCGCGAGTCGCTGCGCGGCTCCGACCTCGCGGGCCGGATGGGCGGAGACGAGTTCGCCGCCTACCTCGTCGAGGCCGACGAGGAGGCCGCGCCGCGCCTGCTCGAGCGGCTGAACGACCGCGTGGACGAGCTCGTGGCCGCCGGCGAGCTCCCGCAAGGGGTCGCCTTCAGCGCGGGCCTCGCGCACTTTCCCGACGACGCGACCGACGCCGATGGGCTCTTCCGGGTCGCCGACGAGCGGCTTTACGTGGCGAAGCGCTCGAGCGCTGCCTGAAGCTCGGGCGGCAGAGCGGACTCGACCTCGACCCGCTCGCCCGTGACCGGGTGCGGGAAGGCGAGCCGCCACGCGTGGAGGAACTGGCGCTTCAGGCGCTCGTCGGGGATCCCGTAGACCGGATCGCCCACGACGGGCAGCCCGATCGCGGCCAGGTGCACGCGGATCTGGTGGGTTCGACCTGTTTCCAGCCGCACGTCCAGGAGGGCGTTGCGGCCGAGCAAGCGCTCGACCTCGAAGTGCGTCACCGCCTCGCGCGGGGTGTCCGTATCGAGCGAGTGCCTCGTCGGCTCCTGCCGGTCGCGGCCGATCGGCGCCTCGATCCTCCCCGTCCAGGAACGCGGTTTGCCGCGCACGAGCGCCTTGTAGCGACGCTCGAGCCCCCGGGCGCGGACCAGCTCCTGCAGCTTCTCGTATGCCTCCTCCGTGCGCGCGACCACGAGCAGGCCCGACGTGTCACGGTCGAGCCGGTGGACGATTCCGGGCCGCTCCTCGTCCTCCCCACCAGCGGCCAGGCCGACGAGCCCGTGGACGAGCGTCCCGGTCGCATGCCCCGGCGAGGGATGGACGACGATCCCCGCCGGCTTGTCCACCACGAG
>DATLPH010000022.1:0-12041 GCA_035535855.1 Gaiellaceae bacterium
CTCGCTCGTCGCCTTCGGCTCGGTGCTGTTGCTGATCGGGACCGGGATCGGCCAGTCGCTGCTCGAGCTCCCGACCTTAGCGACGCTCTGGCAGACCTCCTACGGCAAGGCCCTGCTCGTGAAGATCGCCCTGCTCGCGGCGGCGCTCGTGCTCGCTGCTGTGAACCTCGCGCGGACGAAGCCGCGGCTGCAGGCCGGCGACGCCGACGCGCCGCTCCTGCTCCGACGGCTCGTGCAGGGCGAGATCCTGTTCGTCGCCGCCGCCCTCTTCGCCGCGGGGGTGCTCGCGAGCCTGCCGCCGCCCTCGAGCGCGCTCGCGCGGGTGCAGAACGTCGCGGCGCGGGTTGGGCCTGGGCCGGTCTCGGAAGTGATCGCCAAGTCGCCCTATCGCGTGCGCGTCCGCGTGACGCCAAACCGGGCCGCGGTGAAGAACGCGTTCTCCGTCTCGCTCACACGTGACGGCAAGCCCGTGCAGGGCGCCGGGGTGATCACGAAGTTCGACATGCTCGACATGGAGATGGGCGAGCAGAGCTACCGCTTGCGCGAGCTACGGCCGGGCGTGTTCTCGAAGTCGGCACCCGCGCTCGTGATGGTCGGGCACTGGGGACTGCAGTTCGAGGTCACGCCGCCGGGCGGCAAGCCGTTCGTCGTGACCCTGCTCGACAAGGCGGGCGGATGAGAGCGCGCCTCGCGCTCGCACTCCTCGCGGTCGCCGCCGCCGCTGCCGCGTGGTTCGTCGTGCTCGAGGCTGTGCGGCGGACTATCTAGGCGGATTGATCGCGGTCGGCCCGTTGAAGTCGACGTAGTGGTGCGTCATGAAGTGTGCAGCCGCGGCCATTTGCAAACGCAGCGGCCGGTAGTTCTCGCGGTCGATCCAGGCCGTGAACCAGGCAGGTGTCGTCGGGTTGGCGAAGGAGACGACCCAGACCGGGCGGCCGTCGACGCGTGCCTTCCCCAGCACGTACGCGTTCGTGGCCACCGAGCCCCATGCGGGCTGCGGCACGCGCAGCGGCGGAAGCTGCTGGGAGCGGCGCCACCGTTTGCCCGGCTTGTCGCGGTCCCAGCGGCGCTCGCCGATCACGATCGCGGAGGCGCCCCCTCGGATCCGGTACTCGACCCGGTTCGGCGCGACGAGCTCCCAGGTCGTGAGCAGGCCGCCCTTCGGGCCCGAGCGAAGCGACTCGACGTAGACGAGGCTGCTCAGCGAGCGGGTTGCCCGCGCCGCACGGGCCACGATTGCGGCGCCGGAGCGCGACGACGCAGGGACGCGGAAGACGACGGGCCGGCTCCCGCTCAGCCTCAACTCGACCTGCGAGGCACGTGGCATCGCCGCGGAGTAGCAACCGTGCCCGCAGGCGTGCGCGGTGACCACGCGCGGGCCGTCGGCGAACGAGACCTTCAGGCCGGAGAGCGGCTCGCCGGCAGGCGAGAGCACCGTCGCCGTCACCCGGCCCCGTCCGACAGCGAGCGCGACCGCCCGGCTCCCGGACTCGCCGCCGAGCACGAGCGCCCCGCGCGGCGGCGCCGGCGCCCGCTCGACGCCCACGTTCAGGGACTCCCGGTTGACGGAGCCGCCGGAGCAGGCAGAGCAGAACGCGACGAGCACGAGGGCCCCGAGCGCCGTGAACGACCGCTGCGAACGGCTCGACACTTCAAGAAAGCTAGCGGCGGGCGTTGGTACGGTCACTGGCGAAGTGCTCTTCAAGCAGCTCGTGGACGACGACCTCGGCTGCGCGTCCTACCTGATCGGCGACGAGGCGGCCGGCGAGGCGGTGGTCGTCGACCCCCGCTACGCGATCGAGCCCTACCTCGAAGAGGCCGAGCGGGCGGGCGTGCGGATCGTGCGCGTGCTCGAGACGCACAACCACGCCGACCACGTCTCGGGGCACGGCCGCTTCGCGCTCGAGCACGACGTCCCGGTCGGCATCCACGCCCTCGCCGAGGCCGAGTACCCCTGCGAGCTGATCGCGGACGGCGACGAGCTGCGCGTCGGCTCGCTCCCGGTCCGCGTTCTGCACACGCCCGGCCACCGTCCCGAGCACTGCTGCTTCCTCGTCGAGGGCCACCTGCTGACCGGTGACTCGCTCCTGATCGGCGACGCCGCCCGCCCGGACCTCGCGATCGAGGCGAAGGAGGGCGCGGAAGACCTCTTCCGCTCGTTGCGGCGGCTGACCGACCTTCCTGATGAAACGGAGGTCGACCCCGGCCACACAGGCGGCTCGCTCTGCGGGGCCAGTCTGAGCAGCGACCGCACCTCGACGATCCGCTCCGAGAAGCTCACGAACCAGGCGCTCGCGCTCTCGGACATGCAGGAGTTCGTCGCGCACTCGGCGGCGATCGCTGCGCCAAGGCCGCCGACGGTCGAGCGTGTCGTCGCGCTGAACCGCGGCCCCTTCCTCACCGCGCAGCCGCCGCTCCCGCAGCTCGAGGCGGTCGAAGGCCAGCTCCTCGACGTGCGACCTGCGGCGGTGTACGCGGGCGGGCACGTCCACGGCGCGGTCAACGTCCCGCTCGACGGTTCTTCGGTCGGGACGAAGTCGGCCTTCGTGCTCGAGCACGACCGGGCGATCACGATCCACGCCTCGGCGACCGAGGAGGCCGAGGACGGCGCACGGCGCCTGTATGCGGTCGGGTTGCTCGACATCGCCGGCTACGTGCTCGGGCTGCCGACCCCGGAACGGCTCGAGCCGGTGAGCGTCGACGAGCTCGAGGCGCTCATGGCCAAGGACGCGGTCGAGGTGCTCGACGTGCGCGAGAAGGACGAGCGCGACGAGGGCTACATCCCGGGCAGCCGCCACATCCCGTACCGCCTCGTACGCGCCTACCGCGACGAGCTCGACAACGGCAGGCCCGTGGTCACGATCTGCTCGAGCGGCGCCCGCGCCGGTGTGGCGGCGAGCGTGCTCGCGGCCGAAGGGGTCGCCGTCCGGCCCGTGCTGGACGGCGGCATCGACGACTTGCAGAAGCGCGGCCACCAGCTGACGGCGTTCAGGCGCTGCGGCTCAGGCTGACTCGGCGAGGAGCGCTTCGCCCTCGGCGGTCCACGCAGTCGCGCCGAGCTGCGCGAACACCGGCAGGGCGAGCCCGAGCTGCGCATCGGCCCCTGCGCGGTCGCCCGCGGCGACGAACTGCTCGGCCGCCTTCAGCCGCGAGTAGACCTCCTCCGGAAGCGTGCCGATCACGGCATAGGTCTCCGCCGCGCCGACGAGGTCGCCCGAGGCATACCGCCGGGCCGCCTCGTGCCACGGCGTCGGACCCGGCACCCCGGCGATCACCCGGAGAAGCTCCTCCTCGCGGCCGAGCCCACGAAACAGGCGCGCCGCCTCGACGCACTCGGCGGCTTGACGTAGGTGCACCGACTTCCAGGTCTCGAGCAGCTCGTCGGCGATCTCGCCGGCGGCCGCGTCGTCGCCCGCGATGAGGAGTGCGCGCCCTTCGGCCGCGAGCGCCGGGTTCAGTACCTGCGGGTCCTTGGCCGTTCGTGCGAGCTCCGTCGTTCGCCTGGCCTCCGCCACGCCCGCATCCGTTTGCCCGCGTGCCAGCCAGATCAGGGCCTGGACGAACCGGCACGCCACCACCATGTAGTGGCTCAGGCCGGCCTCCACCTCGCGAATGAACTCGTCGGCGGTCGCGAGCGCCTCGTCCCAGCGCCCGTCCCAGTAGCAGTGCATCGCGTGCTCGCCGCGCTGCCAGTCGATGAAGCCGATCAGTCCGAGCCGGTCGGCAACCTCCTGCGCCTGCACGTGCAGCTCACGAGCGCGTGCAAGGTCTCCCAGCATCATCATCATCGAGTGGAGGTTGGCCACGGCCGCGACCTCCTCGTGCGAGTTGGCGGCAGCCGCGACCTCGATCGCGCGCTCGACGTCGGCGACGCCGCCGGCGTCGCCTCCGACGATTCGCGCGCAGCCCATCGTGTTCAGGTTTCGGGCGCGCGATCCCTCGAGGCCGAGCTCCTCCGCGATCCCGAGCGATTCGCGGGCCACCTGGATCGAGCGGTCGAGGTGCTCCGCCATCATCAAGATCCGACCGAGCTCCTGAAGGACGAAGGCCTTCTCGGGCGAGGGGCCGCGCTCGTCGACGAGCTCCCGCGCATGCTCCAGGTGCTGCAGCGCCGCGTCCTGATCGCCGCGGAGCATCCAGATCGACCCGAGCCTCGCCTCCGCCTCGGCCGCCGGCTCCACCTTTCCGGCGCGCAACAGCTCGTCCCTCGCCTCCTCGAAGACCGCGTCGTCCACGGTCTGGTCCTCGACCCGGCTGCGCCCGTAGGCGAGCAGGAGTTCCGGACGCTCGTCGTCGTCCTCGGGCCAGAGCTCCAAGGCGGCGCCGAAGAAGCGCTCGGCCACGGTGTAGGCGCCGAGCGCGAGCGCACGATCGCCGGCGTCGCGTGCCGCGCGCCGGGCCCGTTCCCTGAGCTCCTCGTTCGGCTCCGCCCCGGACTCGCGCCCTAGCCGAAGGGCCTCGAGATAGTGATGGGCAAGCATCTCGCCGTGGTCCTCGGGCCGGCCGAGGGCCTCGATCCACCGCGCGGCGGACTCGTGCCGCTGCGCGCGCGCAGCCCGCGGGACTTGCCCGTAGGCGACGTCGCGTACGAGCAGGTGCCTGAAGGCGTACTCCTCCTCTCCGCCGACCGACGGGCGGCGCTCGCGACGAACAAACTCCTTGCGCTCGAGCGTGTGCAGCGCGGTCTCCGCCTCCCGGCGGTCGCGGCCATCGACCGCGCAGACGGCGCCGAGCCAGAACACCTTGCCGAACACGGCGGCGTCCTGGAGCAGCTGCTTCTCGACGGCCGCGAGGCCGTCGAGGCGTGCCGCGATGATGCCCTGCACGTTCTCGGGCAGCGCAAGCTGCTCGTGGCTGCCGGACTCCTCGAGCAGGCGCGCGAACTGCTCCGCGTAGAGCGGGTTTCCGCCGGCCCGCGCGAGCAGTGTCTCCAGCACCTCGGCGGGGAGCACTGCGCGCTCGAGCAGGGTCGAGAGCAGCCGCGCGGTCTCGTCCTCGGAGAGCGGCGAAATCGTGAGCGTCAGCGCGTTGGGCTTGCCGCCGCCCCACCCGGCCCGCCGCTCTAGCAGCTCCGGCCGGGCGGTGCAGACGACCAGCAGCGGGACGCCCGAGCCCCAGTCCACGAGGTGGTCGACGAAGTCGAGCAGGTCGTCGTCGGCCCAGTGCAGGTCCTCGAAGACGAGCACCGTCGGCCGCTGGTCGGCCAGAGCCTCGAGGAACTGCCGCCAGGCGGCGAAGTGCTCGGAGCGACCCCCTCCGGCCTCGGTCTCGGCGCCGACGCCGACGAGCGGTCGCAGGCTCTCGAGGATCCGGTCCGCGTCTTCCAGCCCGAGCCCCGCCACCGCCTCGGCCAGCTTCTGCCCGGCCTCCTCCGGCGCATCGCTCTCGAGGATCCCGGCCTGTGCCTTGGCCATCTCGGCGAGGGCCCAGTAGCTGACGCCCTCGCCGTAGGGCAGCGAGCGACCCTGTCTCCAGTAGGTGAGGTCCGGCTCCTCGTCGACCACTTGCCACAGCTCGTGCACGAGGCGGCTCTTGCCGATCCCGGGCACGCCGACGAGCGTGACGAGCTGCGGCGAACGCTCCTCGCGCGCGCGGGCGAGAGCGCCGGTCAACAGGTCCAGCTCGCGGCGGCGGCCGACGAGCGGAGCTCCGGACTGCCCGAGGTCGACGCCGAAGCGGGAGCGTGCCTCCTGTGCCTCCCAAACGGGGATCACGTCGGTCTTGCCCTTGGCCGTCACAGGCTCCGCCTCCCGGAAGCGAATCACCTGCCTCGTCGCCCGCTGGGTGCTCTCGTCGACGAGCAGGCCGTTCACGGGGGCGGCGGACTGGAGGCGCGCCGCGGTGTTGACGACGTCGCCCGCGACCATGCCCTCGCCATCGGCCGGGACCGCGTCGAGGGTCACCAGCGCCTCGCCGGTCGTGATTGCGATGCGCACCTGCAGTTGGCCGTCCTCCACGATCGCGTCTCGGATCGCGAGGCCCGCACGTACGGCGCGCTCGGGGTCGTCCTCGTGCGCCACCGGTGCTCCGAAGACCGCCATCACCGCGTCGCCGATGAACTTCTCGACGGTGCCGCCGCGTCGTTCGAGCTCGTGGCGCAGCCGCGCGTAGTACGGCGAAAGCGTGGCGCGCACGTCCTCGGGATCGAGCTTCTCGGCGCGTGAGGTGAAGCCGACGAGATCGGCGAAGAGCACCGAGACGACCTTGCGCTCCTCGCGGCCGCCCGTCGCCCCGGCGTCCTCGAGCGTGGCGCCGCAGTAGGAGCAGAAGCGCGCGTCCCCGAGGTTCTCCCGGCCGCACTGCGCGCAGGTCAGCATGGCTACCGCAGCCGCTCGACCGTGTAACCGAGGCTGCGCAGGGTCTCGAGCAGCACGGCGCAGTGATGCTCGTCGCGCATCGCCAGCGTCAGCTCGATCTCGCTCTCCGAGACGGGCACGTCCATGCCCTCGCGGTGGTGGTCGACCGAGACGACGTTCGCCCGCTCGCGCGCCACCAGCGAGAGCAGCTTCAGCAGCTCGCCGGGCCGGTCGTGGACCCGGGTCCGCACGACGAGGTAGCGCCCGGCCGTGGTCAGCCCGTGGCGCATCACGGAGATCAGCACCGTCGGGTCGATGTTGCCGCCGGAGAGCAGCGCCACCGCCGGCCCCTCCCCACCCGCCTTGCCGGTCAGGATGGCGGCGACGGCAACGGCGCCGGCACCCTCGACCACGAGCTTCGAGCGCTCCAGCAACAGCACGATCGCCTCGCAGATCTCGTCGTCCGTGACGCTGATCAGGTCGTCGAGCACGTCCTCGAGGATGCGCCCGGTCCGCTCGCCGACTTGCTTGACCGCGATCCCGTCGGCGATCGTCGGCCCTTCGAGCCCGGCCTGGACGCCGACGATTCGCAGCTCCGGCTTGACCGCGCGCAGCGCGAGCGCGATTCCCGACGCGAGGCCGCCGCCGCCGACCGGGATCACGACCGTCTGCGCCTGCGGCACCTGCTCGGCGAGCTCGAGGCCGATCGTGCCCTGGCCGGCGATCACCCGCTCGTCCTCGTAGGGGTGGACGAAGGTGGCGCCGGTCTTCTGCGCATGCGCGAGCGCGGCCGCGAGCGCGTCCTCGAACGACGCGCCGACGAGCTCCGCCTTCGCGCCGTAGGTCTTCGTCGGCTCGACCTTCGCCATCGGCGCGTCCTGCGGCATGAAGACGGTCGCCTTCACGCCCGCCTCGCGCGCTGCCCACGCGACGGCCTGGCCGTGGTTGCCGGCGCTCGCGGCGACGACGCCGGCGCGCCGCTCCCGGCCGGTGAGCGTCGCGATCTTGTTGACCGCGCCGCGAACCTTGAACGAGCCGGTGCGCTGGAGGTTCTCCGCCTTCAGCGTCAGCTCGCGGCCGGTGCGCTCGGAGAGCGTCTCCGTGCCGTAGACGGGCGTGACGCGCGCCACGCCCGCGAGGCGCGCTCGCGCCTCCTCGATGTCACTCAGACCCGGGACTGTCTCCGTCGCCAACCTTGAACACCTTCCCAAGTATCTCCCTCACCGCAGTCAGCGGGTCGAGCCGGCGGCTCTGGACCTCGTCCAGCAGCCGCCGCAGCTCCGGGTCGTCGGCCACCGCGCGTTCGAGATGGGCCTTCGCACGCGCCGAGGCGACGGCGAAGACCTCGCCCGCCAGGTTCTTGCGCCGCTGCTGCTCGAGCAGCCCCTCCGACTCGAGGAACGCGCGGTGCTCCTCGACCTTCTCCCACAGCTCCGGCACGTTCTCGCCGCGCGTCGCCTCGGTGAGCACGATCGGCGGTTTCCAGCCGCGCTCGGTGTCGAGCGAGAGCACCGAGCGAACCTCGTTCAGCATCGTCTTCGCGGCCGGGTGGTCGAGCTTGTTGATCGCGATCACGTCGGGGATCTCCATGATCCCGGCCTTCAGCGCCTGGATCGAGTCGCCGGAGCCGGGCATCAGCACGAGCACGACGGTGTCGGCGATTCCGATCACCTCGACCTCGCCCTGCCCGGTACCTACGGTCTCGAGGAAGAGCAGCTCCTTGCCGGCGGCGTCGAGCACGAGCATCGCCTGCAGCGTCGCCTCCGCGAGCCCGCCGAGGTGGCCGCGGCTGCCCATCGAGCGGATGAAGACCTCGGGATCGAGGAAGTGGTCGGCGAGGCGGATCCGGTCCCCGAGGAGCGCGCCCTGCGTGAACGGGCTCGACGGGTCGACGGAGATGACGCCGACCGAGCGCTCCTGCTCGCGCACGTGGTGAACGAGCTGGCTGATCAGGCTCGACTTCCCCACTCCCGGCGGGCCGGTGACGCCGACCGCGTATGCCTTGCCGGTCTCGGGATAGAGGTCGCGCACGACCTCGTAGGCGAGCGGCTCCGAGTTCTCGACGAGCGTGATCGCGCGCGCTAGTGCGCGCCGGTCGCCGGCACGCACGCCGGCGGCGAGCGACTCGCGCGTGAAGTCGCGGCGTGCTGCCACGACGGGGATGCTAAAGCGAGGGGCCTGCTACCCGGAGTCGGCCGTGTGGGCCGCCACGGTGAGTGCTTCGGCCTGGGCCCGCGCTGCCGGGCCGGCCGAACGCGCGAGCGCGAAGCCGATGATCCCCGAGACCGCGGCCGCGAGCGCCGCCGCACCCCAGACCCAGCGCGGTCCGACCACGTCGGTGAAGTGGCCGGCGACGATCATCCCCAGGGTGAGCATCGCCACGTTCGCGCTCATCAGCACTGCGAACGCGCGGCCGCGCAGCTCGTCGGGCGCGCCGCGCTGGACCAGCAGCACGTTGCAGACCACAGCGGCCCCGTTGCCCGCTCCCGAGATGATCTGGCAGGCGGCGGCGACCCAGACATTCGGCGAGACGGCTGCGAGCCCGATCCCGATCGCCATCAGCCCGAGCGAGGCGCCGTAGACGTTCGCCAGCCCGCGGCGCTCGATCCACTGACCGGCGGCATAGGCTCCGATCGCCAAGCCGATCCCGGCGCAGCCCATCATCAACCCGAGGCCGAACTGGCTTGCGTTGAAGGCGTCGAAGACGAGCTGCGGCTCGGCGACATTGACGGCCGCGTTGGAGAACATCGCCACGTTCCACGCGATCAGCACGGTCAGCAGCGCCCTCGAGCGCAGGACGACGGAGAAGCCGTCCTTCAGGTCGGCCCAGTGGCCGCGGCTCGCGGCCATGCTCGCCTGCAGCAGACGCTGCGGAATCCCCCAGAGGAAGGTGGCCGAGATCAGGAACGTGCAGGCGTTGATCCAGTAGGCGGCGTCCACGCCCGAGGCCGCGACCAGCGCGCCTCCCAGGAGCGAGCCGAGCGCCCACGTCAGGTTGTCGATCGTCTGCAGCAGCGCGTTCGCGCTCGAGAGGTCCTCGTCCTTGACGAGGTTCGGCACCCCGGCGTAAGCGGCAGGCCGGAAGAAGCCGGTCGCAATCCCGGTGACCCCGGCCAGGACGACCACCTGCGTGGCGCTCGTCGTGAACGGCAGCGCCGCGAACACGCCGAAGCGGACGAGGTCTGCGGCGATCATCAGCCGCCTGCGTGAGAGCCGGTCGATCAACGGTCCGACGAGCAGCCCGATCGCGAAGGTCGGAATCATGTCCGCGATCAAAAGCCCGGCGATCCAGGCCGACGACTCCGTCCGCACCCAGACGTCCACCTCGAGCGCGACTAGGGCCAGCCAGGTGCCCATCCCGGAGCCGAGCGTGGCTAGAAACAGGCGGCGGAAGCTCGGCTCGCGGCCCAGGAGCGCGAGCTGGCTGCCGACTACGCGAGGGCGGCCCATCGCCCTCGAACGGTAACACCGCAGTCGGCACTCGAACGAGGGTTTTTTCGGCCTGGTCCCCTGGAGTCAGGCCGTAGCGAGCACGCGCGTCAACGCCTCGGCGAGGAGCTCGTGCTCCTCATGTGTGCCGACGGTGACGCGCACCGCACCGGGGGCGCCGAAGCCGTGGGTCGGCCGCACGATCACGCCCTCGCGCAGGAGCTGCTCGAAGAACGGCCGCGAGTCCTCGGCGATCTCGACGAAGAGGAAGTTCGCGACCGCCGGGCCGACCGGGTCGAGCCCGCGCTCCCGCAGGATCGCCTCGAGCTCCGCCCTCCCGGCGGCGTTCTCCCTACGCCGGCGTTCGAGCTCGCCGGGCGAGTCGAGGCTGGCGAGCGCGGCCTCCTGCGCGGGCGTGGTGATGTCGAAGGCACGGCGCACCTTGCCGATCGCAGTGACCAGGGGCGCGGGCGCGAGCGCGTAGCCGACCCGCAAGCCTGCGAGCCCGTAGATCTTCGAGAACGTGCGCAGCACCACCGTGCGGCGCCCCTGCTTCAGGTAGCCCTCGACGCCGTCGGGGTAGTCGGGGTCGTCGATGTACTCCGCGTAGGCCTGATCGAGCACGGTGACGACGTGGTTGGGGACGCGGTCGAACCACTCGTCGAGCTCGGCCCGCGTGTTCGTCGTCCCGGTCGGGTTGTTCGGCAGGCAGAGGTAGGCGATCTTCGTGCGCGGGCCGATCGCCTCCAGCAGCGTGTCGAGGTCGTAGCGGCCCTCGCGTAGCGGCACCGTCTTCGGCACCGCCCCGACCTTGCGCGCGTCGATCACGTAGCTCGGGAAGGAGGGCCAGCCGCAGACGATCTCGTCGCCCGGATCGAGCGCGGCCTGGCAGAGGCAGTCGACGAGCCCGTCCGAGCCGGCGCCGACGGCGACTTCCTCGAAGCGGAGGTCGAAGCGCTCGGCGAGCGCGGCCCGGAGGCGGTACGCGCCCCCGTCCGGGTAGCGGTTCAGCTCGCCGATCGAGCGCTCGATCGCCTCGCGTGCCTCGGGGAAGGGGCCGAACGGTCCCTCGTTCGAGGCGAGCTTGACCACGCGCTCGAGCCCGAGCTCGCGCTGCACCTCCTCGACCGGCTTGCCCGGCTCGTAGGGCACGAGGTCGTTGACCGCTGGCTTGAAGAAGCTCTCGGCGATCTCGGCAAGGGGCGCTGGCACGGCGCCGAACTCTATCGGGGCGCCTCGGGGAGCCAACCTTCGCCGTACCGGCAGCGAACGGAGCTCGGGTAGCTCGCGTAGGCCACCTGCGGCTTGGTGGTCTCGTCCTCGACGCCGGCGCCATGAGCGAGCGCGAGGGCTTCGGCCAGGTACACGAGGTCCTTGCGGCCGCCGCGCGCCCCGACGGCGAGGACGACCGACGGCCCGCTCCCGGCGCCGACGATCATGTGCGCGGTTCCGCCCGGGCAGTGGAAGAAGTCCCACGTGCGGAGGGGCCGCTCCTCACCCTCGACGAGCAGGAGGCATTCGCCGGACAGCACGAAGAAGTCTTCTTGCGCCCGCTCGCGGTGGTAGAGCCCGATCGGCTGCCCGGGCTCGAGGACGTTCAGGTTGAGACCCAGCTGGCGGAAACGGCGCTTGCCCTCGAAGTCGCAGTAGTGGCCGAAGTGCCCGGTGTCGCGCCACCGGCTCTCGCGGGCGTTGAGCACGAACCAGCCGTCGCCGTCGGCGACGAGCCCGTGCTTCGTCTCGCGCAACGGCACCTCGGGCACGGTCATCTCCTCGAGAATACGCGGACGGGCGCCGGCTCTCCGGGGGGCTCCTCCGCCGCACGCAATAGCATGCGCGGCGAATGAGGATCGGGGTTCCGAGAGAGACGGCCGCCGGTGAGCAGCGCGTGGCTCTTGTCCCCGAAATCGTCGGCAAGCTCGTCTCAGCGGGGTTCGAGGTGCTGGTAGAGCGAGGCGCCGGTGAGGCCGCCTCATTCCCGGATGCGGGCTATGAAGAGGCCGGCGCACGGCTGGTCGGCGACCCGTGGTCGGAGCCGGAGGCGGTCGTGAAGGTGCAGAAGCCGAGCGCCGACGAAGCCGCGCGGCTGCGCGAGGGCCAGGTGCTGGTGGGGTTCCTCCAGCCGCTCACCGATGGCGAGGGGATCCAGCGGCTCTCGACTCGCGGCGTGGTCGCCTTCGCGATGGAGTCGATCCCGCGGATCACGCGCGCCCAGTCGATGGACGCCCTCTCGTCGCAGGCGACGGTCTCCGGCTACAAGGCGACGCTGCTCGCGGCCGAGCGGCTGCCGAGGTTCTTCCCGATGCTGATGACGGC
>DATLPH010000023.1:0-3218 GCA_035535855.1 Gaiellaceae bacterium
CGCGGCGGCTCGCGCTGCTCCGCGACGGCGCCTGCCTCGTCAACACCGCGCGCGGCGAGATCGTGGACGAGCCGGCGCTCGTGCGAGAGCTCGTCTCGGGCCGGATCCGCGCCGGCCTCGACGTCTTCGCCCACGAGCCGCGGGTCCCGCCCGAGCTGCTGGAGCTGCCGAACGTCGTGCTCACGCCGCACATCGGCAGCGCGACGCAACAGACGCGCGAGGCGATGACACGGCTCGTCGTCGACAACCTGCTCGCCGTGGGCCGAGGCGAGCGGCCGCTGACGCCCGCCGGCGCTACGCTCGCCTCGTGAGCTACGCGTTCGGGTCGATCGAGGAGATGGGCGACGGCGTCTTCCGCAAGGTGCGCCAGGAGCTCGGGGTCACCGCCTTCGGCGTGAACGTGCTCGTGCTCGCTCCAGGGGTCGAGGCGCGTCCGCACTACCACGAGGAGCAGGACGAGCTCTACTTCGTCCACTCGGGGCGCGCACGGTTCGCGCTGCCCGGCGAGTCGCGCGAGCTCGGGCCCGGCGGGCTCTGCCACGTCGAGTCGACGACCCCGCGTCAGATCACGAGCGTCGGCGACGACGAGCTCGTGCTACTCGTCGTGGGTGCGAAGGAAGGCTACGTCGGCCGCGACGGGCAACCCGCGGATCCGAGCAAGCTGGGCTAGAACCTGACGGCTGCCCGACGCAGCTCGCCGAAGCGACGGCCGTAGAACGCGAGGCCGACCAGCGCGGCGGCCGCGGTCGCGAGGCTGCCTGCCGCGGGGGTGAACACGCTTGCCGCGGCGGCGGTCGTGCCGCCGTGTCCCGCCATCGCGAGCGCTCCGAGCGCGGCGCCCTGGTAGAGGCCAACATTCCCGGGCAAGAACGGCATCGTGTTCGCGAGGCCCGTGACGACCATGTAGAGCAGCGCAGCGCCGACGCCGGCGTGGACGCCGACCGCGTGCAGCAGGAAGAGCACGCCGAACCAGCGGGCGACCCAGGTCAGGACGAGGAGCAGGCCTGCGCGCAGCATCACGCGCTTCGGAGCGGCGGCTCCGGCTAGGAACGCGCCGACGCCCTCGGGCAAACGGTGGCTCAGCTTGTGATGCAGGAGCGAGACGAGCACGAGCCCACCGGCCGCGAGCGGGAGGCCGACGAGCATCGTGACCTTCGCCCAGCCGGGGACGGGGAGGAAGAACGCGGAAGCGGCGCCGACGAGCACGAAGGCGACCATCTCCAGCAGGTGCGCGCAGAGCAGGCTCCCGCCCGCGCGCGAGAACCCTGGCCAGCGCGGCCCGGCCGCGACCTTCAGCACCGCGACCTTCGAGGCCTCGCCCATCCGGCCCGGGAGGACCGTGTCGAGGAACGACCCGACCGAGCTCGCCGCGTACATCGCGCGGAAGCCGACGGGGGAGCGCACGGTGGACGTCCAGGCGAGCGCGCGCAGCGGCTGCACCGCCGCGCAGATCAGCAGGCCCGCCATGAGGTAGTGCCACTCCGGAGTCGCCGCCGCCTGGAAGACGCTCGAGCCCGTCCGCTCGACGAGCACGAAGATCCCCGCTCCGGAAACGAGCACGAGACCGAGGATCAAACTGCGGAGACCCACCTTCACCTTCACGGCATCGGCAATTCGCCGCAGCGAGGCGAACCCCTGGACGGGGGAGACGCACACACTCGTGGTGGAGGTCGCTCGCAGCATCGGACGGGCCGACGACCGCGTGCCCGCATCGGGCGACCGCCAACCATGGTAGCCGCGATTCGGGACGGCCGCGTCGGCAGTATTGGACCCGTGGTCGCGGCGGCGCTGGACGAGCTACTGGCGAGGAGGGACGAGGCCCTGCGGCTGAGGCCGGAGCTCGCGCTCGACTCGCTCGAGGACGCCGAGGCGTTCGTGCTCGGGCGCGGGGTGGTCACGCTGACGGCGAGCTGCTCGCTGCCGAGCCTCTACGGCGCCTGCCACGAGGAGCCCTACAAGCCCGGCGGCAAGGGCTTTGCGTCGTACCCGAAGACGAAGTGGCCGTGGGGCTTCGAGCTCCGCGCCCGACCGGGAATCCGCTGGCTGCGGCTCTTGCGCGGCAAGGGCGTCTTCCTCGGCGAGGCGGCCGTGGCCGCAGCCGATCCGCTCTGCCGGGAGGCGCTGGCGCAGGCGGAGGCAGGCGCGCTGGGCGAGGAGGCGGCGCGCGTGGTCGCGCACCTGGCGGCAGCAGGGCCGAGCCTGCTGGACGAGGTCAAGGAGGAGCTCGGGCTCTCCTCGAGGGCGCTCCGGCAGGCGCGGTCGAAGCTCGAGCGGGTCGGCGTGGTGACGTCGAGCGAGGTCGTGCTCGAAGGTGAAGGCCACCGGCACACCTCTGAGCTCCGCCGCTGGGACCAGCTCGAGAGCGTCCCGGCGGGAGCCGGCGGCCTGAGCGAGCTGCTGGTCGCAGGAGTCCGCGCAGCGGTCGTGGCTCCCGAGCGCGAGGCGGCACGCTGGTTCTCCTGGTCCGAGGACGGCCTCGTCGAGGAGCTCGTGACGCAGGGCCGGCTCATCCGGCCTGAGGCGGGATGGCTGGCGGCGCCGTGATCCGCGAGCTGCGGGAGGAAGACGCGGCCGGCGTCGCGCGGCTCGAGCTCGCACTCACTCCGGATCAGGTGCTGACGCCGGAGCTCGTGTGGCAGCGCGCGAGCCGGACGATCGAGCGGGAGCAGGTGCGCACCTGGGTCGCGGAGCTCGACGGTGAGGTGATCGCGTTCGCCCACGCGAGCTTCGAGTGGTCGGTGCCGACTGCAGGCAAGGGCCGCTTCTGGATCGGCGTCCTGCCGGAGTCGCGCGGCCGCGGAATCGGCGGCGAGCTCTACGCCCTCGTCTCGGAGTACCTGCGCTCGCGCGGAGCCTGGCGGCAGCGGACCTGGGTCGACGCCGACCCCGCCGGCACGCGCTTCGTCGAGAGCCGGGGGTTCGAGGTGGGCGCTACGGACCGCGTCTCCGAGCTCCGGCTCGCGGGCGCCGAGCTGCCCGAGCGGCGTGTGAGCGAGAGCGTTCGCGTCGTGCCGCTGCGCGAGGCGCGCGACCGGGAGCTCGACCTCTTTGCGATTTGCGCCGCCGGCGAGCTGGACATGCCCGGGGACGAGCCCGAGACGGAGCTCTCGCTCGAGGACTGGCGCCAGGACGACTACGGCTCGCCCGCCCTCTCCGACGAGGGCAGCTTCGTCGCGCTCGACGGCGACCGGGCGGTCTCGCTCGCGTTCCTGACCGTC
>DATLPH010000024.1:0-3172 GCA_035535855.1 Gaiellaceae bacterium
ACCGTCAGCTCGAGCAGGTCCTCGAAGTCGATCGCCCCGGAGGCCTCCTTGCGGCGCTCGTATTCGCGGAAGACGCCGGCCATCAGGTCGTCCGGAATCGGTGGCTCGTGTCCATTCAGGCTCCCGCGGTAGATCTGCGGCGTCAGGCGCCGGTTCTTCGCCCACTCGACTTCGGTCGCGAGATCGCCTGCGGGCCGGAAGCGGTAGGGCGGCGGCAGCGTGTTCCCGATCTGACGCAGGAGGAGCGCCTTCGTCGAGAGGATCCGCCCCGGCCCGTCGCCTTTCGCGCGCCGCAGCTGCGAGAGCGCGGCCGAGTGGAACGTCCGCGCCTCGATCCCGTCGACGCCGAGCCGAGCCAGGCGCGCGCGCATCTCGCCGGCGGCCTTGTCGGTGAAGGTGACGGCCAGGATCTGGTCCGAGCGCACCGCGCCGCTTGCCACCTGCCACGCGATCCGCCGAGTGATCGTCGTCGTCTTCCCCGAACCCGCGCCGGCCAGGATGCAGACGGGCCCGCGCACCGCCTCGGCGGCGCGCCGCTGCTCCGGATTGAGGCCCTCGAGGATCGCCGACTCGTCCACTAAGGCGCTCGCTTGCGGCGCCGACCAAAGAGGTCGTGCCGGCTCTGCCGGCGCGGCCGTCCAACGCACCGCCTAGGACACGGAATGAGTTTGCCCTCCCACCGAGATCGTCACCGAGCCACCCTAGCCGCGAGGGTGGACGGGGCTAGCTCAGCGTTTGTTCCGAAACAGAGTCGGTTTGTGCACCGATGAGTTGCGGCGCGCGCATCATCGTCGCGAGGCGCGAGACCACCTCTAGCGTCTCGCCCTCGCGCACCAGCCGCTCGAGCTCGGCGAGCTCGTCCTGCAGCCAGACCGCGTCCACGATCGGGCCGCTGACGCGCATGATCTTGGGGTGCACGGTGGGCACCGCCGTCTCGCCGTCGCCCCAGAGCTCCTCGTGCAGCTTCTCGCCGGGGCGCGTGCCGACGATCTCCACCTCGATGTCGCGCTCCGGGTCTTTCCCCGAGAGGCGGATCATCTGCATCGCCAGGTCGAGGATCCGCACCGGCTCGCCCATGTCGAGCACGAACACGTCGCCGCGCCCGCCGATCGCGCCGGCCTGGACGACCAGCGAAGCGGCCTCCGGGATCGTCATGAAGTAGCGCGTCATCTCCGGGTGCGTGAGCGTCACCGGGCCGCCCTTGGCGATCTGGCGGCGGAAGATCGGGATCACGCTGCCGGACGAGCCGAGCACGTTGCCGAAGCGGACGGCGACGAAGCGCGTGGCGATGTCCTCGCGCGCGCCGTAGGCCTCGACGATCCACTCGCAGAGCGCCTTCGACTGGCCCATCACGGTCTTCGCGTTGACCGCCTTGTCGGTCGAGATCAGCACGAACCGCTCCGCGCCGAACTCGACCGCGACCTCCGCGACGACCTTCGTCCCGAGCGCGTTGTTGCGCACCGACTCGAGCGGGTTCGCCTCCATCAGCGGCACGTGCTTGTAGGCCGCCGCGTGGAAGACGACCGCCGGCCGGTAGCGGTCGAAGATCTGCTTCATCTTGGTCCGGCTCTTGCAGTCGGCCAGCACCGGAATGCACGCCGCGAAGCCGCGCTCGTCGACCAGCTCGCGCTCGATCTCGAAGAGCGCCGTCTCGCCTTGGTCGACGAGGATCAGGCGCTGCGGGCCGACGCGTGCGATCTGGCGGCAGAGCTCCGAGCCGATCGAGCCGCCCGCGCCGGTGACGAGCACCGTCTGGCCCTTGACGTAGGCCGCGGTCGTCTCGAGGTCGACCTCGACCGGCTCGCGGCCGAGCACGTCCTCGACCTGCACGGGCCGGATCTGCGTGGCGAGGTCGCTCTCGCCGGAGATCAGCTCGTAGAGGGCAGGCAGCGTCTTGACCGGCACGTTGCCCTCGCGGGTCACGTTCACGATCCGCTGGCGCACCTCGCCCGAGGCGGACGGGAGCGCGATCAGCACCTCGTCCGGCCGGTTGTCGCGCAGCACGTGCGCGAGCTCCTCGGTGGTGCCGAGGACGCGGACGCCGTGGATGCGCAGGTTCTTCTTGCGCGGGTCGTCGTCGATCAGGCCGATGGGCGTGTAGCCGAGCTGGCGGTTGCGCTGCAGCTCGCGGATCACGAGCTGGCCCGCGTCGCCGGCGCCAACGACCAGCACCTCCTTGCCGCGCGCGACCAGGCCGCCCTTGCCGGGTCGCTCGATCACGCTGCGCGCGAGCAAGCGGGTGCCGGCGATCAGCCCGAGCAGGAGCAGCCAGTCCATGATCGCCACCGACCGCGGCAGCCGCACCGACGCGACGGGGGCGAAGAAGTAGACCGTCAGGCTCGCCACGAGCGAGGCGGCCGTGACGCCGCGCACCGCCGACCACATGTCGCGGATCGACACGTACCGCCACCAGCGGTCGTAGAAGCGGAAGAGGACGAAGACGACGAGCTTGATCGCGACGACGATCAGGATCGTCCGCCGGAAGAGCGTGTCGTAGTAGCGCGGCACGCCCTGGTCGAAGCGCAACTCGAACGCGAGCCACCACGCGAGCGCGATCAGCCCCGCGTCGGCAACCAGCTGCCAAATCCGATGGCGATTGACCGGGATCAAGCCCGCACCGCCGCAGCCTCGCGGATGACGCTCACCACCCGCTCCTGCGTCTCGGCCGGGATTCCGGCCCACATCGGCAGGGCGAGGTTCTCCGCGGCGGCCTTCTCGGTCTCCGGGAGCGAGCCTTCCTTCCAGCCGAGGTAGCGCAGCGCGGGCTGGAGGTGCAGCGGCGTGACGTAGTACGAGGCGTGGCCGATCCCGGCGGCGGCGAGCCCCTCGTGGAAGCGGGTGCGCTCGGGGGAGCGGACGACGTACATGTGGTAGACGTGGCCCGGCTCGTCGGGCGGAAGGTCGCACAGCTCGCCGAGCCCGAGCTCCTCGTAGCGGGCGGCGGCTTCGCGCCGGGCCTCGTTCCAGCCGGCGAGCTCGCCGAGGAAAAGCCGCAGCACCGCCGCCTGCAGCTCGTCGAGGCGTGAGTTGTAGCCGACGGCCTCGAAGTCCTTCTTGTCGCGCGAGCCGTGGAAGCGCAGCACCCTGATTCGGTCGGCGAGCTCCTCGTCGGTCGCGGCGATCAGCCCACCGTCGCCGAGCGCGAACAGGTTCTTGGTCGGGAAGAAGCTGA
>DATLPH010000025.1:0-11561 GCA_035535855.1 Gaiellaceae bacterium
GGAAGCGTCGAAGCCCGCGGCGGGCAGGGCCGCGGGCTCGACGTTCGCTGCAGCTTCTCCCCCTAACTGTGGACCCGGGAGAGCGTCTTGCGGGCCGCCTGCCGGACGATCTTCGGCAGCTCCACGAAGCGGAGCTTCGGCCCGTAGGTCTGTCCCTTCGTCAGTGCCCAGTCGACGAACTTCTTCAGCTCGGCGGCCTTGCCGGTCTTGAGCGGCAGGACGACGTAGGTGAAGGTGCAGATCGGGTAGGCGGTCTTCGCCCGCGGGTTCGGGTCGACGACCGTGATCGAGTTGTCCTTGCTCTGGAGCCGCTTGAGCGACTTCGCCGCGGCGCGGATCTGAATCAGCCCCGGGAGCTCGAACTTCCCGGCGCGGTTCTGGATTTTCGCGATCTTGAAGTGGTTGTTCAGTGAGTAGGCGACGTCCACGTAGGTGATGCCGCCCGGCGTGCTCTTCAGCTTGGCCGCGACGCCCGAGCTGCCGCGGGCCCCGACGCCCACCGGGAAGCTCGGCTGGGTGCCCTTGCCGACCGAGCTCTTCCAGGCCTTGCTGACATGCGAGAGATAGTCGGTGAAGTTGTAGCTCGTGCCGCTGCCGTCGCTGCGCCAGATCGGGACGACCTTGTCGTGCGGCAGGTTCGCGCCCTTGTTGATCTTCTTGATCGCCGGGTTGTCCCAGTACTTGATCGAGCCGCCGTACATCCCGGCGATGATCTTGCCGGTCAGCTTGAGGCCGAAGCCGACCCCGCTGACGTTGTAGGGGATCGACGTGGCCGAGAAGGCCCACGGGACCTGGACGCAGCCCTTGCAGGCCTTGAACTGGTCCGGGCTGAGGGGCGCGTCACTGGCTCCGAAGTCGACCGTGCGGGCGGTGATCGCGGCGATCCCGCCACCACTGCCGATCCCGCTGTAGGCGATCTTGGAAGGGTGGTAGCTCTGGGTCCACTTGGCCACGAGCGGCACCACGAAGGTGCTGCCCGCACCGGTGAGCGTGCCCGTCTGCCGCGCAGGACTGGCGCCCGCGAGGCTCGTCCAGGCGGTGAGCGTCAGCGCCGCGAGTGCAAGCACGGCGAGCGTTGCCGCAGTGGCTCGTTTCCTGTTCACGTTTGCCTCTCTCCTCTCGTGGTGATTCATCCCTGCCACGAGGGTGCCTCGCGCTCGGCGAGGCGTGGGCTGAAAGGCGGTGCGGATCCGGTAACGATCCGGTGACAGGCGCCTGTGCGAGCCGGAGCACGCGTTAGCTTCCCGGCCGATGAGCACGATCCCCGCCACGGAGGTGCTCGGCGGCACGCGGCGGCTCCGGGACTGGGTCGGGGACCGGCTGCTGTTCCTGCTGACGCTGCTCGCGTCGCTCGCGACGGTCGCGATCATGGTCGCGATCGCCTACAAGGTGATCCGCGGCGCCGAGCTCTCGTTCCAGACCTTTGGGCTCTCGTTCCTGACGAGCAGCGCGTGGGACGTCAACAAGGGCGTCTTCGGTGCGTTGCCCGGCCTCTACGGAACGGCTGTCACGTCTCTGATCGCACTCGTGATCGCCGGGCCGCTCGCGATCGCCATCGCGCTCTTCCTGAGCGAGCTGGCGCCGCGTTGGATTCGCGGCGTCGTCGGCTCGCTCGTCGAGCTGCTCGCGGCGATCCCGAGCGTGGTGCTCGGCCTATGGGGGATCCTCGTGCTCGGCCCGTTCGTGGCCAACCACCTCGAGCCATGGCTCAACCGCTGGTTCGGCTTCCTCCCGATCTTCAGCGGCGACCCGTCCTCGAGCGGAATCCTCGTCGCCGGGCTCGTGCTCGCGATCATGGTCGTCCCGATCGTGGCCAGCATCTGCCGCGAGCTCTTCCTCGCGGTGCCGCGCGAGCTCGAGGAAGGAGCGCTGGCGCTCGGCGCGACCCGCTGGGAGATGGTGCGCGGGGTGATCCTCTCCTCGTCGCGGCCCGGTGTGTCCGCGGCGCTGATCCTCGGGCTCGGGCGCGCGCTCGGCGAGGCGATCGCCGTCTCCCAGACGATCGGGGGCGGGTGGTGGATTCACCGCTCGCTGTTCGACCCCGGCGATACCCTGGCCGGCCGGATCGCCTCGCAGTTCCAGGGGGCGCAGACGGACCTGCAGACCTCGTCGCTCTTCTACCTCGCCGCGATCCTGCTCGTGATCGGGCTCGTGACGAACCTGGCCGCGCAGCTGATCGTGCGCCGGTTCGAGTTCCAGCGGACGGGGGCCGACTGATGGGCGCGATCGAGCCGACCCTCTCGCTGGGCGGCGACCGGCGCGTACGCCGGCGGCGGATCGTCAACCGGGCCGCCGAGGCCGTCGCGCTGGTGGCCGCGCTCGCGGCCGTCGTCGTGCTTGCGATCGTCGTCCTCTCGGTCGCGCGCCGCGGTGCGAGCCAGCTGAGCTGGACCTTCCTCACGGGCGATCTTCCGCTCTTCGGGATCCCCGGCGGAGGGATCGCGCCACTGATCGTCGGCTCGGCGATCCTGGTGGGGATCGCGACCGCGATCGCGCTGCCGCTCGGCGTCTTCACCGCGCTCTTCCTGAGCGAGTTCGCCTCGCGCCGGGTGGCTGCGCCGATCCAACTGACGCTCGACCTGATGAACGGGCTGCCCTCGATCATCATCGGCGTCTTCATCTTCGGTCTGCTCGTTCAGGGCCACGCCCAGAGCGGCTACGCGGGCGGCTGCGCGCTTTCGATCGTGATGCTGCCGCTGATCGCGCGCTCGGCCCAGGAGGTGCTGCGGCTCGTCCCGGTTGCGCAGCGGGAAGGTGCCCAGGCGCTCGGCGCGAGCCGCTGGCGGACAGTGATCGGCGTCGTGCTCCCGAGCGCGCTCGGCGGCATTCTCACGGGCACGGTGCTCGCGATCGCGCGTGCGGCGGGTGAGACGGCGCCGCTCCTGTTCGCGTGCTCGATCTACGCCAACAGCGTCACGACGAACCCGCACGACGCGCTGCCGAACATCCCCGTCCAGATCTTCATCTGGTCCGAGTCGGCCGACCCGGCCGACCACGAGCGGGCGTGGGCCTCGGCGCTCGTGCTGCTGCTGTTCGTGCTCGCGACGAGCCTGCTGGCTCGCGCCGCGCTCGCGCGTACTCGGAAGAAGCTTGGCCAGTGACCGAGGAGGAGCCGTTGAACGAGACAGTTACGATGCCCGCGATGAGGCCGGTGGACGTCGCGGAGCGGCAGGGGTCTGAGCCGCCCGTCGGCGAGACGGTCTTCGATATCCAGGGACTGACCGCACGCTACGGCTCGAACGTGGCCATCAAGGCTGTTGACGTGGAGATCTACAAGAACATCGTCACGGCCGTGATCGGGCCTTCGGGGTGCGGCAAGAGCACCTTCATCCGCTGCCTCAACCGGATGAACGACACGGTCCCGGGTTTCGGGCTCGACGGGCGCATCCTCTACCACGGGGTCGACCTGTACGGCACGGGCGTTGAGCCGGTCGAGGTCCGGCGCCGGATCGGGATGGTCTTCCAGAAGCCGAACCCGTTCCCGAAGACGATCTACGACAACGTCGCGTGGGCCCCGCGCGTCCTCGGCCTGCGGCACGACCTGGACGAGCGGGTCGAGAAGGCGCTTCACGCCGCGGCGCTCTGGGACGAGGTCAAGGACCGGCTGAAGAAGAGCGCGCTGTCGCTCTCGGGAGGCCAACAGCAGCGGCTCTGCATCGCTCGCGCGATCGCGATCGAGCCGGAGGTGCTGCTCCTCGACGAGCCCGCCTCGGCGCTCGACCCGATCGCGACACAGAAGATCGAGGAGCTGATGCGAGATCTCAAGCGCGACTACACGATCGTGATCGTGACCCACAACATGCAGCAGGCCGCGCGCGTCGCGGACCGGACGGCGTTCTTCAGCCTCGACGTCGCCGACGGCCAGCCCGCGGGCGTGCTCGTCGAGTACGACGAGACGCCGAAGATCTTCACCGCGCCCGCCGACAAGCGCACCGAGGACTACGTCACCGGGCGGTTCGGATGAACAACGTCCGGGTCAGCTTCCAGGAGGAGCTCGACCAGCTCGAGGCGAGCCTGCAGGAAGAAGGCGAGCTTGTCCTGCGCGTGCTCCGCGGCGCGCTGAACGCTCTCGCTCAGCGAGACATCGAGCTGGCCGACGAGGTGATCGCCTTCGACGACGACGTCGATCGGCGCTACGTCGCGATCGAGGGAGCAATCGAGTCGCTGCTTGCGAGGCAGACCCCGGTGGCGACCGACCTGCGGCTCGTGCTCGCACTCCTGCACATGAACCTGCACCTCGAGCGGATGGCCGACTACTGCGTGACGATCGCGAAGCTGACCAAGCTGGTCGCCGACGTCGAGGGCGACCCGATGCTGCTCCAGAGCCTGCAGGAGATGGGCGAGCGGGCGGAGGAGATGATCCGCGTCGCGCTCGACTCGTTCGCCAACCGCGACCTCGAGGGAGCCGAATCGCTCGTCGATCTGGACGAGCTGATCGACCGCTCGAACCGCCGCTTCGTCGAGCGCGTGGTCGAGATCGTCGCCGAGCCCGGCCTGCGCGAGTGGGTGCTGCGGATGGTGATCGTCTCGCGCACGATCGAGCGGATCGGCGACCACGCGGTCGACATCGGCGAGCAGACGGCCTACCTGCTGACGGCCGAGTTCCGCGAGTTCACCGATGCCTCGCACGACGAGAAGGGCTAAAGAAAAGGGCCGGCGCTGAGGCCGGCCCTGCGAGCGCCCACGCGCCAGGGGGAGAGGGGGGAGGCGCGTGAGCGTTCGTTCCTTGTCCGTGCTCTGACGGCACCGCCTCGCTGCGGTTAGCGGTCTTTACGAACTCTCAACACGCTCAGTCCCAGGGCGGCGGGTTGTGCGTCCACTGCCCGCCGAGCATGGTCGCCACCACGCTGACCTCGGCGAGCTCCTTCGGCTCGCCGGCCAGCGGGTCGCGGTCGAGCACGACCAGGTCGGCGAGGTAGCCGGGGACGAGCTTGCCGCGGCGGCGCTCGTCGCCGGCGAGCCAGGCGGGGGCGACCGTCGTGGCGTGCAGCGCCTGCTCCGCCGTCAGCGCCTGCTCGGGTCGCCAGGCCTTGCGCTCGTCGAGCGTGCGCAGGACGCCGGCCCGGATCCCGGCCAGTGGGTCGAGCTCCTCGATCGGCGCGTCCGAGCCGTTGACGAGGATGGCGCCGCTGTCGAGCAGCGAGCGGAAGGCGTACGGCTCGCTGTCGAGGCCGCCCCAGAAGCGGTCGGCGAGGTCGCGGTCCGAAGGGGCGTGCGAGAACTGCACCGAAGCGGCGATGCCGAGCTCTGCGAACCGCGGGATGTCCTCGGGCGCGAGCAGCTGCGCGTGCTCGATCCGCTGCCGCAGGCCGAGCGGCTGCCAGGCGTCGCGCGTCGCCTCGAAGGCGTCGAGCGCTTCGCGGTTGGCGAGGTCGCCGATCGCGTGGACGGCGATCGGGAAGCCCGCGCGCGCGGCGTCGCGGATGTACTGCTCGAGCTGCTCGCGGCTCGTGATCTCGACACCGGAGCCGTCCAGCATCCGCGCGGTCTGCGAGCCGAGGGTGCCGTCCATGAAGCCTTTCAGGTAGCCGACCCGCAGCAGGGGGCCGCCGAGGCCGCTGCGCACGTCCACCTCGGCGAGCTCCCCGGCCTTGATCTCCGGCAACGACTGCCAGACCCGCAGGCAGAGCGCGCCGTCGGCCTCGAGCCGCTGCCAGAAGCGGAGCGCGCCGAGCCAGCCGTCCTTGTCGTGCACCGCGGTCACCCCGCGGGAGGCCGCGAGCTTCACTCCGGTGCGCATCGCCTCGACGTACTCGTCGTCGGTCGTCTCGATGTAGCGGTCGCGGAAGTTCCAGCACGACTCCTCGCGCAGGACGCCGGTCGGCTCGCCGCGCTCGTCGAGCTCGACGACGCCGCCCGGGACCTGCAGGTCGGCGTTCGCGCGGGCCAGCGCGGCCGAGTTGAGCCAGACCGAGTGCGAGTCGCGGGCCATCAGCGCGACCGGCCGGTCCGGGGCGATCGCGTCGAGCTCGTCCTTCGTCGGCTCGACCGAGGGCGACCAGTCGCCGCTGCGCCAGCCTCGGCCGCGGAGCCACGAAGACGTCTGTCCCGTGTTCGCGAGCTCCTGGCGCACGCGCGCGACCGCCTCCTCGAGCGACCGCGTCCCTTCGAGGCGCACCTCGCTCTGCGCCATCGCCCAGGTGGGGAAGTGCACGTGCGAGTCGGTGAAACCGGGGACAACGCAGCGTCCGCCGAGGTCGACGCGCTCGGGCGAGGGCAGCGCCGTCTCGTGCGTGCCGACCCCGCCCGCGACCCGGTCGCCCGCGATCGCGAGGCCACGCGCCAGCGGCAGCGAGGGCTCCATCGTGCGGACGACGCCGTTCTCGAGGATCACGGTGAGACAATCTTGCCGTGTTGGACGTGTTCGATCACGTGACCGTGCGCGTGAGCGACTTCGAGGCGTCGCGGCGCTTCTACGAGCTCGCGCTCGCGGAGCTCGGCTACGGCGAGCCGTACCGCAAGCCGGAGTTCTTCGAATGGGATGACCTCTCGATCTTGCAGGCGCGCGACCACCGGTCGGCAACGCGGAACCTGCACCTCGCGCTCGTCGCCCGCACGCGTGGGGAGGTCGACGAGTGGTGGCGGACGATGACCGCGGCCGGCCACCCGAACGACGGCGAACCGGGGCCAAGGCCGCAGTACACGCCCGATTACTACGGCGCCTTTGTCCGCGACCCGGACGGCAACAGCGTCGAGGCCGTTCACCGGGCAAAGCAGCGGCTCGGCGAGAACCGCCTGGGCCACGTCTGGATCCGCGTGCGCGACCTCGTCGAGTCGCGGTTCTTCTACGAGACTGTGGCCCCGACGGTTGGCCTGCGGGTACACGAGGGCGCCGCCAACCGCTTTCACGTCAGGGGCGTCGATCGTTCTTTCGCCATCGTGCAGGACGATCCGGTGACCGAGAACGTGCATCTCGCATTCCCGGCCGACGACCGGGCGACCATCGAGGAGTTCCACCGCGCCGCGCTCGAGGCCGGCTTCCGCGACAACGGCGCCCCGGGCGAGCGCAGCTACCACCCCGGCTACTACGGCGCGTTCGTCCTGGACCCGGACGGCAACAACATCGAAGCGGTCTTCCACGACCGGAAGGAGGCGGGATGATCGATCACATCGGCCTGGAGGTGCGCGACTACCGGCGCAGCAAGGACTTCTACGTCGCCGCGCTCGCTCCGCTCGGGCACGAGCTGATGATGGAGTTCGAAGGGAAGGTCGGCGGCTTCGGCAGCGACGGCAAGGCCTTCTTCTGGATCCGCGAGGGAGAGCCCGCGGCAGGACTGCACGTCGCCCTCGCAGCACGCGACAACGACACCGTCGATGCTTTCTACGCGGCTGCGATCGGGGCCGGCGGGGAGGACAACGGCGAGCCCGGCCTGCGTGCGCATTACCACCCCGGCTACTACGGCGCCTACGTCCGCGACCCCGACGGGAACAACGTCGAGGCCGTCCATCACGGCGGCTAGCCGGTCGGCGAAGGCTCGACGAGATCGGCCAGCCCGCGGAGGGCGGCGGCCGAGGTCGAGCGGATTCCGGGCCGCCTGGTCTGCGGTGGCCGCCTCCGAGCGTCCGGCTTTGGAGCCTTCGGCGCGAGCGACTCCTGCGACTGGCGACGTACGAGATCTGTGGCTACGAGTAGATCGAGCATCTCGTCTCCCTTCGGTGAACCGATTCATTGCGCATAGTACCTGAAACGGTTCATGCAAGCGTAGTATTCCTCGTATGACGCCTAGCGAGGAACGGCGGGTCCGCCTCCGGGACGTAGCGGAACGAGCCGGCGTCTCGGTTGGAAGCGCCTCGCAGGCGTTCGGGCGGCCGGAGCTCGTCTCGGAGCAGGTACGCAAGCGCGTCCTCGACGCAGCGAGCGCGCTCGGGTATCCGGGGCCAGACCCGGCGGCGCGCCGCCTCCGCCTCGGGCGGGCCGGAGCGATCGGCCTGATCTTCGCGGAGCGCCTCGGCTACGCGTTCACCGATCCCGCCCAGGCGCCGTTCCTGCGCGGGGTCGCCAGCGCGATGGAGGAGTCGCCGAACGGGCTGCTCCTGATTCCCGACTCGCGCTACCGGGAGGAAGCCGCGCGGACCGTGCGGGAGGCCGCCGTCGACGGGTTCATCGTCTACTCGACTCCCCAGAACGATCCTCGCGTCGAAGCCGCGCTCGCCCGGGGGCTGCCGGTCGTCACCGTCGACCAGCCGCGCGGCGCGGAGACGCCCTTCGTCGGGATCGACGACCGCGCCGGGGCTCGCAGCGCGGCCGAGCACCTTCGCGGCCTTGGCCACCAGCGCGTGGCGGTGCTCTCGTTCGTCACTTCGCTCGATCCGCACGGTGGGCTCGAGCTCGACCTGAGCGTCGAGCGGCTCGAGGGATACCGCGAGGGTCTCGCCGGCGCCTGGGACCCGAGCCTGGTCCGGGCCTGCCGGCCGAACGCGCCGGAGCCAGCCCGCGAGGCGACGCTCGAGCTCCTGGGCGAACGCGAGCCGCCAACGGCGATCCTTGCGATGACCGACACGCTGGCCGTGGGCGCCTTGCAGGCGGCGGCCGAGCTTGGCGTCTCGGTCCCGGCCGAGCTCTCGGTGGTCGGGTTCGACGACAGCCCGGTCGCCGCACACACGACTCCGCCGCTCACGACCGTGGCGCAGCCGCAGGAGGAGAAGGGGCGGCTCGCCGCCCAATGGCTCGTCGAGGACGTCGAGCGCGGTGTCGGGCTCGGGGCCAAGGATCGTCGCGCGATCCTGCCGACCGAGCTCGTCGTGCGCGAGTCCACCGCGCCGCCTGCAGTGCCTTGACCGCCTCTCTGCCTGCGGCGGATGATCGCGCGGTGCGCGCCGTCGCTTCGCTCCGGTCCACCCGCCCCGTCTGGACCGCTGCCGCGCTGCTGGCCGCGGCGCTTGTGGCCTGGATCGTGTCCGTCGAGCGAATGCGTGGCATGGACGCCGGCCCGGGCACCGACCTTGGCGGGCTGGCCTGGTTCCTCGGCGTCTGGGTGACGATGACCGCTGCGATGATGCTGCCCTCGGCCGCGCCGATGGTGCTCACCTACGCCCGGGTCGCGCGCGAGTCACGAGCGTGGATCTTCGTCGGTGGCTATCTCGTCGCCTGGATCGCCTACGGGCTCGCCGCCTATGCGCTGTACCGGCTCGTGGCGGGCGCGAGCCCGGGCTGGCTCGCGTGGGACCGCGACGGCCCCTACGTCGCGGGCGCCGCGATCGTCGTGGCCGGCCTCTACCAGCTCTCACCGCTGAAGGAAGCCTGCTTGCGCCACTGTCGCGGGCCCTTCCACTACGTCGTGCACGGCTGGCGCGAGGGCCGCGTCGGGGCGCTGCGGATGGGCGCCGAGCACGGGCTCTACTGCGTTGGCTGCTGCTGGGGCCTGATGCTGGCCCTGTTTGCCCTCGGGGTGATGAGCCTCTTCTGGACGGCGGTCGTGGCGGCGGCGATCTTCGCCGAGAAGGTCCTGCCGCACGGCCTCGGGCTGGCGCGCGTGCTGGCGGCCAGCCTCGTCGTCCTCGGGCTCTGGGTCGCGCTCGCCGCGACCACAGTGCCGGGCTTGACCGACCCGGCCCGGGCGCCTGCGATGAAGATGGGCCCGTGAACGAGGGCTGGCACGTCGCCGGGTCGTACCTCGAGTCCTGCAACTGCGAGGCGATCTGCCCGTGCCGCAGGATCGACGGTGCGATGGGCGGCCGCTCGACGTACGGGATCTGCCTCGGCGCGCTCTCGTGGCTGGTCGACGAGGGAAGCGCGGACGGGGTCGACCTGTCCGGGCTCGGCGTCGTGCTTGCAACGAGCTACAGCGACGACGAGGAGGGCTCGCCCTGGAGCTTCGTGCTCTACCTCGACGAGCGCGCCGACGAACAGCAACGCGAGGCGCTCGAGGCGATCTTCACCGGCCGCGCCCGCGGCTCCCAGATCGACCATTTCCCCTGGGCCTGGAAGGAGAGCCGGCAGCTCGCCGTGCGGCCCGCGCAGATCGAGATCGAGCACGTGCCCGGCCGCGGCTGGTTCCGCGCGAAGGGCTACGTCGAGGTGCGGGCGTCGCAGCCGGTCGAGAGCGGCGAGACCGTCACCTGCGTGATCCCGGGCCACGAGCGCACCGGCCGGGAGCTCGTCGCCGAATCCCTCGAGGTGCACGACGGCGAGCTCGAGTTCTCGTTCCGCGGCAACTGCGCGTTCGAGAGCGACTTCGACTACCGGGCTAGCCACCCCGATCAGCAAGGGAGTGCGAGCAAGACGTAGGCGTCCACGGCCTCGTCCTTGCCCTTGACCCGCAAGCCGGCCCTGGCTTCGACCACTGCTCCGGTCAGCTGCCCGTACGTCTCCGCGCCGATGAGCACGCCGCCGACAGGCGCGAGGCTCTCCAGGCGCGAACCCGTGTTGATCGTGTCGCCGACCGACGGGTAGGCCACATGGCCTGCGCCCCCGATTTCACGAACCACCGTTTCGCCGCTGTTGACGCCCACGCGCATCCGTGGCCAATCCGGATGCTGCTCGACCAGGTCGCCGAAGCGGCGCTGGAGTGCGAGAGCGGCACAGGCGGCTCGATGCGCGTGGTCTGGCTGGTCGCCGCGGCTGTTGAAGATCGCCACCACGCCGTCGCCGATGAACTTCTCCACCTCACCGCCGAAGTCCCGCGTGATCAGGGGCGCGGCGATGCCCCAGTACCTGCTGAGCACCGCCCCGACCTCTGCCGGGGCAGAGCGCTCCGAGAAGCCGGTAAACCCGACGAGGTCGCTGAACAGGACGCTCACGTGCTGCCGACGTTCCCGGGTCGTCGGGAGATACAGATGCCGGAACCGCTCGTCGCGCCACTCGCGTTGCGCCGCGAAGCCGATCACCAGGTACGCGGCGACGATCAAGCCGTGCCATTCCCACCAGCTCGCGTGCCATTTGCGCTCGCCGGTGAGCGCGACTCCGATCAACGCCTCGGAGAGCAGCACGAAGCAGGCGATCACGGCGGCCGGCAGCAGCTGCGGCCGGTTGCGAAAGATGCTCCAGTACCGCACGGCGCTGATCGCGTAGACGATCGTCCCCACGATCGCCATCACCGTGAGCAGGCTCCCTCTTGCGGCCTCGCTGTTCGGCCCGCGCAGCGGCGGCAGGCTCGCGACCGTCCAGACGAACCACAGCGCCATCGCGGTCAGCACCCCGACCCGCAGCAGCCTGCGGTGACGGATCACGAGCCGCCCGAACCCGGGGCGGAGGTCGACGAACGCGGATCCGGCCGCGAAGACGGCGCTCACCAGCAGCCCGACGGGAATGGCGACCTTGAAGCCCGAGTAGTCCTTCGAGAAGAGCACGCCCGCCGTCCCGAGCGCGTGCAACCCCATGAAGCCGCCGGTGGCCATGAACGCGAGCGAGAGGAGCAGGACCCGGGCGTCCCCGCGCCGGTTGGCCGCCTCACCGGCCGCGTAGCCGAGGGCGAACGCCACGCCACCGACGACCCCGAAGAGCACGAAATGGAGGCGGTAGTTCTCGAAGCCCGGGTCGAGCTGAGAGCGCAGCAGCAGGGAGACGAGGCCGATCAGCGGCAGCGCAGCGGCCAGGACCCAGGCGACCGCGGCCGGCCGCA
>DATLPH010000026.1:0-12647 GCA_035535855.1 Gaiellaceae bacterium
GGTCACGCCGGCGCGAACCGCCTCGAGCCCTGCGAGCTGACCCTCGAGGCAGGCCGCGTAGGCGTCCTTCAGCTCGTCGGGGAGCGGCCCGGTCGCGAAGGTGCGCGTGCAGTCGGCGCAGTAGCCGGCCACCATCGCGCCTGCGTCGATCACCACCGTCTCCCCCGCGCCGATCTCGCGGTCGGTTGGCCGCGCGTGCGGGCGCGCGCCGTTCGGGCCCGACGCGACGATCGTCTCGAAGGCGGGCGCCTGCGCGCCGAGCTCGTGGAAGAGCCCGTCGAGACGCCAAGCCAGGTCGCGTTCGGTGCGGCCGACGAAGCGCTCCTCGGCGAAGCGCGCGTACGCCTCGCTCGTGATCTCGCCCGCGTGGCGCGTCGCGTCCAGCTCGCCTTCGTCCTTGACTGCGCGCAGCGCTTCGACGAGCCCGCGGCGCGGGGCGAGCGCAAGGCCCCCCGCCTTGAGCGTCTCCCAGGCCGTGTGGCTGACGGCGTCGGCCTCGAAGCCGACCTTGCCCTCGAGCAGCTCGGCCAGCGCCGCGACGAGCGACCGCTTCGTCTCGACGAACTCGACACCCTCGACCGCCCGCGCGGCCTCGGCGTAGCGGAAGTCGCTGAAGAGCCGCACGCGCTCGGGCTCGACGAGCAAGGCCGCGTTCGAGCTGGCGAAGCCGGTCAGGTAGCGCACGTTGACCGGATTCGAGACGAGCAGCGGCTCTTCGAGGCTCGCTCGGAGATCGTCGACCCGGCTCACGACCGCCTCTCCGCCAGGAACGCGAGCGCCTCGCGGTAGCCGTCGGGCCCCTTGCCGAGGACTCGATGTGCGGCGAGGTCGGCGATCACCGAGTGACGCCGCCACTCCTCGCGCTCTTCGATGTTCGACAGGTGGACCTCCACGACGGGCACCGTAAAGGGCTCGAGCGCGTCGCGGATGGCGTAGCTGTAGTGCGTCCACGCTCCCGGGTTCGCGATCACGCCGCCCGCCCAGTCGAACGCGTCGTGGCACCAGCCCACGTACTCGGCCTCGCTGTTGGTCTGGCGACAGTCGGCGATCAGCTCCAGCTCGCGCGCCCATTCGTAGATCCGCGTCTCGAGCTGGTTCAAGCTGAGCCCGCTGTAGAGCTTCGGGTCGCGGCGGTGGAGGACGTCCAGGTTGACGCCGTTGAGGACGACCACGCGCACGGAACGACTCTAGTCGGCGATCAGCTCGTCGAGAGCCGCGCGTACGCGCTGCTCCGGGAGCTCTACCCCGCTGACGGGCTTGCCTAGGGCCTCGAGCAGCACGAGTCGAGGCGTGCCGTTGCGGGCCTTCTTGTCGCGCGCGAGCGCGGCCCAGGCGGCGTCGCGGCTCACGCGCACGGGCTTGGGCGCGAGCACCTCTTCCACCGCACTCGTCTCCAGGCCCGAGAGCCGCAGCGCCGCGAGCAGGCCGAGCGCGACGGCCTCCCCGTGGCCCAGGCCCCTGTAGTGGCCCGCTGCCTCGAGCGCGTGCGCGAACGTGTGGCCGAGGTTCAGCACGGCGCGCTCGCCCTGCTCGTGCGGGTCGCGCAGGCAGACGCCCGCCTTGAACGCGGCGCAGCGACGCACGAGCTCGATCGGCTCCAGCTCCCACAACGGCTCGCCGGCAAGCAGGCCCGTCTTGACCACCTCCGCCATCCCGGCGCGCCGCTCGGTCTCGGGGAGCGTCTCGAGCAAGGCCGGGTCGATCGCGGTGCTCACCGGCCAGTGGAACGCGCCGACCAGGTTCTTGCCCTCCGGGAGGTTCACCGCGGTCTTGCCGCCGATCGCCGCATCGACCTGGCCGACCAGCGTCGTCGGTACTGCGACCCAGTCGATCCCGCGCAGGAAGGTCGCGGCCGCGAAGCCCGCCGAGTCGGTCGTGCAGCCGCCGCCAAAGGCGACGATCGTGCCCGAGCGGTCGAGCTGCAGCTCGCGCCAGAGCCGCTCGACCGCGCCAAGGCTCTTCGCCTCCTCGCCGCCGCGCAACGCGTGCACGGGCGCCTCCAGCGGAGGGCGGTGGAGCCCGAGCACGGTCGCGTCGCCGATCACTTCGAGCTCGCCCTCCGGGACGAGCTCGCCGAGGCGGGCCAGCGCGCCTTGCTCGACGACGATCCCGCCGGCCGCGAGCACGATCCCGTCGACGTCCTTGGCTGTCGCCTCCGCGACCTCGGCGTAGAGCGGCTCCCGCCGGCCGAAGAGCGCGCGGAAGCTCGCCTCGTCGCGCGCGAGCGGGCGCCTGCTGCCGCCGACCCGCGACCACGCGGTTGCGGCGTCGACCTCGACCAGGACGGTCAGCGCGTGCTCCTCGAGGGCCTTGCGGATCGAAGGCGTCTCGACCGCCCCGCCGCCCAGCGCGAGCACGGCCGGACGCTCGTTGCGAAGCGCGGCCATCGTCGCCTCGGCCTCCAGCACCCGGAACTCAACCTCGCCGCGCTGCTCGAACAGCTCCGGAATCGTCTGACGCAGCGAGCGCTCGAGCTCGCGGTCGAGGTCGACGAACCGCCGGCCGAGCCGTTCGGCGACCTGCGCGCCCAGCGTCGTCTTGCCCGCGCCCATGAAGCCGATCAGCGCGAGGTGCCTGTCTAGCGCATGCGCCACGGGATCCGCTCCAGGTACGCGCGCCAGGCTCCGACGAAGTCGTCTACCGAGTCGCCGCCGAACTTGTCGCGCGCGGCGCGGGCGAGCTCGAAGGCGACCGCGGCCTCGGCCACCACGGCCAGCGCTTCCACGGCAGCCACGTCGCTGCGCTCGACGAGCGCCTCGCCCGGTTCCCCGGTGTCGAGGTCGACCGAGCGCAGCGGGCGCATCAGCGTCGGCAGCGGCTTCATCGCCGCGCGCGCCACCACGGGCTCGCCGTTCGAGACGCCGCCCTCGATCCCGCCGGCGAAGTTCGTCTCGCGGTAGAGCGCGCCGTCGTCGTCCGCAAGGATCTCGTCATGCGCGGCCGAACCGCGGCGCCCGGCCAGCTCGAAGCCCGCTCCGAGCTCGACGCCCTTCACGGCCTGGATGCCCATCAGCGCCGCAGCGAGCCGCGCGTCCAGCCGCTCCTGCTTCGACGCATAGGAGCCGAGGCCGGGCGGAACGCCGCGGGCCTGGACCTCGACGACGCCGCCGACGGTGTCGCGCTCGGCCCTTGCCTCGTCGATCCGCTGCTCGAGCGCCTCGGTCACCACCCATCCCTCGACGGCGATCCCGATCCGCGCGAGCAGGGCCTTCGCCACCGAGCCCGCCGCGACCGCGACAGCGGTCTGCCGCGCGCTCGCGCGCTCGAGCGCGTCACGCGCGTCCGCGAGACCGTGCTTGAGCGAGCCCGCGAGGTCGGCGTGGCCCGGCCGCGGCAGCGTCACCGGCTTCGTGCCTTTCCCCGACGGTTCGCCCTCCGGCGGCCACGGGCTCATTCCCCAGGCCCAGTTCTTGTGATCGCGGTTGCGCACGACGAGCGCAAGGGGCGTCCCGAGCGTGCGGCCGTGCCGGAGCCCGGCCAGCACCTCGACCCGGTCCTGCTCAAGCTTCTGGCGGGGACTGCGCCCGTAGCCCTCCTGCCGGCGGGCGAGGTCGGCGTCGATCGCCTCCCGGTCGAGCGCGAGCCCGGCCGGAAGGCCGCCCAGGATCGCCACGAGCGCGGGCCCGTGCGACTCGCCGGCGGTCGAGAGCGTAAGCGTCATGGATCTAAGCCTAGGGCGCTCCGCATCGCGCCGACAGGCGCCGCGACGCCGGTCCAGAGCTCGAACGAGGCCGCGCCCTGCCGCACGAGCGCCTCGAGCCCGTCGACCACGAGCCGCGAGCCGGCCTCGCGTGCCGCGGCCACGAGCGCCGTCGGGCTGCCGTCGGCGCGGTAGGCCAGGTCGACGACCGCCTGCTCCGGCCGCGGCTGGACGAGCAGCTCGTCCCGCACGGGAGTCGCGTTCACGACGAGGTCGCAGCCGCTTCCGTCTGGCGGCCACTCGCCGCTCCGGGAGAAGACGCGCACCTCGCCCGGAAGCGCCGGCAGCAGTGCCTGCGCGGCCCCGCCCGCGCCGATCAGGCACACGCGCTCGGTCTCGATCCCGGCCACAATCTCCTTGTCGGTGTTGAACCCGAGCACGCGACCCTCGCCGAAAACGAGCGTGTTCACGGCCTCGCCCTCGGCCTCGTCACATAGCGCGGCGGCCGCCCGCTTGTGCGGGATGGTCACATTCGCTCCCGCGTAGCCGCCGGCGGCAAGCGCGCGCACCGTCTCCTCGAGGGCCTCCGGCTCGACCTCGAGCGCGACGTACTCCCAGTCGAGACCGGCCGCCTCGAACGCGGCGTTCTGCATCCGCGGCGAGAGCGACTCGCGCACCGGCCGGCCAAGCAGTGCTACGCGCGTCATCCGTAGCCGTGCTCGGCCTTGTAGCGCTCGAACTCGGCGGAGCTCGCGGTGAAGAAGTGGTGCTTCTTGTCCGGCTTCGCCACGAAGAACAGGAAGGCGGTCTTCGCCGGGTGGGCCGCGGCCTGCAGCGAGGCGAGGCCGGGGCTACCGATTGGCGTCGGCGGCAGGCCCGCGTGAAGCCGCGTGTTGTACGGCGTGGGATCGTGGAGCTGCGACTCGTGGATCGACTCGGTCGGCGGGATGTTCAGCCCGTAACGCAGCGTCGCGTCGATCCCGAGCGTCATCCCTTCGTGCAGGCGGTTGTAGATCACCCCGGCCACCAGCTGCCGCTCCTCGGGCGCGGGCGTCTCCTTCTCAACCATCGAGGCGATGATCAGCACGTCGTACGGGGTCAGGTTCTTCGAGCGCGCGTACGCCAGGTTGAGCTTCGCCCAGTTGAGCCTGAACGCCTTCAGCTGCGCCGCGACGAGCTGCGCCGAGGTCATGCGCGCGGTGAAGTCGTAGGTCGCCGGAAAGAGGAAGCCCTCGAGCGGGTACGCCTTCGCCCCGAATCCGGGCTGGCGCCGGGGCCTCGCCGTCGCGGCCAGGTACGCGTTCGCCTTCAGCTTGACCGGCTTGCCCCGCTTGCGCTCGGCGATGTCGGCCACTGCGGTCACGCGCTCGGCCATCTGCTTCCGCGTGAAGCCCTCCGGGACGACGACTCGGAACGGCTTCGGCGCGACGATCGTGGTCGGCGGCGGCTTCGCCTTGTCGTTGCCGCCGACGCTCGCCACGGCGAACCAGGCGATCGCAAAGCCCGCGACGAGCACGCCCAGTGCGACGAGGCGCCGCCGGTAGACGACACTCTTCGGCGTCCGCTGCGGCGGCCGGGGCGGCCGCGGCGGCATCACTCCCGGTCGCCGCTCGACCACGCGAGGTAACTGGACAGCAGGTGTGCCGCGGCGCGCGCGTCCTCGGGCGCGTCGTCCGAGCCGACGCTCTCGGCGAGCCCGGTCGTGAAGCGCTCGTCGTAGCTCTCGACGGGAACGTCGACGGCTGCGCGCAGCGCCTCGACGAACGCGTCGGTCTCGCGCGCCTGCGCCCCGTGCTCGCCGCGCAAGGTGAGCGGCAGGCCGACCACCACGCACTCGGCGCCCTCTGCACGGATCAGCTCGGCGAGCCGTTCGAGGCCGGCCTCGCTTGCCGCCCTCTCCACCACGCCGAGAGGCCGTGCGATCGTCCCGGTTGGGTCGGAGACGGCGACACCGGTGCGGGCCGAGCCGAAGTCGAGCGCGACCACCTTCACGCGAGCGCCTTGCGCAGCGCCTCCTCCGCCTTCGCCAGCGCGTCGCCGAGTTTCGCGGGGTCGCGGCCGCCAGCGCGCGCCATCGTCGGCCGGCCGCCGCCGCCCCCGCCGACCTCGGCCGCGGCCTCTTTGATCACTGCGACCGCGTCGACGCGACCCTCGAGCGAGCGGTCGAAATTGGCGACCAGGTGGACGCGACCGTCCTCGGTCCCGCCGAGCACGACCGCGGCCGGCGCGCGCTCCTGCTTGATCCGGTCCGACTCAGCCAGCAACACCTCGGCGTCGACGTCGCTCGCCTGGCCGACGAAGACGTTCACGCCGCCGATCGCCTCCTCGCTGCGCGGTTCGACCTTCACCTCGATCTTCTCTGGACGGCGCGGCCCCTCCTTGCGCGCACGCTCGACCTCTTCGCGCAGCTCGTCGGCCTCACGCGCGCGGCCGTGCAGCAGCGCGTACGCCTCTCCCGAGGTGACGGCCTCGATCCGCCGCGTGCCCGAGCCGACGGAGCTCTCGGAGGTGATCACGATCGGCCCGACCTCGGCGGTCGAGCGAACGTGGGTGCCGCCGCAGAGCTCACGCGAGTAGCCGTCGATGTCGACCAGGCGCACCTCGTCGCCGTACTTCTCCCCGAAGAGCATCATCGCGCCGAGCCGCCTCGCCTCCTCGAGCGGGACGATGTAGGTCCGCACCGGGAGGCTCTGGAAGACCGCTTCGTTCACGCGCCGCTCGATCTCCGCGCGCTCCTCGTCGGTCAGCGCCTGTGGGTGCGAGAAGTCGAAGCGCAGCTTGTCAGGGCGAACCGCGGAGCCCGCCTGGCGCGCGTGTTCCCCGAGCACCTCTTGCAGCGCCTTGTGCAGCAGGTGCGTGGCCGTGTGGTTGGCCATCGTCGGGAAGCGCACCTGCCACGGCACGACCGCCCGCACGCGCATCCCGGCCGCGAAGCCCTCACCCTCGAAGGTGAGCACCTGGTCGTCGCCCGGGAGATGCGTGGCGGCGACGAGCTCGGCGCGAGCGCCCGTCTCCTCGTTCTCGATGAAACCCGCGTCGGTGACCTGCCCGCCACCCTCGGGGTAGAAGGGGGACTGCTCGAGCTTCGCCTGGAAGCGCCCCTCGCCGAGGTCCTCGTAGGCGAGGATCGCGGTCAGCGCCTCGGTCTTCTCGTAGCCGACGAACTCGCTGCGCACCTCGCTGCCGATCCGGACCTCGACTTCGGGCGCGGCCTTCCGCGACCGCGTGCGCTGCTCCTCCATCAGCTCGCGGAAACCATCCTCGTCGACCGGGAGACCCCGCTCGCGCGCCAGCTCCTGAGTCAGCTCGAGCGGAAAGCCGAACGTGTCGTGCAGCTTGAACGCTTCCTCGCCGGAGATCTCGCCGTCGGCCGCGGCTTCCTCGAATAGCGCCAGACCCCGCATCAGCGTCTCGGAGAACCGCTCCTCCTCGGCCTCGAGCACGGCCTCAACCTCCTCGCGCGCCTGCTGCAGCTCGGCGTAGCCGCTGCCCATCTCTTGGACGACGACGCCTCCGAGCCCGGCCAGGAACGGCGGCTCGAGGCCGATCCGCCCGGCCTGCTGCACCGCCCGACGGATGATGCGGCGCATCACGTAGCCACGCCCTTCGTTCGAAGGCGTGACGCCGTCGGCGGCGAGGAACGTCATCCCGCGACCGTGGTCGGCGAGGATCCGGTGCGCTTTCGTCGCCTGCTCGCTCTCGCCGTACCCGACGCCGGACCGCTCGGCGATCCAGCTCATGATCGACTGGTAGTCGTCGGTGTCGTACACCGACGGGACCTGCTGCAGGACCCGCGCAGCGCGCTCGAGGCCCATGCCCGTGTCGATGTTCTGCTTCGGCAGCGGCGTGAGTGACCCGTCGGCGTGCAGCTCCAACTCCATGAAGACGAGGTTCCAGAACTCCAGGAACCGCTCGCAGCCGCAGCCCGGCGCGCACTCCGCGCGGCCGCACCCGACGCCCTCGCCCCAGTCGAAGAAGATCTCCGAGTCGGGCCCGCACGGCCCGGGGCCGCCGACCGACCAGAAGTTGTCCGCGCGCGGCAGGCGCACGATCCGCTCGGGCGGCATGCCGGCCCGTTCCCAGGCGCCGACGGCGACCTCGTCCTCGTCCAGCCCGAGCTCTGGGTCGCCCGCGAACACGGTCACCCAGATCCGGTCGAGGTCGAGCTTCATCCGATCGAACAGAAACTCCCAGGCCAGCTCGACCGCGCCGTCCTTGAAGTACTGGCCGAACGAGAAGTTGCCGAGCATCTCGAAGAACGTCAGGTGGAAGCTGTCGAGCCCGACCTCGTCGATGTCGGGCGTGCGGAAGACCTTCTGCACCGTCGTCAGCAGCGGCGCAGGCGGTTCCTCGAGTCCGAGGAAGTACGGCATCAGCGGCTGCATCCCGGCCGAGACGAGCAGCGTCGAGCGGTCGTCCGCGCGCGGGATCAGCGAGGCCGAGGGCCGGAACACGTGGCCCTTGGACTCGAAGAACTCGCGGTAGCCCGCGCGGAGCTCGGCTGTTGTCTGCACGGCGCTGATTCTACGGGCGGGACTTCCGCGCCTTAGCCCGCGGCCGCGCGCTCGTCGGAGGCGATCTCGTCGCGGATCTTCTCGAGCGAGCGGCGGATCAGGCGCGAGACGTGCATCTGCGAGATGCCGACCTGCTGGGCGATCTGCGACTGCGTCAGGCCCTCGAAGAAGCGCAGATGCAGGATCTTGCGCTCGCGCTCGTCGAGGACTCGAAAGCCGGGCGCCAGGACTGCGCGATCCTCGGAGACCTCGTACTGATGCTCCTCGGTGCCGAGCGACTCGAGCGGGTCGAGCTCGCCGTCGTCGTCATGCCCGCCGCTGCCGGCCGAGAGCGAGAGCGAGCTGTACGCGCGGCCGCTCTCGAGCGCCTCGAGCACCTCCTCGTCCGTGACGCTCGCCGCCTTCGCCAGCTCCGGGATCGTCGGCGAGCGGCCGTGCTCGACCGTCAGCTCCTCGATCAGGCGCGAGAGCTGGATGTTCAGCTCCTGCAGGCCGCGCGGGACGCGGACCGACCAGCCGCGGTCGCGGAAGTGGCGCTTGATCTCGCCGATGATGTTCGGGGTCGCGTACGTCGTCAGCTCGACGCCGCGGTTGACGTCGAAGCGGTCGATCGCCTTGATCAGCCCGATCGCGCCGATCTGGACGAGGTCCTCGAGCTGCTCGCCGCGGTACGAGTAGCGGCGCGCGAGCGAGCGGACAAGCGACATGTACTGCTCGATCAGCTGCTCGCGGGCGGCCAGGTCTCCCTGCTCGTGGTAGCGGCGGAGGAGAGCCTTGTCGCCGTCGTTCGTCACGCGGCGTCCTCCTCGCGCTTCACGTTCTTCGTCAGCTGGAGCCAGTCCCCGTCGAGCTCGTAGCCGTCGACGACGGTGTCGAGGATCCGGCGCAACGTGACCGCGTCGCCGCCATCCGCCTCGAGCTCTGCGCGCAGGCGATCGCGCGCGAGCGGGCCGACCCGGGCGACGATCGCGCTGTCCTCGAGCCGGAGCTCCACGGTGACGTCGCCCTCGTCCGCCGCACGCTCGAGCACCGCCTGCAGCGCCGTCTCGAGATCGTCGAGGCTCTCGAAGCTCAGATTGAGCCGAGCCGCGACGCCGCCGAGCACCAGCTGCGCGATCTCGTGGAACGGCTCCTCTCGCGGAATCGTCAGGGTGATCTGGTCGCCGGTCATCTCGCCTCCGATTCAAACGCGGGAAGGGGACGGAAGGTTTCGGCAGGCTCCGGCACGATCGTGCCGGAGCCGACGACGGCCTCGTCGGCATAGAGAACGGCCGCCTGGCCGGGCGCGACTCCGTACGCCGGCTCGTCCAGCTGAAGCGTGAAGCCCGTCTCCGTAGCGGTCACGGAAGCCGGTACCGCAGGCGAGCGGTAGCGGAGCTTTGCGTCCGCGCGTGTGACCGGAAGATGCAGCCGTCCGCGCGCGTACACCTCGCGGGTGGCGAGCGCGGCGCGGGGCCCGACGACGACCGCGTTTGTGCCCGGGTCGCTGCGGAGCGCGTAGAGCGGCTCCCTGGCCGCGGCTCCGAGGCCCTTGCGCTGGCCCGGAGTGAACCGCCAGAAGCCGCCGTGACGGCCGAGCTCGTTGCCGTCCTCGTCGAGCACCGGGCCGTCGGCAGCGGCGAGCCCATGGCGCTCGAGGAAGTCGCGGTAGTCCCCGCCCGCGAGGAAGCACGCCTCCTGGCTCTCGGCGCGCGAGGCCGCTTCGAGCCCGGCACGCGCCGCCTCCGCCCGGGTCTCGTCCTTGCCCTGCTCGCCGAGCGGGAACCAGAGGCGCGCGAGGAAGCGGGGGTCGAGCCGGGCGAGCATGTAGGACTGGTCCTTGTTCGGGTCGGTCGCGCGGGCGAGCAGCAGCCGGCCCTCGCGCTCGACGATGCGCGCGTAGTGGCCGGTGGCCAGCCGTGCCGCGCCGGCCCGCTCGGCGAACGAGAGCAGCTCGGCGAAGCGGAAGCTGCCGTTGCAGCGGATGCACGGGTTCGGCGTCTCGCCGCGCGCGTAGCCGCGCACGAACGGCTCGACCACCGCGCGCCGGAACTCCTCGCGCAGGTCGAGCGTGACGTGCGGGATCCCGAGCCGGTGGCACGTGGCGCGAGCCGCGAGCACCGCCTCCGGCGAGCAGCAGGCGCGCTCGGCGTCGGGCCCGCGCGGGTCGAGCCAGAGGCGCAGGGTGACGCCGATCGCATCCGGGCCTGCGCGCAGGAGCGCAACCGCGCTGTCGACGCCGCCGCTCATCGCCACCGCTACGCGCGCCGGGTCAGGCTGGGCGCGGAAGACCGGGCCGAGCGCGTTGGCGAGCGCGTCGGCGGCCAGCTCGTCACCGCCGACCGCTGCCGCCTCGAGCAGCGTCAGGCCCTTGAGCGGCCGGTCGAGACCCTCCGCCTGCACGGCGACGATCCGCTCGTCCTCGAGCGTGAGGCGAACCAGCGCCCAGCGCCCGTCACGGGAAGCGTCTCCGACGACCTCGACCATCTGTCCAGGCTAACGATGAACACGGGGGGAACCGTGGGTTCCCCCCGTATCCACTCCAGCCTGCCGATGTCTCGGGGCCTGTGTGAACCTGGACAAGCCAGGTGGGTGCCGCGTCTTCCTCGGCCTGAGCCTCGGTCGAACGACAGCTCCCTCTCTCTTGGTGTTGGTTCTACAGAGAAGCCCCGAGCACGTACAGGCTCGAGTGAGCTCACTGTAGCTCGTCTTAGCGTGCGTAGACCCAGCGGATGCGCTGGACCCCGTCGACGCCGAGCTCCTCGGCGAGCTTCGGGGTGAGGTCGAACTTGCGGCCGGGGACGACGGGGCGCCGGTCGATCACCTTGGTCAGGATGTGCGGGCTGTCCTTGTACGAGACGTAGATCAGGACGCCGCACGGCAGCACTGACTCCGTGACGCCCACCGTGCCGGGCTTGAGCAGGTAGCCGCAGCGGGTGCGATGGCCGTAGCGCGCACGCTCGGCGCCCGCGAGGGCCGTGTACCACCCGCCCCCGGCAACGGGCACGGGCTGCGGGAGGCCGGTGATGGGCTGGCCGTTGCCGTGTGAGGTGAGCGCGAGCGCGACGATCGCCGCGAGCAGGGCGACACCCGCCAGCGCGACCTGGCGCTGCACCGAAGCGGCGCTCACGTCACGAGCTCCGCGAGGTCCGCGCCGAACGCCTCGCGCACGAGCGAGTCGAACTCGACGGGGAGCTCGCCGGAGGCATCCGCGAACTGCCTCATGTGCAGCAGGAGCAGCGTGCGCTCCTCGGCGCGGGCGTCGCCGTCATTCTCGTCGGCGAGCCGCTCGAGCTCCCAGAGGTTCCACGCGCGCGGCGTCGAGTCGTGGAGGGCCAGCGGGATCACTTCGGGCTCCGGCTCTGGCTCAGGTTCGGGCTCAGGCTCAGGTTCCGGTTCTGGTTCCGGCTCGGGCACGGCCACGAGGACCGGCTCGGGCTCGGGCTCAGGTTCTGGCTCCGGTTCCGGCTCAGGTTCGGGCTCAGGTTCCAGCTTAGGTTCGGGCTCCGGTTCCGGCGCTGGTTCCGGTTCGGCTTCGGGCTCGGCGACCGCCTCAGGTTCGGCTTGGACGACGCGACGGCGTCGCGAGCCGGTGCGCTCGACGAGCGCGACCAGCAGCCAAGCGCCGAACATGACGACCCCGATCCACAGAGCGGACAGTCCAGCCAGGCCCGCGGCCGCGGCGACCAGCACGAGGAAGCCGGCTTCGAGCAGGAAGCGGATCAGCGAGAGCCGGAGCTTCACCGGCCGGGTTCCTCGCGAGGCTCGTCCTCGCCGTCGCTCGCGCCGAACAGCTCGGCCACGTCCTGGGAGGCGCGGCTCGGCTGCGGCGCCGACCGTCGTGGCAGCAGCTTGACGTGTCGCGGCGGGGTGGCGGGCTCCGGCTCGGCGTCGCGGTCACGCCTGCGCAGAAACGAGCGCACACGACGGCGAGGCGGCGGCTCGAGGGACCCTTCCTCGACCTGCGGCGCGGCCTCGGCAACCGGCTCTCGCTCTGGCTCTGGCTCTGGCTCTGGCTCTGGCTCTGGCTCTGGCTCTGGCTCTGGCTCTGGTTCTGGTTCTGGTTCTGGTTCTGGTTCTGGTTCTGGTTCTGGTTTCGCCTCGGCCTCCGCCGCCGGAGTCGGCTCAGGCGCACGCTCGGGCGGTGCGACGACGGTCCGCTCCTCGGCGGAGGGCCAGAAGACCTGCTCCGGCTCGCCCTCGAAAGACTCGGCCCGTGGCGGCAGCAGGTGCTGTAGCGCCGAAGCATCGACTCGCTCGGCCGTGAACTCGACGACGGCCACGAGCACCCACGCCACCGCCATCACGACGAGGATCAGTGCGGGGCGCAGGTCGGCCAGGCCCGCGCCGATTGCCAGAAGAACGAGGAACAGGGCCTCGAGCGCGAAGCGGAGACCGAGCCGGCCCGGAAGCATGGGACGAGCCTAGCTGGCGCTCTCGTCTTCGCTCTGCGACTCGGCAGATTCCTTCGAGCCGGACGGCGAAGGTGGTGATACGGGTGGCTCCTCGGGCGC
>DATLPH010000027.1:0-5999 GCA_035535855.1 Gaiellaceae bacterium
GGCGCGGTCCTCGTTCGTCGGCAGCAGCGCGAGATGCACCGTGCCCCAGGCCATCGACGCGGCCTTGCCCTTCATCGTCCGGCCGCCGAGCATCTGCACGACGGCCGAGCCGCGTCCGATCGTCGCCATCGTGCCCTTGTCACGGTACTTGAACGGCTTCGTCTTCTTGCCCGCGACGAGGTGAGCGATCGTCTCGCCGGCGTGCTCGCCCGACTGGAGCGCGACCGAGCCGAGCTGCGGCAGCACCTGGCTCGTCTTCTGATCCGTGATCGCCGCAATGTCGCCGACGACGTACACCTCGGGGTGAGCCGGGATGCGGAGCTCGTCGTCGACGGCGATCCTGTTGCCCTTCTCGAGCTCGAGTCCGAGCGAGCGGACGAGCTCGTTGCCCTGCAGGCCCGCGCCCCAGACGAGCGTGTGCGCCGGGAGCACGGTCCCTGACTTGAGCGTGACCCGGGTGGGCTCGATCTGCTCGACGATCTCGCCCGTCATCACCTCGACGTCGCGCTTCGCCAGTGCCTTCTCCGTGTACTCCCTGATGTCGGGCTTGAACATCGGGAAGAGCTCCGGGCCCGCCTCGACGAGCCGGATCCGGGCCTTCTCCTTGGCGATGTCCGGGTAGTCCTTGCTGAAGACACCGTGGTAGAGCTCGGCGAGCGCACCGGCGGTCTCGATCCCGGTGGGGCCGCCGCCGACCACGACCACGTTCAGCGCGCCGTCCTCGATCAGCTCCGGTTTCCGGTCGGCCGCCTCCCACTTCTCGAGCACGTGATCCTTCAGCCGGACGGCATCGACGAGCGTGTAGAGCGGGAACGCGTGCTCGGCCGCACCCTCGACGCCGAAGAAGTTGACTTCGGCGCCAAGGCCGAGGACGAGATAGTCGTAGGCCAGCGGCTCGAGCTCCGCGAACTGAACCTCCCGCGCGCCCAGGTCGATCGACGTCACGCGGTCCTGGTGGAACCTTGTGTTCTCCTGCTTGTGGATCAGGTCGCGCAGCGGGTGGCCGACCGCGGGTTGCTCGAGCAGGCCGGTCGCGACCTGGTAGAGGAGCGGCTGGAAGGTGTGGTAGTCGTTCTTGTCGACGACCACGATCTCGACGTCGCTCTTCTCGAGCTTCTGCACGGCGCCGACACCCGCGAAGCCTCCTCCGAGGACGAGGACGCGTGGGCGCTTCCCATTCGTGTCGTGTTTGCGGGCCACCGGTCAGGCCAAGGTACGAGCCTTCGGCGGCTCCCGGGTCACCCGAAGGGGATGATCCCGCCGAGACGGCTCAGTCGGTCGGATAGGTCAGCACGGCCAGACGGCGACCGAATTCATGCCAACGGGACGATGCGGCCGAGGTCCCTCGCCCGGACGCTCCCCGCGTGGAAGCGCACGCGGTGACACCTGCCGAAGCTCCTGAGAGCGCTGACGCCTCGGTCGTGCCGGCCCGCGCAGGGCTCGTCCTGCTGACGCTGATCCTGGTCGCGGCCGTCGCCAACCTGAACCTCGCGGTTGCGAACGTCGCTCTGCCCGACATCGGCCTGCACTTCAACTCGTCACAGACGACGCTCGACCTGATCGCCGTCGGCTACTCGCTCGGCCTCGCCGCCTCCGTTCTCTACTTCGGCGCGGTCGGCGACCGCTACGGCCGCAAGCTGATGCTGATCCTCGGCGTGGCGCTCTCGGTGCCGGCCTGCCTGCTTGCAGCCTGGGCCCCCAGCGACGAGGTGCTCGTCGTCGCGCGCATCTTCGGCGGGGTAGCGGCGGGCATGGCCTACCCGACCACGCTCGCTCTGATCACCGCGCTCTGGTCGGGGCCCGCCAGGACAAAGTCGATCGCGCTCTGGTCGGGCGGCGGCGGAGCGATCTCCGCGCTCGGCCCGCTGCTCTCCGGCCTGCTGCTGCAGCACTTCTGGTGGGGGTCGGTCTTCCTGCTCACGCTGCCGCTGGCCGTGGTCGCTTTCGTAATGGCACTCCTCCTAGTCCCTGCCCACGTGAACGAGACCACCGATCCCGTGGACAACCTGGGCGGGATCCTCTCTGTCGTCGCCGTGGCGGCGCTCGTCCTCGCGATCAACTTCGCGCCCGTGCCGAACAAGGGCGCGCTCGTGCTGGGGCTTGGCGCGATCGCCCTCGCGGGGCTGATCGCGTTCTACATCCGCCAGCGACGGGCTGCCAACCCGCTCTATGACCTGGACATCGCGGCCCGCCGGATCTTCTGGGTCGCGGCCGTGGCGGGGATCATCGTCTTCGGCTCGCTGATGGCCGCAATGTTCATCGGCCAGCAGTTCCTGCAGAACGTGCTCGGCTACTCGACGCTCGAGGCGGGGGCCGCGATCCTGCCCGCGGCGCTGTTCATGGTCGCGATCGCGCCGCGCTCGGCCAAGCTCGTCGAGGCCCGCGGCGCGAGGTTCACGCTCCTGGTCGGGTACGCGTTCTGCCTGCTCGGCTTCCTCGTGATGCTGCTGCTCTGGAAGGAGGACATCGCGTACTGGAAGGTCGGCCTCGGCTACGCGCTGATCGGCGCCGGGGTCGGCTTCGCGGGCACGCCGGCCTCACACTCGCTGACGGGCTCCGTCCCCGTCGCACGCGCCGGCATGGCGTCAGGAACAGCCGACCTGCAGCGTGACCTCGGCGGGGCGATCATGCAGTCGATTCTCGGCGCACTGCTCACGGCCGGTTACGCGGCCGCCGCGGCGGCCGCGATCGCGGGCTCGCCGAAGCACATCAGCGACAGCGTTCAGAATCAGCTGACCAAGTCGTTCGCCGGGGCCGAGGACGTCGCGCAGCAGTACCCCCAGTACGCGAGCGGCATCACCGCCGCGGCCAAGACGTCCTTCCTGCAGGGCGACCAGTGGGCCTACACGGCCGGGATCGTCGCGATCCTGATCGGGGCGGCGATCGTCTTCTTCCTCTTCCCGAAGCGTGAGGAGGAGGAGCGCCTGCTGGCCTCCTACCACGCCGAGGACACCGCCTAGCGCGTCGGCTCGAGCACCGGCGAGTCGGCCGGGACCTCTGCGGCAGCGCCGTTGAGCAGCCGCCGCCAACCCGAGAGGAGACCGTGCACCGACGCGGCGCCGACGAGTGGCGCCTCCGGGGCGGGCAGGCCGACTGGGAAGAGCACGAACGGGCGGGTCTGGGCACCCCCGATCCCGCCGTGGAACGAGATCAGCTCCTCGAAGGCGCAGCCCTCGTCGAGCGTGGGGTCGTAGAAGCTGCCGACCATGATGTCGGCGACGTGCTCGAAGCCGTCCGTGCGGCGCAGGTGCTGCGCGGCGTTCGGCGAGAAGCTCGCCAGCGGGTCCTCGCCCTCGACGCGGCCGTCGTCGAGGTAGTGGGTGCCTTCCCCGCCGAGCGCGACCGGGCCGTGGCGCTCGGAGCGCACGAGCAGCCAGCCGACGTGCGGGTGCTCTCGCAGCGCGGGGAGCAGGTCGGGGTGGCGCTGCTCGATCTCCTCCATAGTCAGCCTGCGTCGCTCCTCCATCAGGTAGACGAGCCCGAGGTTGCCGGAGCCGAGCACGACCACGTCGCGGTCCGAGACGTCGGACTTGTCGCGCTTCTTGCCCTTTCGACCGGTCGCTTCCGCGGCCGCGTTTCCCACCATCGCGCTCTGCTCGTCGCCGCCCGCGATCTCGGTGACCTTGCCGCCCGAAAGCGAGCGCTCGACGAGCTCGTCCAGGCCGTAGCCGTTGCGCTGCTTGAAGGTCGCGCCCTGCGTCTGGCCGTGATCGCTGAGCACCACGATCTCGTACGGCCGCGCCGCGTACCGCCGCGCCTGCTCGATCCGGGCGAACTGCTGGTCGAGCTTCCGCAGCGCCTCGAGCGTGTCCGACCGCTCCAGGCCGGAATGGTGCGCGACCTCGTCGTAGCTCGAGAACGTTGCGTAGATCGCGGGCCGCCCCTTCATCATGTCGCCGAGCACGCCGAAGACGATCAGGTCGCGCACGACCACGCAGAGCGCCGCGCGCATGAACGGGTACAGGCCGCCCCTGTGGCCGCGAGGGCGAACGTCACGCCGCTTCGCGCGCCCGGCAGCCGTCCACTCCACGAAGACCTCGAACGAGAACAGCACCAGCACTCGGAGGACGTTGAAGCCGTTCGCGAAGAACGCGCGGTAGCCCGGGTTCGCGTGCTTCTCGGCGTCCATCCGGCTGACGGTCAGGATCACGTGCTCGGCCTCGCCCGAGAGCAGGTTGCCGCGGCTCGCGCCGCCGTCGGCGAGCAGCCCGCGGCCCGAGGACCGGCGGCGCTCGATCTCCGCGCAATCGGGCGGGCCCGAGCACGCGACGAGCTTCGCCGTCTCCTTCTCGACCCAGCGGAAGGCGGGGATGTCGTCGTTCGAGCCGAGCAGAATCCCGGCCTGGCTCGCACCGGTCTGCGACGAGAGGTCGGTCTCCCACTCGGCGAGGCGGTGGCTGCCGTCCGCGAGCCAGCGCGCCATCGTCGGGGTGTTGCCGTCTCGCATCGCCCGCCGCAGCACGGGCAGCGCGAGCCCGTCGATCTCGAGGAAGACGACGCCCGGAGCATCCGTGACCGTCCGCTCGCCCGAGCGGCGGGCGATTCGCTGGATCACCCTGAACGTGTACGCATCGTCGTCGTTCGTCCCGAGGATCACGTCCAGCACGACGCCGACCGCCGCCGCGAGGAACGCGACGCCGAGCGCCGACCAGAAGGAGTCCACCGACAGGTCGCCGTCGGTGATCGCATCCGCCGCGAGCAGCATCAGCGCGTCCAGGACGAGCACGAGCACGAGCCCGACGAGCAGCATCAGCGGCAGCCGGAGCGCGGCGACGAGCGGGGGTAGCACCGCGTTCAGGACCGCGATCACCGCGGCCGCGAGCAGAGCGCCCCAGAAGTCGTTCACGCTTGCGCCCGGCACGATCCAGGCGGCGACGAGCAGCGCGAGCCCGGAGGCGAGCCAGGCGACGAGCAGCCGCGCCGGCCTGAGCTTCGGCCGCGCAGGGCTCCAGTCGTGCGAGGCGTTGTAGTCCGTGCGTTGCACTGCGTGGATTGTCCATCAGCCGGCCTGGCCGCGCTTCATCCTGTCGGGACGATGATCGCCGTCTGGCCGGTAGCGCAGAATCCCCTCCGCATGACTCCTTTCAGCGGCCGGAGGGCCTAACGCGGGTGAGCTTCGTTCGACGCCTGCTCGCCAAGCACCATGACGGCGCCCCGCCGGAACCGGCGGCCGTCGAGCTCAGCACGGTCGAAGCCGGCCAGCTCGCGACGCTGTTCGCGGCTCCGCGGTGGCTGCGCGACCTGGGACGGACCGCCTGGCTCCTCGTCGGCTGCTTCGCGCTGGTCGCCGGGATCGTCTGGCTGCTCGGAGCGACGTACACGATCGTCGGTCCGGTGGTCGCGGCGATGATCCTGGCGACGGTCACGATCCCGATCGTCGGCCGGCTCGGCCGGCACCGGGTTCCGCGCGCGGCCGGGGCCGCGATCGTCCTGCTCGGCCTGCTGGCCCTCGGCGTGCTCGTGGTGGTGATCGTGATCGGCGGCATCACCGCTCAGGACGGGAACATCGCCAAGGAGGCGAAGGCAGCCGCGGACCAGGCCGAGAGCTGGCTGACGAGCGTCGGGGTGAACGAGTCCGGCGCGGCGAGCGCAAAGTCGAGCGTCGAGCAGGACGTTCCCCAGATCATCTCCGCGCTGACGAAAGGGGTCATCAACGGGATTGCGGGCCTCGCCTCGCTCGTCTTCGGCCTCTCGCTCGCGATGCTGAGCGTGTTCTTCCTGCTCAAGGACGGCCCCTCCCTGCGCAGATGGGTAGACGGGCATCTCGGCGTGCCGCAGCCGGTCGCGAAGACCATCACGGGTGGAATCATCAGGTCGCTGCGGGGCTACTTCCGGGGCGTCACGCTGGTGGCGGCGTTCAACGGCGTGGTGGTCGCGCTTGCCGCGCTCGTGCTCGGGGTGCCGCTCGCCGGGACGATCGGCGTGGTCACCTTCGTGACGGCGTACATCCCCTACATCGGCGCGTTCGTCTCCGGCGCCTTTGCCGTCGTGATCGCGCT
>DATLPH010000028.1:0-3814 GCA_035535855.1 Gaiellaceae bacterium
ACCCTCACGACGCAGCCTCCAGCGCCTCGTCCCCGGCGCGTGCCTCGACGGCGTCTGCGAACTGGCGCTCGAGCAGTCCGTGCTCGTAAATGTCGCGGTAGACCTGGCTCGTCTCGAGCAGCTCGTCGTGCGTCCCCTGCGACGCGACCCGCCCCTCGTCGAGGACGACGATCTCGTCGGCGAGCGCGATCGTCGAGAGGCGGTGGGCGATGATCAGGGTCGTCCGCTCCTTCATCGCTTCGCGCAGGCCGAGGCGGATGCGCGCCTCGGTGGTCGCGTCGACGGAAGCGGTCGCGTCGTCGAGGATCAGGATCCGCGGGTCGACGGCCAGCGCGCGAGCGATCGCCAGCCGTTGCCGCTGGCCACCGGAGAGCGTGATCCCGCGCTCGCCGATCACGGTGTCGTACCCCTCCGGGAGCTCGGCCACGAACTCGTGCGCCTGCGCAAGCCGCGCGATTCGCTCCACCTCGGCGTCGGGGAGGCCGGGCGCGCCGAAGGTGATGTTCTCCCGCACCGTCGCCGAGAACAGGAACGGGTCCTGCGAGATCACGCCGATCGCGTGCCGCAGCGAGGGGAGCGTCACGTCGCGAACGTCTGCCCCGTCGATGGTCACCCGTCCGGCGGTGACGTCGTAGAACCGCGGCAGGAGTGACGTCAGCGTCGTCTTGCCGGAGCCGGTCTGGCCGATCAGCGCGATCGTCCGCCCTGGCGGCACGTCGAGGCGGACACCGTCGAGCACCGGCCGGCCCTCGAGGTACTCGAAGCGAACATCCTCGAAGCGGACGTGGCCGCCGCCCGGCGGCAACTCCGCCGCGCCGTCCCGCTCGGCGATCTCCTCGGGCTCGTCCATCACCTGGAAGATGCGCTCGCCCGAGGCGGTCGCGCGCTGGGCCTGGCCGATCCACATGCCGAGCGAGCGCAGCGGCACCACGAGCATGCCGAGGAAGAGGTTGAACGCGACGAAGCCGCCGACGGTCAGCTCGCCGCTCGTCACCATGCGCGCGCCGACGAGCAGCACGGCGCCCTGCGCGAGCAGCGGGATCCACGAGATGAACGGGACGTAGAGGGCGCGCTGGCGGTTCGCTCGCAGGGTCTGCCGGAAGACCGCCTCCGAGCGGGCGTGGAACTTCGCCGACTCCTGCGGCTCCTGCGCGAACGACTTGACGACGTGGACGCCGACGATGTTCTCCTCCGCCACGGTCGCGACGTCGGCCAGCTTCTGTTGGACGTCTCGCAAGGTCGGATGCGCGATGTGGCTGTAGCGGTAGGCGACCGCGACCAGCACGGGCGTGATCGCCAGCGCGATCAGCGCGAGCTTCCACTGGAAGATGAGCAGGACGATCGTCACCGAGACGACGGTGAGCGCGTTCTGGAAGAAGAAGATCAGCCCGTAGCCGAGGAAGAAGCGCACGCCCTGCAGGTCGACGGTCGCCCTCGACATCAGCTGGCCCGTCTGGTGGCGGTCGTAGAAGCCGAACGAGAGGCGGACGAGGTGCGCGTACAGGCCCTGCCGGATGTCCATCTCGACCGCCAGCGCCTGGCGGCCGGAGATCAGGCGGCGTGCGACCATCAGCACCGCGCGGATCAAGCCGAGCGCGAGGATCGCGCCGACGAAGAACCACAGCTTGCTGCTGTCGTGTGGCTGGATCGCCTCGTCGATCACGTCCTTCGTGACCCAGATCAAGCCGATCTGCGCCGCCTGCGAGCCGACGGCAAGCACGATCGAGACGATCAGGCCCACCTTGTAGGGGCGCAGGAAGCCGAGTAGGCGCGTGAACGTCTGGCTGTACCTAGGGGTCTCTTGCACCCTCGAAATCTAGCGGGGGAGGCTCTTGCCGCCGATGCGCGCGAGCTCGTCGCGGACGAGCGCAGCCGCCTCGGCGACACGCTTGCGGTTGGCCGGGTCATTGAGCCAACCGCTCGCGCCGGACGGGTGTGGCAGCGGGATTGCGACCGCGCCGTCGTGCTCGTACCTCCGGCCGACGGCGTCGGTCACGCTTGTCACCCCGAGCAGGCGCCGCGCGGCAAGGCCGCCGACCGGGACGATCAGGCTTGGCCGGATCAGCTCGAGCTCCCACCTGCGCCAGAACGCGCAGAGCTCCTGCTCGGCCGGGATCGGCGTCCGGTCACCGCGGCCGCTCGCCGCCTTACCCGGATAGCAGCGCGTGACCGAGGCGCAGTAGAACGTGGCGTAGAACTCGTCCTCGTCGAGTTGTAGCCAGCGCCGGAGCGTGCGGCCGGCGCGACCGCGCCAGGGGCGGCGTTCCTGGCCCTCCACAATTCCAGGCGCCTGACCGAACATGTAAGCGCGCTGGCCTTCGTAGGGTTGGACGATCGGGAGCGACTCGAGGGGAAAGCCGGCCTCGGCGCAAGCGCGGCAGACGCGATTGTCGCGCTGAAGCGAGGCAATCGACCGGTAGCGCGAGCGCCGGCGGGTCAAGCCCGGACGGCGACGAACCAGCGGCCGGCGAAGAGCGTCTCGCCTCCGCCGAGCTCTTGGGCCAGTTCCTCGGCCGAGAAGTAGCGCTTGTAGACCTCCCAGCGGGAGCCGTCGTTGAGGATCCGCTCCTGCCGCTCCTCGGGCTCGACGTCGGGCCGGAGTGCCGAGTCGGCCACGACGAGCTCCTTCGCGACTCGACTCGCTTCGCCGAGGAAGCGCTCTCGCTCGTCGTGCTCGAGGTGTCCGTAGAAGTGGGCGGTGAACACGCGGTCGAAGGTGCAGTCCTCAATCGGCAGCGTGAGCGCGTCGCCCTCGAGAAAGGTCGCCTGCGGGGCCTGGCGGCGCGCCTCCTCCAGCATCGACGCGCTCTGGTCGAGGCCCACGACCTCGCCCGGAAGGTGGCGCGTGAGAAAGCCGGTCCCACACGCGACGTCCAGTGTGCGCGCCGGCGGCAGGCCCTCGAGCGCGCGGCGCAGGCCCTCGACTTCGGCTTCCCAGCCGGGCCGGTCGCGCTCCGCGAAGCGACCGGAGCCGAGGTACCACTCGTCGTATTCGGGCGCGCGCCGGTCGTAGTACGCCTTCACGCTCCTAGACTACGCGCGTGCTCCTCGAGTCCGTCCCGAACTTTTCCGAGGGGCGCGACCCGGCGACGATCGAGGCGTTGCGAGAGGCGCTCGGCTCGCAGGCACGGCTGCTCGACGTGCACGCGGACGCGGATCACAACCGCTCCGTCTTCACCCTCGTCGGCACCGGCGACGAGCTGGTCGAGGCACTGTTCCTCGGTATTTCCCGCGCGCGTGAGTTGATCGATCTGCGAGAGCACGACGGCGCCCACCCGCGTATCGGCGCGGCCGACGTGGTGCCGCTCGTGCCACTGAGTGACGAGGACGCAGGCGCTGCTCGTGTGGCGGCCCTGGCGTTGGCCGCTCGGGTCGGGGAGGAGCTCGGCCTGCCGGTCTTCCTCTACGGCGAGCTCGGCGGCGGCCGGGGGCCTGCGTTCTTTCGGGCCGGAGGGCCGGCCCAGCTTCAACAGCGGATCGACGCTGGGGAGCTGGCTGCCGATTTCGGCCCGCAGTGCCTGGACGAGTCGGCGGGAGGCGTGCTGGTCGGCGTGCGGCGGGCCCTGATCGCCTTCAACGTCAACGTGCGCGGCTCACTCGAGGACGCACGTGCGATCGCGGCGGTCGTGCGGGAGCGAGGCGGAGGGTTTCCGGGCGTGCGGGCACTGGGGCTCGATCTCCCGCGGGCCGGGATCGTCCAGGTGAGCATGAACGTCGAGGACTGGGAGGCCGCAGCGCTCCACGAGCTGGTCGCGCGCGTGGAACAGGAGGCCGCGGCGCGAGGGGCCGAGGTGATCGGCTCGGAGCTCGTGGG
>DATLPH010000029.1:0-2333 GCA_035535855.1 Gaiellaceae bacterium
CAGCGCGCTCGACCACCTCGAGCAGCTGCCGCTCGCAGGAGACGGCCGCGTCGTGCTGGTCGGCCACTCGGCAGGCGGCCAGCTTGCGCTGTGGGCCGCCAAGCGCGCGCGCCTCCCGGTGGTCGCGCTGGCCCCGGTCTCCGACGTCCGCGACGCCGTCGCCCGCCGCGGCCCCGAGAGTGCACCCGCCCGCTACATGGCGCCCGAGCACTTCCCGGACGGCTCGCCGCTCGAGCAGCTCCCGCTCGGCGTCCCGCAGATCCTGATCCACGGCACCGCGGACGACACGGTCCCGTACGAGATGAGCGAGCGCTATGTCTCCGCCGCGGGCGGAGAGGCCGAGCTCGTCACTCTCGACGGCGCCCGGCATTTCGAGCTGATCGACCCGCTCTCCGCCGAGTGGCCGGTGGTCAGGGCCGCGATCGAGCGCCTGCTCGAAGCTCGCGGGTCAGACGCTCGGCCGCGCTGACTGGATCGTCGGCCAGGAGCGTCGCCCCGGCTCTTCCGGCAAGCTCGGCCGAGGCGCCTGCGCCTGCGAGCGCGAGCGGCGCGGCCTCGGCCAGCTTCGCGAGATCGAGCAGCACGTCCTCGAGCCGCTCGGGGGCGGAGGCGGAGAGCACCACACTGTCCGGCTCCAGCTCTCGCGCCTCGTGCTCGAGCGTTGAGAGCGGGGTGTCCTGACCCAGGTAGGTAATCCGCCAGCCGCGGTTTCGTAGCGCGACTCCGAAGGCGATCAGCCCAAGGTCGTGCTGCTCCTGGGGCGGGCAGGCGAGCAGCGCATGCGGGCCGGATCCCTCGCCCCAGCCGCGGCCGAGCCCGAGCATCCTGCCCCTGACAATGTTGCTCGCGAAGTGCTCCTGTGCGACCGTCGCCTCGCCGCGCGCCCAGGCTTCGCCGAGATCGTGGAGGTACGGAAGGACGACCTCGGCGAGCACCGCGTCGACGCTGAGAGCGCCCAGCAGCCGGTCGAGCACTGCGTTGGCCCGACCCTCCGAAAAGCTAGCGAGCGCCTCTGCGAGCTCCCGCTTCGACTGCCCGACGAGGTCGCCGGCGGCTGCCTCGCCGCCGCCGTTCTCCAGAGCCCGTCGAGCGGCTTCGGCGGCTGCGAGGCCGTCGGCCAAGTGGGCCTGCATCGAGCGGACTCGCGCGACGTCGTCGTCCGAGTAGAGGCGGAAGCCACCGTCAGAGCGGTCCGGGTCCAGCAAGGCGTAGCGCTTCTCCCAGGCCCGCAAGAGGTCGACGCTCACACCCGTCCGCCTGCTCAGCTCGCCGATTCGCAGATGTCCGGCCTCGGTCATCTGCTCACTGTACAGGATCTGGACAAAGATTTGACAACCGCCAGGTCATGCGGCTATAGTCTGGACGAAACCTAGACAGAGGAGGGACAGAATGGAACGGATCGATCTACTCGCAGCGGCTTTGGTGCTCGTCGGCGGGCTCAACTGGGGCCTCGTCGCGGTCGCCGAGTTCGATCTGGTGGCTTGGATCTTCGGCCTCGACTTCGGCCAGACGAACGCCGCCAGCCGCATCGTCTACGGGCTCGTCGGCCTCGCCGCCGTTTACGGGGCTTCGCGCCTGCCCGCGCTCATGCGCAGCAGGAGCCACCGAACGTCCACGGCCGTCGCGCCGCAGAGCTGACCACGAAAGAGGAGGAACGCAAATGACCAAGCTACGACTCACCACAGCCGCGCTGATCGCCACCGCGGTCGCGATCGTCGCGGTCGGCGCGCCGGCCGCCACGAGCACACCGACCGTCGCGAAAAGGAACCTCGTTCAGACGGCAGCGGCCGCCGGGCAGTTCAAGACGCTCGTCTCGCTCGTGAAGCAGGCGGGGCTTGCGAAGACCCTGTCTGGCAACGCTCGCTTCACGGTCTTTGCTCCGACGGACGTTGCCTTCGCCAAGGTGCCGAAGGCGACGCTCAAGCGGCTCGCGGCGGACAAGGCGAAGCTTCGCGCGGTTCTGCTGTACCACGTTGTCGGCGGCCGCCTCACGGCTGCCAAGGTCGCGAAGCTGCGGTTCGCGAAGACCTTGAACGGCGCAACCGTGCGGATCCGCGTCAGCGGCGGCATGGTCTACGTGAACGGCGCCAGGGTGATCAAGCCGAACGTCTCGGCCTCCAACGGCATCATCCACGTCATCAATCGGGTGCTGATCCCGCCCACGAGCTGAGGACGGTTCGCGAGGGCCCGGCAGTGCCGGGCCCTCGCTTCCTCTAGCCGAAGTCGATCACGCTGCGGATGCCGTCCTGGGCCTCCATCAGCTCGAAGCCGCGGTTGACCTCGTCCAGCGTCAACTTGTGCGAGACGAACGGCTCGACGTCGAGCTCGCCCGC
>DATLPH010000030.1:0-2810 GCA_035535855.1 Gaiellaceae bacterium
AGACGGGAGAGCCCTCGGGAGCGGCGATGTCGGCCGCGGGGTAGTCGTGATGGTGGTGCGACACCGAGACGAGCGAAGGGCCGCCGCCGACCGGGAACACGTACCCGGCGTCGAAGGACGGTGCGCCGAGGAACGAGCCCGCCGCCGGGGAGAACGACGATGCGAGCGAGCGGTCTCGCGCCGAGGCAAGGCCGGTCTCGGCCCGCTCGAGGGTCGCGCGAAGATCGGCGACGCGAGCCTGGGCGGCCGCGCGGACGACGCCCGCCTGAACGGCCCGCTGATCGAGCGCCAGCCGGTCGGAGAGCAGGGTGACGGCAGCTGCCCGCCGCCCGAGCAGGCGCTCGCGGCGTGCGAGCGAGCGTTCCCGCCGTAGCGCCTTCACGAGCTTGCGGTTGGCCTGGACAACGACGCCGCGCGCCTGATCGAGCGAGACCTGGAGCCGGTCCAGCGTAAACGTGGCATCAACGCCGCTGCTGCCCACAAGCTGTGCCAGCTGGAGCACCTCGTCCACGTACCACTGGGCGTGGTTGTAGGAGAACACCGCGCGGGAGATGTCGCTCTGCCCGCCCGAGGCCGCGAGGTAGCGCGCCGCGGCGGCGATGGCATCGTCCGGGCTCCAGGGGTTGGCGATCCCGTCGCCGTCGGCGTCGACCCCCCAGCGCTCCCAGGTCGACGGCATGAACTGCATCCAGCCGATCGCTCCGGCGGAGCTCGGGCCCATGTTGCGCCCGAAGTTGGACTCGATCTTGTTGATCGAAGCCAGCACCTGCCAGGGGACGCCGTACGCGGCACCGTCCCGTTGCCAGAGGTCGAGCAGCTGGGAGTACGTCCGCGTCTCGACGACCGCCGGGCGGCTCAGGAGCGAGGCCGGGAACGCGATCGAGCCGGAGCCGTTCGGCGTTTCCGCGCTCGGCAGGACCGCCGGCACGCCGAGCCCTGTCGTCGGGACCACGCGAAAGACGTCGGCGTGAGCCGAGCCCACCAGCGCGAGCGCCAGTGCCGCCGCAGTTGCGAGCCGCCTCATCCGTCCTGGCCGGCGATCCTCAGCCCGGGCATGGGCTCGTCACCCGGCTTGGGCGGCTCCGGCGCCATCTCGGAGACGGGCCGGTCGGTCTCGACCCCGGCAGCCTTGCGCTTCAGCGCCTGGTCCAGCGAGACCAGGAAATCGTGTCGGTTGGTCGCCGCGTTGGCGGCGACCTCGCGGTCGATCTCGCCAGCGACCACGAGCTCGATCAGCGCCTGCGTGAAGGTCTGCATGTCGAAGAACTGCCCTTCGGCGATCGCGTCCGGAATCTCTTCGGGCGTCTGCTCCCGGATCAGGTCGGAAATGCGGGAGTTGTTCACCATCACCTCGACCGCGGCGACGCGTCCGCCCTCGACGCGAGGCAGGAGCCGCTGGCTGATCACCCCTCGGAGAACTCCCGCGAGGATCGAGCGGATCTGCTCCTGCTTGATCGCGGGGAAGAACTCGATCATGCGGCTGATCGTCTCGGCGGCGTCGATCGTGTGCATCGTCGAGAAGACGAGGTGGCCCGACTCGGCGGCCTTGAGCGCCGTCTCGGCGGTCTCGGCGTCGCGGAGCTCGCCGATCAGGATCACGTCGGGGTCCTGGCGCAGCACGCGCCGGATCGCGGCAAGGAACGACTCGGTATCGAGCCCGACCTCGCGCTGGTTGACGATGCAGCCCTGGTCCTGGTGCAGGATCTCGATCGGGTCCTCGATCGTGACGATGTGCATCCGCCGGGTCTTGTTGATGTGGTCGAGGACGGCCGCCAGGGTCGTCGTCTTGCCCGAGCCGGTCGCCCCGGTGCAGAGGACGAGCCCGCGGTGCTCCTCGGCGAGCCGACGGACCCCCTGCGGGAGCCGGAGCTCGTTGAAGTTCGGAACCTTCGTGGGGATGACGCGGAAGGCGAACGAGATCGAGCCGCGCTGGCGAAAGCCGTTGACGCGGAAGCGTGGGAGCCCGTCGGCCGTGTAGGCGATGTCGAGCTCACCCGTCTCGTGGAAGTGCGAAAGCTTCGCCGGAGTCATGTCGGCGATGAGCGCGAGGGTTGCCTCGAGGTCGCTGTCGTAGAGCGGCGCCTGGTCGGGGACCAGGCCGAGCTGACCGTCCCGCCGCACCACCGGCGGCTGGCCGACTTTGAGATGGATATCGCTCGCGCCGAGTTCCACGGCGCGCGCCAGGACAGCGTTCAGGTCCACGAAGGGCCTGATCGGCATCGACGCGGCGCCGCTTGAGCCGTCAGAATCGAGAACGTGCGCAATCGTCCGGCGCTGTTCTCGCTCGGGGTCATCCTCTTCTTCGTCGCCCTCGGCCTCGCCGACCGCGGCGTGGGCCTCCACGGCCAACTCGTCCTGGGAGCCATCACCTGGGCGGTTCTTCTCGCCGCGTTGCGCCCGCTCTCGACCGAGCGCCGCCTGCAGACCCTGCTCGTGGTGGTCGTCGCGACGGGCATGGAGGTCGTTGGCTCGATTCTCTGGGGCGTCTACACCTACCGGCTGCACAACCTGCCCCTGTTCGTGCCCCCCGGCCACGGGCTCGTCTACCTCGGCGGGATCAGCCTGAGCCAAGCGGCGTTCGTCCGAGCGCGGCCGCGGCTCTTCGTTGGCGCGGTGGCGGCTTGTGCCGCCGCCTGGGCCGTCGCGGGCCTCACGTTGCTGCCGCGCTTCGACCTCGGCGGCGCGATCGGCGTCTCGGTCTTCCTCTTCTTCCTCCTGCGCGGTCGGGCCCCGACTATCTACGGCGGCGTCTTCGTGATGGTGCTCTTCCTGGAGATCTGGGGCACCGCGATCGGCCTCTGGCAATGGCA
>DATLPH010000031.1:0-2837 GCA_035535855.1 Gaiellaceae bacterium
AGCTTCGTCAGGCTCTTGCGCATCGTCTCGAGCCCGCGCTCGACCGCCCCTGGAGCCGCGTCGTACAGCGAGACGCGCCGGCCGGAAGCCGCGACGACCTGCGCGATTCCGCCACCCATCTGGCCGGCGCCGACGACGAGCACGTGCTCGAACTTCACAGCGCTAGACCTCGACCAAGGCGTCGCTTGCGATGCCGACCAAGAGGACGATCGGGCTCGGCCCAGTCGTCCGTCCAACACCAGCGCCCATTGGCTGAAGCAACGAAGGGTCGATCACACTTCTAGGAGGATCGCGTCGCCCTGGCCGCCGCCGGAGCAGATCGCGGCGAGCCCGAGGCCGCCGCCGTTGCGGCGCAGCTCGTGGATCATGGTCGCCAAGATGCGCGCGCCGGAGGCGCCGACCGGGTGACCGAGCGCGACGGCACCGCCGTTGACGTTCACCTTCTCGGGATCAACGCCGAGCATCTTCGTCGAGTTGAGCACGACCGAGGAGAAGGCCTCGTTCAGCTCGACCCGCTCGACGTCGTCGATCGACTTGCCCGCCTTCTCGAGCGCGATCGCACCGGCCTTCGCCGGGGTGCGCGCGAGGTAGGCGAACTCGTCCGCGACGTAGCCCTGCGAGACGATCGTCGCGAGCACCTCGAGGCCCCGCCGCTTCGCGAACTCCTCGCTCGTCACGATGAGCGCGCCGGCGCCGTCATTCACGCCCGGGGCGTTCCCCGCTGTCGTCGTTCCTTCGGGGTCGAAGACGGGCTTCAGTCGCGCCAGCTTCTCGATCGACGTGTCGCGGCGCGGGCCTTCGTCGACCGCGAACTCGCCTACCGGCACGATCTCCGCCTCGAAGCGGCCCTCGTCGATCGCCTCGACCGCGCGCTCGTGGGAGCGGAGAGCCCAGAGATCCTGGTCCTCGCGGGAGATACCGAGCTCGCGCGAGACGAACGAGGCCTGCTCGACCATGTGCTTGCCGTCGAAGCTCGAGGTGAGCCCGTCGTGGGTCATCAGGTCGATCAGCGTCCCGTCCCCGAGGCGATAGCCGAAGCGCGCCTTCTTGAGCGCGTACGGCGCGTTCGACATCGACTCCATCCCGCCCGCCACGACGACCTGCACGTCGCCCGCGCGAATCATCTGGTCGGCGATCTCGACCGCGCGGATCGACGACGCGCACACCTTGTTGATCGTGTCCGATGGCAGCTCGACCGGCAGGCCTGCGCCGACGGTCGCCTGTCGCGAGGGCGCCTGGCCCGCGCCACCCTGCAGCACCTGGCCCATGACCGCGTACTCGACCTCCTCGTTCTCGACCCCCGAGCGGTCGAGCGCGCCGCGGATCGCGATCGCGCCGAGCTCGGGCGCCTCGTGGTTCGAGAGAGCGCCTCCGAGCCTGCCGAAGGGCGTACGAACGGCCGAGACGATCACCGAGCGGGACATCGCGAGGAGCCTAGCGAGTGAAGTCGAGCCCGGGCTCGAGCCGCTGGGCGAACGCGGCGACCAGGCGGGCGGCGGCCTCGACGTCGTCCAGCGAGACGAGCTCGGTGGGCGTGTGGATGTACCGCGTGGCGAGCGAGATCAGCCCGGTGGCGATCCCTGCACGGCTGACGTAGGCCGCGTCCATGTCCGTCTGGGTGTCGCCGGCCGAGACGTTGACCGTGTAGGAAATCCTCTCTGCCTCGGCCGTCTCCACGAGCAGGTCGAACACCTTGGGGTTGATCGTCGAGCCGCGGTTGATCACCGGCCCTCCCGCGAGCTTCGACTCGCCCCAGCTCTTCAGGTCGGCCTCCGGGACGTCGGTGGCGTCGGTGACGTCCACGGCCAGCGCGACCTGCGGCTGCAGCGAGAAGACGCTCGTGCGAGCACCGCCGAAGTCGCCCACCTCCTCCTGCACGGCCGCGACCGCCGCGACGTCGCCCGGGGCGCCGCCGGCCTCGGAGACCAGGCGCGCCGCCTCGAGCGCGACGTAGGCGCCGAGCCGGTTGTCGAGCGCACGCGAGGCGAGGCGGTTGTTCGGGAGCTCGACCGGCTCGCCTGCGATCACCGCGACGTCGCCGAGCCGCACGAGCTCGAGAGCCTGCTTGCGGTCGCGGGCGCCGATGTCGAGGTGCAGGTGGTCGTGCTCGAGCTGCTCGACCTTCTCGCCGGGCTTCGGGCGCTTGCGGCCCTGGCGGCCGATCACGCCCGGAATCGAGCCCTCGCGGGTGAGCAGCTCCACGCGCTGGCCGAGCAGCACCTCCGGCCGCCAACCGCCAACTCCGCGGAAGAAGAGGAACCCCTTCTCGTCGACGTAGGTGACGATCAGCCCGATCTCGTCGATGTGACCGAGCACGACGAGCAGCGGGCCGTCGCTCGTGCCGCTGACGCGCGCGACCGACGACCCCATCGCGTCGCTCGAGACCTCCGCGAACGCGGACGCCGCCTCGCGCCACACCGCCGACGCAGCGGTCTCGTAGCCCGAGGGACCGGGCGCGGTCAGCAGTCGCTGGAGAAGCTCGGGGGCCGCCACGCGAAAAGCCTAGTGGACGCCGTTTCGTCTTTTCGACCTCGGGAACGAGTCGAGGCTGACGAAAGGAGCAAACCATGCCCAACTGGGTTTGGATTCTGATCGCAATCGGTGTGGTCATCGCTCTCGTGCTCGCCGCGTGGAGCGCGTACAAGGGGCGCCAACGCAAGGGATTGCAGGAGCGCTTCGGCGATGAGTACGACCGGACGGTTTCGGACGCGCCGAGCCGGCGCGAGGCCGAGGCCGACCTGGCCGAGCGGGAGAAGCGCCGCGACGAGCTGGAGATCCGGCCGCTCGAGCCCGATGCCCGCGACCGCTACGCGAGCCAGTGGCACAACACGCAGGCG
>DATLPH010000032.1:0-11349 GCA_035535855.1 Gaiellaceae bacterium
GCTGCCCTACGACCCGGCCACCGGCGAGCTGCGGCCGGAGGTCTGGGAGCGCTGGCTCGCGTGGGACCCGGTCCGGATGGCGCCGCTACGGGCCGACGCACTGCGCTCGCTGAAGGCGATCTACATCGACTGCGGCAAGCGTGACCAGTACTTCCTCGACCTCGGCGCGGAGGCCTTCCGGCGCGAGCTCGAAGCGGTCGGCGTAACGGACTATTTCTTCGAGCTCTTCGACGGCACGCACTCGGCGATCGAGTACCGCTACCCGCTCGCCGTGAAGTACCTCGCCGAACGGCTCTCGTGATCGCTGCGCCACCGCCGCTCGTCTGCCTCGACCCCGGGCACGGCACGCCCCCGGCGATCGGGCGCCAGGTCGAGCCGATCGGGCCCGGGTCGCATGTGATGAAGATCAAGGACGGCGGCGGCGCTCGCGGTGAGGCGGCCGTGGCGCTCGCGATCGCAGTGCGCGCGCGGCGGCTCCTACTGGCGCGTGGCTACCGCGTCGCGATGACGCGCACCGGGCCGACGATCAGGCTCGGCAACGGCAACGGCAACATCGCGCGCGCCCGGTTCTGCAACCGGCGGCACGCGGCGCTGATGGTGCGGATTCATGCGGACGGCTCGACCGACCGCTCGCTGCACGGCGTCTCGACGCTGGTGCCCGCGTGGCACCGCGGCTGGACGGACGACATCTACGCGCGCAGCCTGCGCGCGGGCCGGGCGTTGCAGAAGGCGGTCGTCCGGTCGACGGGCTCAGCGGACCGCGGAATCGTGCAGCGCTCCGACCTGACCGGCTTCAACTGGGCCAACGTCCCCGTAGTGCTCGTCGAGACCGGGTTCCTCTCGAACCCGACCGAGGCGCGGCGCCTGCACACGGCCGCCTACCAGCAGCGAGTGGCCAGGGGCCTGACCGCCGGCGTGGCGGCGTTCGTCGCTCCCTGAGCCCGGCCGGCGCTTACTCGGCGGAGCTGTCGCCGCGCATCTCATCGGCGGCGGCGCGCGCCCGCTCGTGTACGGCCTGGCGCCGGTCCTCGACCGCTCCCGGCTCCGGCTCGGCCGCGGCGTCCACCGGGGTCTCCGCCGAGGCCGCCTCCTCGTGCTGCTCCTCGGCGACGGTGCGTGACTCCTCGAGCTTCTGGCGCAGCTCGTCGGCACGCGGGTCGGCCTCCGGAGCCGCCGCCGGCTGCGGCCGAACCTTCCGGTAGACCGCGATCGCGGCACCCGCCGCGCCGGCCAGCCACGCCGTCCGAGCCCTCATCGGACCGATGCTACACTGGCCGCCTTCCTGCCTCGCCATCGCGCCGTTCGCTCCCGAGCTGCGCTAGCCGGTGGGGCCGCCTGAGACCGAGGGAAGGGAGGTATCGGGAGCATGACCGACTACGAGATCCTGCTCATGCTCGACGCCGAGCTGCCCGACGAGCGGCAGACGGAGATCGTGACGCGCGCGCGCGAGGCGATCGAAAAGGACGGCGGCAGCTTCGACGCCCACGAGCCGTGGGGCCGGCGCCGGCTCGCCTACGAGATCGGCCACAAGGGCGAGGGCTCCTACCACCTGCTGACCTTCGCGTCCGAGCCCGCGACGCTCGAGGAGATCTCGCGCGTGCTGAAGATCACCGACGGCGTCATGCGCCACCTCGCCGTACGCCGCGTGCAGGGCGCCTCGACGCGTCCGCCCGAGCCGCTGCCCGAAGAGCCGGTAGCGGCAGCGCCGCCCGCACGGCAGGATGCAGAGACCGAGACCGTCGCCGAGAGCGCGGTCGAGAGCCCCGCCGAGAGCGAGGCCGAGAGCCCAGCCGAGAGCGAGGCCGAGAGCCCCGCAGAGAGCCCCGCCTGAGCGGAGAGGAGAAGGAATGGCCAACATCAATCGCGTCGTCCTCGTCGGGAACCTGACGAAGGACCCCGAACTGCGGCACACCCCGAGCGGCACGGCCGTCTGCAAGCTGCGCCTCGCCGTGAACACGCGCCAGAAGGACGGCGCCACCGGCGAGTGGGGCGACAAGCCCAACTACTTCGACGTCACCGTCTGGGGCAACCAGGGCGAAAGCTGCGCGCAGTACCTCGCCAAGGGCCGCCCCGTCGCGGTGGACGGACGGCTCGACTGGCGTGAGTGGGACGCGCAGGACGGCACCAAGCGCCAGGCGGTCGAGATCATCGCCGACAGCGTCCAGTTCCTCGGCAGCCGCCAGGACGGCGAGGGCGGCGGCGCTGCGCAGCCGCAGTTCGTGCCGAGCGGCGCGCAGGCGGACAACGCCGACTTCTCCGGCTCGGCAGCCGACGACGACATCCCCTTCTGATGCCCCCGCGGGAGCAGAAACAGCAGCGCAAGGGCGGCAGGCCCGCACCCGGCGGCCCGATCCGGAAGCGGAACTGCTACTTCTGCCGCGAGAAGATCGAGGAAGTCGACTACAAGAACGCGAACCAGCTCCGGCGCTACGTCTCCGAGAAGGGCAAGATCCGCTCGCGCCGCATCACCGGCGCGTGCCGCCGCCACCAGCGGCAGGTCGCCATCGCGGTGAAGCGGGCGCGTGAGATGGCGCTGCTCCCCTACTCCACCGGCTGAGCATGGAAGTCATCCTGCGACAGGACGTCGAGAAGGTCGGCCTGCGCGGCGAGGTCGTCGACGTCGCCCCCGGCTTCGCGCGCAACTACCTGTTGCCACGCAAGCTCGCGGAGACCGCGACCCCCGCGAAGGTCGCCGAGCTGCGCAAGCTCGAGGACAAGCGCGCGCGGCACGAGGCGCAGAGCTTCGAGCAGGCGCAGGAGATCCTGCAACGAGTCGAGGCCGCCGAGCTGCGCTTCGACGTCCCTGCCGGCGAGACGGGCACGCTCTTCGGCTCCGTCACCGCGACCGACGTCGCCGAGCGCCTCTGGGAGACGGAGAAGGTGCGGATCGACCGGCGCAAGCTCGACCTGCCCGAGTCGATCAAGCGGATCGGGCGCTACCAGATCCCGGTCGAGCTGTTCGCCGACGTGACCGCCACGCTGCGGATCGCAGTCGTCCCCGAGGGCGGCGAGCTGCCGCCCCAGGAGGAGCTCGACGCGATCGCTGCCGCCGAGGCCGAGGCCGAGGCCGCCGCGCAGGCAGAAGCCGAGGCCGAGCACGAGGCTGCGGAGGCCGAGATCGAGGCCGTCGTCGAGGCCGAGGAGGAAGTGGAGCCGGACCCGGAGGCGGAGGCAGAGCAGGTCCCCGACGACGCCTTCGACCGCGCCGCCGACGCGGCGGACGAGCTGCCGGCCGACGCCGAGCAGCAGCCCGACCGGCCCGAGTCGTAACAAGAGCGCACAGGCTTCTCCACAAGCGAGCCGTTGCCTGTGGAATTCCTCAGGAACTTCCCGCTCCGAGCGGTCTTTTCGCCCACAGGCGTCGTCCGGGGGTCGTGGAAACATGCGTTCCCTTATGCCTGCAAACCGCCGCTCCCGGGACCGCCTAGGCCTGTCGAAAGCCGCGTCGTCCAGACCTTCCAGGACCGCGCCGGGCATGGTTGGGTAACCCGATGGCCCAGCTCGCCCAGGCCTCGCCGACCGCCCCGGTCCCGCCGCAGAATCTCGAAGCTGAGGAATCTGTCCTTGGCGCGATGATGCTCTCCCCCGGCGCGATCGGGGCGGTCAGCGAAGTGCTGGACGCGAGCGACTTCTACCGCGAGAGCCACGCCGTCATCTACCGCGCGGCGCTGGCGCTCTACTCGAAGGGCGAGCCCGTCGACGCGATCACCCTCGTCGACGAGCTCGAAGAGCGCGGCGAGCTCGAGGGTGCGGGCGGCCGCGTCCGCATCCACGAGCTCGCCGCCCTCGTCCCCGCGAGCGCCAACGCCGGGCACTACGCGCGCATCGTCCGCGAGATGGCGACTCTGCGCGGTCTGATTCGGGCGGGCGGCGAGATCTCCCTGCTGGGCTGGGAGCGGCCGGGCGACACAACCGACCTCGTCGACCGCGCCGAGCAGGTCGTCTTCGACCTCTCACAGGCGCGCGTGACGAGCGAGTTCACTCACATCGAGGAGCTGCTGAAGGACAGCTTCGAGCGCATCACCGCCCTCTACGAAGCCGGGGCAGATGTCACGGGAACGCCCTCAGGCTTTCGAGATCTCGACCGGCTCACGTCCGGCTTCCAGCCGGGGAACCTGATCATCGTCGCCGCCCGCCCGAGCATGGGCAAGTCCGGCCTCGGCCTCTGCATGGCCGCGAACCTCGCCGTCCGCGCCGAGGTGCCCGTGGCCATGTTCACGCTCGAGATGTCGAAGTCGGAGGTGACGCAGCGGCTGATGTGCAGCGAGGCCAAGGTCGAGTCGCAGCGTCTCCGCACCGGCAAGCTCGGCGCCGACGACTGGCCGCGCCTGACCGCCGCCTGCGACCGGCTCGCCAAGGCGCCGATCTACGTGGACGACCAGGGCTCGATCACGATGATGGAGATCCGCTCGAAGGCCCGGCGGCTGAAGTCGCGGCAGCCGGACCTCGGCCTGATCGTCGTCGACTACCTGCAGCTGATGACCTCGGGCTCGAGCGTCGAGAACCGCGTCCAGGAGGTCTCGCAGATCTCCCGCTCGCTGAAGATCCTCGCGCGCGACCTCGACGTCCCGATCCTCGCCATGTCGCAGCTCTCGCGCGCGGTCGAGCAGCGCCACGACAAGCGGCCGATCCTCTCCGACCTGCGCGAGTCCGGCTCGATCGAGCAGGACGCCGACCTGGTGATGTTCATCTACCGCGACGAGTACTACAACGACGAGTCCGAGCAGCAGGGCATCGCCGAGGTGCACCTGGCGAAGCACCGCAACGGCCCGACCGACACGGTCAAGCTCTCCTTCCTGAAGCGCTACGCGAAGTTCGCCGACCTCGCGCCGTCCGGAGGCACCGCCGGAGGCTGATGTACGAGCAGACCGTCGTCCTCCTCTCGCGTACGACTGCCTTCACGGTCGTGTGCCAGGCCTGTGCGGAGCTGGAAGCGGCTGCCGAGTATGTTGGCCAGACGGCGCAGGGGAACCTGCGGCTCGAGGAGGATCTCGGCTGGACGACATGCCCGCGCGGTCACCGCATCCGCATCATTCGCGCGGGCGGCGCCGTCGCGGCGGAGGCGACCTCGCCCCTTTGGTAGCCCTCCTGCGATGAGTTTCGCGCGGGCAGACAGTCTGATCTAGGCATGGCAGGACTGACTCTCGACATCACGATGTCGCTGGACGGCTTCGTCGCCGGGCCGAACGCGACCCTCGACGAGCCGCTCGGCGAGGGCGGCGAGCAGCTGCACGACTGGGTCGTACGGCTGGCCGTCTGGCGGGAGTGGCACGGTCTCGAGGGCGGGGAGACGGGCCCAGACGACGAGCTCGTCCAAGAGATCATCGGCTCGATCGGCGCCCATGTGATGGGCCGGCGGATGTTCAGCGGCGGTGAGGGGCCGTGGGAGGACGATCCGAAGGCCGACGGCTGGTGGGGAGACAACCCGCCGTTCCACGGGCCGGTATTCGTGCTCACGCACCATCCCCGCGAGACCGTGGCCAAAGACGGAGGCACGTCGTTCATCTTCGTGACCGAAGGCATCGAGGCCGCGCTCGAGCAGGCGAAAACGGCGGCCGGCGACCGCGACGTCGGGCTCTCAGGGGGCGCCGACGTAGTGCAGCAGTACCTGCGGGCAGGTCTCGTCGACACGATGCACATCCACGTTGCCCCGTTGCTCCTCGGCGGCGGCACGCGGCTGTTCGACGAGCCGGGAGGCGAGCCGATCCAGCTGAAGCAGACGCGAGTGGTTCAGGGTCGAGACGTCGCGCACCTTATGTTCACCCGGGCTTCCTGACAGCCGACCAGATCAGGCACACTCCCGCGCGTGCCCGCGACCGTGAGGGAACGCTGATGCCTGCGACTGTCATCGTCGGCGCCCAGTGGGGCGACGAGGGCAAAGGCAAGATCGTCGACCTGCTCGCCCAGCACTCGGATCTCGTCTGTCGCTACCAGGGCGGGCCGAACGCGGGGCACACGATCGTCGCCGACGGCGAGAAGTACAAGTTCCACCACATGCCGTCGGGGATCCTGCACGGCAAGGAGTGCATCCTCGGCGCGGGGTGCGTGATCGACCCGGAGGTATTCGTTCGCGAGCTGGACGAGCTCGAGGCCCGCGGGATCTCGACCGGCTGCGTCCGCGTCTCGGGCGAGGCGCACCTGATCATGCCGTGGCACGTCGCCATCGACCAAGGCAGCGAGCGCCGGCTCGGCAAGCTGCAGATCGGCACGACCAAGCGCGGGATCGGGCCTGCCTACGCCGACAAGGCCGCGCGGCTCGGGATTCGCGTGCAGGACCTGCTCGAGCCGAAGATCCTGCGCCAGAAGATCGAGGTCGCGCTCGCCGAGAAGAACGTCTGGCTCGAGCGCGTCTACGGCTCGGAGCCGCTCGAGCTGGAGGCGCTGGCCGAGAGCTACGAGGTCTTTGCGCAACGGCTGCGGCCGTACGTCGCGGACACGTCGCTGCTGGTCGACGGCGCGCTGCGCGACGGCCGCTTCGTCCTGCTCGAAGGCGCGCAGGGCACGCTGCTCGACCTTGACCACGGCACGTATCCCTTCGTCACCTCGTCGGGGACCGTCGCCGGCGCCGCGGCGGTCGGCGTGGGGATCGGGCCGAACCGGATCGACGCGATCATCGGCGTCGCCAAGGCCTACGTCACGCGCGTCGGCGAGGGCCCGTTCCCGACCGAGATCGAGGGCCCCGACCAGGAGCGCGTGCGCGACCTCGGCTCCGAGTTCGGCACGACCACCGGCCGCCAGCGCCGCTGCGGCTGGCTCGACCTCGTCGCGCTCCGCTACGCGGTGCGGCTGAACGGCATCACGTCGCTCGCGCTGACGAAGCTCGACGTCCTCTCGGCGTTCGCCGAGCTCCCGGTCTGCGTGCGCTACCGGCTGCGCGACGGCACCGAGACGGCCGACTTTCCCGCGCACCAGAGCGACTTCCACCACTGCCGCCCGGTCTACGAGTCGCTCGCGGGCTGGGAGGAGCCGCTCGACGACGTGACCGTGCTGAGCGCTCTCCCGGAAGCTGCTCGGCGCTATGTCGAGTTCGTCGAGCGCGAGCTCGAGGTGCCGGTCTCGCTGATCGGCACCGGCGCCGAGCGGGAACGTGTGCTCGCGCCCGGCTCGCTCGAGGCGCTCGCCCGCCCCTAGCGGCGGTCAGGCACGCGACCACGCACGGCCCACGCGCTGGCGGTGAGCGTGAAGCTTCCGGCCGGATCGCCGATGCGTCGGCGGTACTCCTCGCGGACCGCCGCTTGTTTGTCGGGCGGCAGGGACAGGCAGTACTGGCCGGCCGGGCCGACACCGAGCAGGAACGAGTCCCACAGCTCGTCGAAGTCCTCGTACCAGCTCGAGACCTCGAGCGCAGCGGTTTCAACCGACTCCAGCCCGGCGTCGGCGCCGAGCGCCGTCAGCCCGTCGAGCGTCGCGTACGGCAGCGTCTCCGCTGGCGCAGCGGGGTCGAGGTGTTGGACGGACTCCCAGAACGTGCGGAGCAACTGCATGGCGGTGAAATCCCACGAGCACACCGCCACGACCCCGCCCTGTCGCACGACTCGACCCATCTCGGCGACGCCAACGACGGGATCGTCGAGGAAGTGGATCACGAGCTGGGCGAGGGCGGAGTCGAACGAGCCGTCGGGCCACGGCAGCTCTTCGGCGGCGCCCTGGCGCACGTCTGCGTCGGGTAGCCGGGCGGCGCAGACCTCGACGAGGGGTGAGGGGTCGACCGCGGCCACGCGCTCGGGGCCGAGGCGGCGGGCGAGCTCCTCGGTCAGGACGCCGGAGCCGCAGCCGACGTCGAGCACGGACTGGTCGGCGCCGATTTCGCCGAAGTCGGCGAACACCGGCGCCAGCTCGCGCGAGTAGCGGCCCATGAAGCGGTCGTACGCGTCACCCGAGACGTCGAAGCTCATCGGGCGTATTCACGTTGGCGAGCAGCGCCGCGTCAACCTCGACCTGCGGCGCGGGCTTGAAACGCCGACAGCGGCAGTACACTCGCCGCCGTGAAGGTGCTGATCGTCGGTTCGGGAGGCCGCGAGCACGCGCTTGCGTGGAAGCTCGCCGGCAGCTCCGCTCTCGACGAGCTGCACGCAGCGCCCGGGAACCCCGGGATCGCCGCCCTCGGCGAGTGCCACCCGGTGCGGGCCGAGGACGGCGAGGGCCTCCTCTCGCTCAGCCGCGAGCTCGGCATCGACCTCGCCGTCGTCGGCCCCGAGGCGCCGCTCGTCGTCGGCCTGGTCGACACGCTGCGCCGCGGCGGGGTCACCGCCTTCGGCCCGACGCGCGCGGCCGCGCGGATCGAGGGGTCGAAGGGCTTTGCCAAGGACGTGCTCGAGGCAGCGGGCGTCCCGACCGCGCAGCGTCTCGCGGTGGCGCGACCTCCGTGCGTCGTGAAGGTCGACGGGCTCGCTGCGGGGAAGGGAGTCTTCGTCTGCCGCACGCAGGACGAGCTCGACGCGGGACTGAAAGGCGCTGCGTCGCTCGGCGGCGACCTCCTGATCGAGGAACTGCTCGAAGGCGAGGAGATCTCGCTGTTCGCGGTCACCGACGGCACGCGCGCCGTCGCACTCGCGCCTGCGCAGGACTTCAAGCGGATCGGGGAGGGCGATACCGGCCCGAACACGGGCGGGATGGGCTCGTATACGCCGGTCCGGGGGCTGGGCGACCCGGAAGCGGAAGAGCTGCTCGAGCTGGTCCACCGGCCCGTGCTCGCGGAGCTCGCGCGGCGGGATGCACCGTTTACCGGGCTCCTGTATGCGGGCCTGATGCTGACCGACGACGGCCCGCGCGTGCTCGAGTTCAACGCCCGTTTCGGCGATCCCGAGACGCAGTCGATTCTGCCTCGCGTCGAGAGCGACCTGCTGCCGCTGCTCTGGAGCGCGGCGACGGGCGAGCTGGAAGGAGAGGCGACGGTCGGCGAGGCCGCCGCGGTCACCGTCGTGATCGCCAGCGGCGACTATCCGGAGCAGCCGGACAGCGGCACGCCGATCGACGGCGTCGAGGACGCCGAGGCAGCCGGGGCGCTCGTCTTCCATTGCGGCACGGCGCGTCAGGGCGGACGCCTGGTGACTAACGGCGGCCGGGTGCTCGCGGTGACGGCGACCGGCGACGACGTCGCCGCGGCCCGGGCGAAGGCCTACGAGGCGACGAGCCGGATCTCGTTCGCGGGAATGCGCTTCCGCCGCGACATCGCACTTCGTGCTGTGGAGGGACATGTCCCCGGCTGACGGGCCGGTGGTCGGCATCCTTGTCGGGTCGGAATCCGACCGCGAGCGGATGCAACCTGCCGTCGACGAGCTCGAGGCGCGCGGGATTCCGCACGAGCTGGAGGTCCGGTCGGCTCACCGCGACCCGGACGCGGTCGCGGAGTACGCGCGCAGCGCGCGCGAACGAGGCATCCGCGTCCTGATCGCCGGGGCGGGGCTCGCGGCCGCACTGCCTGGAGCGATCGCGGCCCAAACCGACCTGCCCGTGATCGGGGTGCCACTCCGTTCGCGGATGAGCGTGCTCGACGGGCTCGATGCGTTGCTCGCCATCGCCCAGATGCCGCCGGGGGTGCCGGTCGCCACGGTCGGCGTCGACAACGCGAAGAACGCGGCCGCGCTGGCCGCGCGCATCCTGGGCAGCTAATCAATCCGGCTCGCCGGCCGGCTCGGACCGCGCGCCAAGGCGGGTCCCATCCCTAACCCCCACCCACCCGGGGAGATCTCCAGGGTGCCTGCGAAATGCGCGCGGGGGTGTGACGTGGTTGTGACGAGAGCGTGACTCTTTGCCCACGGGACGACTTCCTGTCCGGGCTCTAGACTGCAGCCGGTGATCGCGCGCTACTCCCGACCCGAGATGGCCGGGGTCTGGTCGGACGAGAGCAAGCTCGCGCGCTGGCTGGACGTCGAGCTCGCCGCCCTCGAGGGCTGGGCCGAGCTCGGGGCGGTGCCCGCGGACGCCGTCGCCGAGATTCGCGCCAAGGCGAAGCCGCCTACGCCGGAGCGAGTCGCCGAGCTCGAGCGGGAGACGCAGCACGACGTCGCGGCCTTCGTCGACGCGGTCGCGGAGGGAGTCGGCCCGGCCGGACGGTGGATCCACCACGGTCTCACCTCCTCCGACGTCGTCGACACAGCGCTCTCACTGCAGGTCCGCGAGGCGGGCGAGCTGCTGCTGCGCGAGCTCAACCTCGCGCTCGACGCCGTCACCGAGCGCGCGGCCAGGCACAAGGACGACCTCTGCATTGGCCGAACGCACGGGATCCACGCCGAGCCGATGACGTTCGGGCTCAAGCTCGCCGGCTGGGCCTTCGAGCTCGATCGCGCGCGCACTCGCCTCAGCCGCGCCCTCGAGACGATGCGCGTCGGCAAGCTCTCGGGCGCGGTCGGCACATACGCGGCGACCGACCCGGAGCTCGAGCGGCTCGCCTGCGAGCGCCTCGGTCTCGAGCCGGACCCGGTCTCGACGCAGATCATCCAGCGCGACCGCCATGCGGAGCTTCTCGCCGCGCTCGCGCTCGTCGCGGCCTCGCTGGAGAAGTTCGCGCTCGAGGTCCGCCACCTTGCGCGCACCGAGGTCGGCGAGGTGGCCGAGCCGTTCGGCAAGGGCCAAAAGGGCTCCTCGTCGATGCCGCACAAGCGCAACCCCGTCGTCGCCGAGCGCATCTGCGGCCTAGCGCGCGTCGTGCGCGCGAACGCCCTCGTTGGGCTCGAGAACGTAGCGCTGTGGCACGAGCGCGACATCTCGCACTCGTCGGCCGAGCGCGTCGTGATTCCCGATTCGTTCCTCGCGCTCGATTACATGCTCGAGCGGTTCACGTGGCTCGTCGAGGGGCTCGACGTGCGGCCGGAGCGAATGCGGCGCAACCTCGAGGCGGGTCACGGGCTCTTCTTCAGCCAGCGCCTCCTGCTCGCACTCGTCGAGTCCGGCCTGCCACGCGGGGACGCCTACCGCCTCGTCCAGCGTCACGCGCTGCGCGCGCACGAGGAGAAACAGGACTTCCGCGAGCTCGTGCGGGCAGACGACGAGATCGCGAGCCGCGTCGACCTGGAAAGGGTCTTCGACCTCGGCTGGTACACACGTCACCTCGACGCCGTTTTCGAGCGGCTGGGCGAGCTCGCCCGAAAGGAGGAACCCGTACATGCCTGAAGCGGCCACCCACGTCGGGAGCGGGAAGGTACGCGAGCTTTACGAGCTCGACGACAACCGTTTGCTGCTCGTCGCGAGCGACCGGATCTCGACCTTCGACGTCGTCCTGCCCACGGAGATCCCGGACAAGGGCCGCGTCCTCACCGGCCTCTCCGGGTTCTGGTTCGCGCGCACGCGGGAGCTCGTGCCGAACCACCTGCTCGCGCTGCGGCCCGACGGCCGCTCGACCGAGTGCCG
>DATLPH010000033.1:0-2664 GCA_035535855.1 Gaiellaceae bacterium
GACCTCGGTCACGCGGTCGACGTACTCGTCGTACATGATCTGGCGCTCGGCCTCGCGGATCCGCTGCGTGATCACCTGCTTCGCGGTCTGCGCGGCGATGCGGCCGAAGTTCTCGGGCGTGACGTCGGCCCGCTTGACCTGATCCTCGGGTACCTCGGACCAGTCGATGTCGAGGTCCTCGTCGGTGACGAGCACGTGCGAGCGTTCGCCGTTCTCGGCCTCGGCCTCCTCGAGCTCGGTGAGCACGCGCTCACGCGCCTCCTCGAGCAGCCGCTCCTCGATGTCGGCCGGCAGCTCGATCGAGAAGACGCGGAAGTCGCCCTCCTGCTTGTCGAGCTCGACGACGGCGTGGCGAGTCGCGCCCGGCGTCTTCTTGTACGCCGCCAACAGCGCGTCCTCGAGCGCCTCGATCAGCGTGTCGCCTTCGATACCCCTGTCGCGCTCGAGCTCGTGGACGAGCTCGATGATCTCCCTGCTCATCGGCTTTCCTTTTCCTCGATCAGGTTGCCCCGCACGATCTGCTCGTACGGGATGTCGATCTCGTCGCCGTCGGCGGCCACGGTCACTGCCTCGCCGTCCGCCCGGGTGACTTCACCGCGAAGTTTGCGGCGCTCCGTCTTCAGCTTGACCTGCCGGCCGAGCGCACGCTGGAAGTGCTCCGGCTTGCGCAGCGGCCGCTCCGGGCCCGGCGAGGAGACGTCGATGTCGTACTCGCGGAGGTAGTCCGACAGGAGGCGCGTGACCTGCTCGCACAGCGCGATGTCCACGGCCTTGCCCTCGCGGTCGACGTAGACGGTGAAGCGCTCGGGGCCGGTGAGCTCGACTGCGAGCACCTCGACGCCCGGCAGGGCCTGCTCGACCTTGCCGCTGATGTCGCGCTCCAGTGTCCGTTCCTTGTCGTGGATGCCCGGCATCGTGCTCCTCTCCAAAAAAAACGGGCGCTAGTGCGCCCATTTCGCCAAGCCGGTGAAATGTGGTGAAGAGAGGATAGCAACTGGAAACGGGCGGTTGGCCCCGCCGAAGCGGGGCCTTCGTAAGCCCTAGACCGTCGAGGTCTCGGCCGGTGCCGCCTTCAGCCGCTCGATTTCGCTCGCGACGTCCGCGATCTCCTGCTCGAGGTCGCGTTGATACTCCTCGAGGCGCTTGAGCCGGTCTTCGCGGCTCGGAAAGCAGCGCCCTCGCCGGCCGTGGCCACGGTGGTGGTGTCTGTGTCGGTGCATGTTCACCTCCCTTCTTCGTAGCGTTCGAGAAAGGTTCCGATCGTCTCCTGCGCACGGCCCAGCGCCTCGGCCCAGCGGTCGAGGAGCTTGCGGCCCTCGGCGGTGAGCTCGTAGGTGCGCTTCGCGGGGCCGGGCAGCTCGGCGCTCCACTCGGAGCTGACGAGGCCCTCCTCCTCGAGCGCGCGCAGGAGCCGGTAGAGGTTGCCGATGTCGACGCGCCCCTCGACACCGAGCTCGGGGATCCGCTCGAGCAGCTCGTAGCCGTGGAGCGGCCGCTCGCGCAGGAGCAGCAGCAGCGACGGCTCGACGAACCGCTCGACGCGGGCGTGTACGTGCCAGCGGCCGGGCCCGACGAGACGGCGGCTGCGTGAGCGGGGGTGGTGAGCGCGCCGGGTCATCGCGGCCATTATAGGTAAAACGCATATGTAGAACGCAACCCACTACGCTTCTCGCCGTGTCGCATCCCGATCTGCCAGCCGAGCAGGCCTACCTGGACGAGGCGTACGACTGCCTCGACCGCATGCGCGAGGCGCTCCTGCGCGCGGCGGGCGCAGGAGCGACCGAGGTCGCCGCGGAGGCGATCGAGACCTGGGCGACCGGCCGGTTGCGGACCTTCGAGGACGCCGAGCGAGGGCTCTGCTTCGGCCGGATCGACGCGGAGGGCACCGCGGACACGCTCTACGTCGGCCGCCGCTGGGTACACGACGACGCCCGCCGCGCGCTCGTCGTGAACTGGCAGGCGCCAGCCGCTCGCCCGTTCTACACGGCCACACCGGTTGCGCCACACGGCGTCACGCTGCGCCGCCACTTTCGCACGCGTGGGCGGACCCTGCTCGACATCAGCGACGAGGCGCTGGACGGCTCGCTCGCCGACGCCGGCGGTGTGGACGACTTCCTGCTCGAGGAGCTCGAGCGCGCCCGTGACGCGCGCATGCGCGACATCGTTGCGACGATCCAGGCCGACCAGTACCGGCTGATCGCGCGCGAGCCGGAGCCGCCGCTCGTGATCCAGGGCGGCCCCGGCACGGGCAAGACCGCAGTCGGGCTCCACCGCGCCTCGTTCCTGCTCTACGCCCACCGCACGGAGCTGCGGCGCATCCTCGTCGTCGGGCCGAACCCGGCCTTCATGGAGTACGTCTCACACGTCCTCCCCGCTCTCGGCGAGGACAGCGTCGACCAGCGCGCCGTCCCCGAGCTCGTCGAGGGCGTCGAGATCACGCGGAGCGACTCGCTCGACGTGCAGCGCTTGAAGGCGGACGTCCGCGTCGGCGAGGTCGTTCGCAGGGCGGCCGAGCTCGCCTCGCAGGGCGAGCCGCAGGAGCTGGTCGTCCGCCTCGAGGGCCGCTTCGTCGGAGTCGAGGCCGACGAGGCCGCCGAGCTGCTCGACGAAGCGCGCGCGGAGCTCGGTCTCTCGGCGGCCGCACGCGAGCGCTTCCGCATGAAC